>CAIVHU010000245.1 GCA_903905735.1 uncultured beta proteobacterium
CGGCTACCTTGGCCGAGCCAATGATCCCCCGCCTAGTCATCAGCTGATGTGGCAGGGCTATGCTTGTTTGCAAATGATGTGCGCCGGATTCGTGCTTGGCGCAGCACGATCTGGATGAAAATAGTTGTGGGTAAAGGGCAGGCCTAGAGTCACCTGCAGATCGAAAGGTCGCGACTTGGCATGCGGCGGCGACCTCCATCGCTTTCTGCGAGATAGATGCCTTCTGAGCGTGGTTTCGGTACAACACCGCTGTCAATGAGCAGCTTGCGTGACCAACAGCACAAGTTTTGTCTTTTTTGCTATCAATAACAAAGCTAATCACGTTTTGATAGCATTTCGCGTAGACTACGCGCAGACTTCGGCCTTGATATATGTCAATTATATTAGCCACCCAACCCAACAACCCGTCGCAAAACACTGGTATATTGACTCAATCGTTGCATCAACTGACATAACCTGGGCCCCTTGATTGGGCCTTTCAAATAAGAGTTATTCATTCGTGAAATCTGTCCATCCTGATGACATCCGGAACCGGTTGCTGGTAGCACGCCTGCCCGCGATGCCGCAGATTTTGATCAAGCTGATCGAACTCTGCCAAGCCGATGAAGCCGGGATGTCAGAGCTTGCCAAACTCATTGCCAACGATGCCGGCATGACCAGCCGGGTGCTGCGCGTGGCCAACAGCGCCGCCTATCAGCGCAGCGGTCGCAAGTTGGGGTTGCTGCAGGCCTTGGCCACCTTGGGCTCTGACCTGGTGAAGTCGCTGTTGATCAGCGAATCGGTGTTTCAGACCTTCAACGGGTTTCCGCATACCGGCAGCACCGATTTGCGCGCGTTCTGGAAACATTCGCTCACCGCCGCGGTTATGGCTCGCGACCTGGCCAAAACCACCCACTACCTGCAGGTGGAAGAAGCCTACCTGGCAGGCCTGCTGCACGATGTGGGCCGCCTGGCCCTGCTGGCCGCCGCACCTGACATATACGGTCTCAATTTTCAGATGGCAGATGACGCAGGCCTGTGCGCTGCAGAGCACAAGAGCCTGCAAATTTCGCATGCTGAGGCCGGTGCCTGGCTGATCGACCGCTGGGACATGGACTCCTTCCTGGCCGATGCCGTGCTTTACCACCACGAAGACCCGGCGCGTGTCACGTCCGCGCACCCGTTGATCCGGCTCGTCCATCTGGCGCACCTGCTCAGCGACCATCCACCCGGCACGCCACTGCCGGCGGACATCGGCGCGGTCTGCGAGATCAGCGATGCAGACATCCTGGAGATTTACCAGGGCTGTGAGGCTCAAGTTATGCTTGAGGCCGACCATCTGGGCATTGACCTGTCAAACCTGCCAGCAGCACCACCCGTGGCTGCGGTGCCTGTTGCGGCCAACCCGGCGCATCAGCGCCTGACCGAAGAAATCCGCAACCGGGCACTCAGCACGGAGCTGGGTCAGGTCTTCGCCCGCCAGAAAGACAGCACCCAGCTGTTGGAAAGCGTGCGGCAAAACGCCCGCATGCTGTTTGATCTGGACGACCCGGTGGTGTTTCTGGTCAGCAGCGATGGCCGCACCCTGACGGCTGCTTCGGTAGGCGAGCAACGCCAGCGCATGATGGACTTCTCCATGAGTCTGGCCAGCGGCGCCATCGCCGAGGCGGTCGCGACGAAACATCTGGTTTTTTTGGAGCGTGGGCGCGGCAGCCTGAACCTGGTCGAAGAGCAGTTGCTGCGCGCCTTCAACACGCCCTGTCTGCTGTGTTTGCCGCTGGTGGCCGGCCATCGCAGTCTGGGCCTGCTGATCGCAGGGGCTGAAGCCTGGCGTGTGGCCGAGTTGCAGCGCCAGCAAAAACTTTTGCTCTCCTTTAGCAACCAGGCCGCCAGCGCGCTGCAAGCAGCTGCCCAAGAACATGGCGAAATGGACCAGCGCATTGCCACGCTGAAGGAAGAACACCTGATCAACGCCCGCAAGATCGTCCATGAGGCCAGCAACCCCCTGGCCATCATCAAGAATTACCTCGGCGTGCTGGACGACAAACTGGCGCGTCAGGAGCCATTGGGTTCTGAGATGACGATCCTGAACGAAGAAATTGACCGCGTTGGCAGCATCATCAAGGAATTTGCCCGCGTGACACCACCGGTACCCGACACCGTCATCGACGTCAATCAGGTGGTCAACGACATCGTGCGGCTGTTTCGTGAAAGCCAGTTCCTGCCACAGGCCGTGCAGATTTCTGCCCTATTACCGGACGAGCCCAGTCACATTTTGGGTTCCACCGGCGTCGTCAAGCAGATTTTTGTCAACCTGATCAAGAATTCGATCGAGGCTTTGCCCAAAGGCGGGCGTATCGAGGTCATCAACAACGGCACCATCCAGCGCGGCGGCGTGGCCTACTTTTCATTGTTGGTCAAAGACTCGGGGCCGGGCTTGCCAGACGACGTGATGGCCAAGCTGTTCTCGCCAGTGCGCAGCACCAAGACGGGTGACAACCGGGGCTTGGGCCTGAGCATTGTTCACGGTCTGGTGCAAAAACTGCAAGGCAACATCACCTGCAAAAGCTCTGCGTTGGGCACCAGTTTTGAAATCCTGCTGCTGGCACGGCGCGCCAAATCCGTCGCTTCATGAGCAATTTAAGTTCAATGCAGTGGGATTTCACGCTGGCCTCCAGGGGCCTGCAAACACCCCAGATTCTCCAGAAACCGGCCCGGCTGCTGCTGGTCGATGACGAGCCCAGGCTGCTGGAAAGCGTCTGCGAGTTGCTGAAAAACCGTGGCTTCGGGCTGGTGACCGCGAACTGCGGTACCGAAGCCATTGCGCACCTGAGCCGTGAGGCGTTTGACCTGATCATCCTGGACCTGCGCATGCCCGACATTTCCGGGCACGAGATCATGGATTACATCAACGTGCACCAGATGGATGCCAACGTGATCATCACCAGCGGTGACAGCGGCATTGAAGCCGCCATTGGCGCACTGCGACGCGGTGCCTATGATTTTCTGCGCAAACCCTACCCGCGTGAGGAACTGCTCAAAGCCGTGCAAAACGCCCTGCAACAGCGTCAACTGGCTGCCGAAAACAAACACATTGCGGCCAAGCTGGAGAGCTCGGAGCGGATTTACCGCCATCTGGTGGACAGTTCGCCCGACATCATCTTCACGCTGGACCACCTGGGCCACATCACTTTCATCAACAACCGTGTTCACCCCTTGCTGGGCTTCAACACCGAAGACCTGATTGGCCAGCATTACGCCAGTTTGGTGCACCCGCGCGACCAGGAGCGCGCCAATTTCGTGTTCAGCGACGGGTGTCAGCACCACCAGCGCTGGTCTCGCAATATCGAGCTGCGGCTGCAGTCGCTCGATCGCGCCGATGAAGGCCGGGTCTTCAGTCTGGAACTGATGAGCGTGAGCTTCACCACGCAGGAGCTGTCTGCCACGGACCTGCCGCAAGACCAGGAGCGACTGGGCATATACGCTGTGGCGCGTGATATCACCGAGCGCAAGCGTGCTGATGAGCTGATCGCCTACCAAGCCTATTACGATGTCCTGACCGAACTGCCCAACCGCGTGCTGTTCAAGGACCGGCTCAGCCTGGCGCTGTTGCAAGCCAAGCGCAAAAAGGGCGGGCTGGCGGTCATGTTTGTCGATCTGGACCGCTTCAAGGTGGTCAACGACTCGCTCGGGCATCAGTTGGGTGACGAGTTGCTGCAGCAAGCCACGATCCGGCTCAAAGCCTGCCTGCGCCACAGCGACACCCTGTCGCGCTTTGGCAGCGACGAATTCAACGTGGTGCTGCCTGAATTGGACTCGGTGCAGGACCCGACCCGTGTAGCACAGGCGTTTCATGATGCTTTGCGCGCTCCCTTTAACCTGGGCGGGCAGGTCGTCCACATCACCGCCAGCATTGGCGTGGCGGTGTACCCCAAGGACGGCGAAAGCGTGGATGACCTGATCCGCAATGCCGATCTGGCCATGCACGCCAAAAAATCCGAGGGGCGCAATGGCTACAAGTTTTTTGAGCTCTCCATGCTAAACCAGAGTTTTGAGCAGATCTCGGTAGAAAGCGGGCTGCGCCTGGCCCTGGCTGCGGGCGAGCTGGAGATGTATTACCAGCCGCAGGTGGATGTCAGCTCCGGCAAAGTGATTGGGGCCGAGGCGCTGATGCGCTGGAACCACCCGCAGCGCGGGTTTCTGGGCGCGGGTGCGTTTTTGCCGTTTGCCGAAGAAAGCGGCCTAATCATTGCCATCAGCGACTGGATGCTCGAAGCCGTCTGCCGCGACCTGCTGGCCTGGAACACGCTCAGTGACGAGCGGCCATACCTGTCCATCAACCTGTCACCTCATTACCTGGATCGCGGTGATTTTTACGACAAGCTCAAGGATGCGCTGGAGCGGTTCCAGATTTTGCCCTCGCAAATTGAAGTCGAAGTGACCGAAAACATCTGCATCCGCAACCCGCAAGCCGCCATTGAGCAGCTTCACAAGCTTTGCCAGTTGGGTGTGCGCGTGGCCATTGACGACTTTGGCACGGGTTACTCGTCCCTGTCTTACCTGCACCGGTTTCCGGTCCATGTGCTGAAAATCGACCGCTCCTTTGTGATGCCGATCGAGGACGACACCCTGCAGTTTCCGGTGGTGCTGGCGATCATCTCCATTGCCAAGGGTCTGGGGCTGAAGCTGGTGGCCGAAGGGGTCGAGACCGAGGTGCAAAAACGCTACCTGCAACACGCGGGTTGCCAGACTTTTCAGGGCTTCTACTACCACCGGCCGATGCAGCAGAGTGCCCTGATGGGTTTGCTGTCCAAACAGTTGCACTGACCGGCTGGCGCCGTCAACACACCGTCTGACCAGACGGCGGGGCTGGCCACTTGCGGACGGTGTTAACAATCGCTTACCATTTTGAGCGAGGGAGTCCCTGAATGCTTGGCAGCATATGCCGAAAATGAATGGGTAAGCTGCCAAGCCATGTCAGGCGCACACTGTGATCGTATCGCTCTCCCCGACCTGTCCATCGCGCTTCATGAAGGGCTTTTGTGAACCTACCGCCAGAAGACATCCATCAAAGACTGCTGGTCGCGCGGCTGCCCAGCCCGCCACAGACACTGATGCGGCTGATGCTGCTGTGCCAGTCCGACGACGCGGGTATGTCAGAACTGTCCGACCTGATTGCCAGCGACCCTGGTCTCGCGGCCAAGGTGTTGTCGGTGGCACACAGCGCGGCCTACCACCGCAGTGGCACAAAATCCCTGACCCTGCTGCAAGCTGCCAGCACGCTGGGCATGGCGCTCATCAAGGTGCTGGTCATCAGCGAATCGGTATTCCAGACTTTCAACGCGTTCCGGCAAGCAGGCGGGGTGGACCTGCGCTACTTCTGGAGGCACAGCCTGAGCGTGGCGGTTCTGGCCCGCGCCCTGGCCGACCGCCAGGACAGCGCCAGCGCTGAAGAAGCCTACGTGGCGGGCCTGCTGCACGACGTGGGTCGCCTGGCGCTGCTGGCCGCCGTGCCTGAGCGTTATGCCGAACTGTTCACCCAGGCAGATGACCCCGGCTTGTGCCATCAAGAGCAGCGCGAGCTGGGCATGTCACACGCCGAAGCGGGTGCCTGGCTGCTGGAGCACTGGCATTTGGGCGAGGCCATGGTGCAGGCGGTGCTGCACCACCATGACGACGCGTCCCAACAGAAAGAAGCCCAGCCTTTGGCGCGATTGGTGCATCTGGCGCATCGGTTGGCCGCGTTGCCGCTGAACAAGCCATTTGACGGCGCGCCGGGGGTGCGTGAACAGGGCTTGACCGCTGAAGAGATCACCGCCATTATCCAAAAGGCCTCACTGCAAGTGAAGCAGATCGCCCGCGATCTGGGCGTGGATATTTCTGACACCGACTTGTCACCCGCCCCAGGCCAGGTGATCACACGGCCGGCACCGCTGGATACCCCGCAAATCCGGCTCGCCCAGGAAGTCCTTGACCGCAGCGTCCTCAACGAGATGGCCATGACGCTGATCAACCTGACCAGCACCAACGCCGCCCTCACCTCGCTGCGCCAGCACGCCAGCGCCCTGCTGCAGCTCGAGGATGCCATCGTGATGCTGGCCCGCGACAACCAGCTGACGCTGGTGCCGGTGTCGATGAACGAACACCACCTGGATGCCACACCACTGTCGTTCGACGTGACGTTGGATGCCCCGATGGCGCAATGTGTGGCGCAGCGCAAGGTGGTGTTCTCGAAGCGCCACAGTCCCTCGGCCAGTATCCTGCTCGATGTCATGCAGACCAACGAGGTGATACTGCTGCCTCTGCTCACCTCCCAGCACTGCCTGGGCGTGCTGGCCGCTGCCGTGCCCCCTGACCTCAGCCCCTACATCAAAACCCAGTTGCCCACGCTGCAAGCATTTGGGGTGTACGCGGGACTGGCCCTGTCGCGCAGGCGGCTGGCCGACAAAAACCGGCCAGCCCAGACCATGTCGGCCAAACAGGCCCAGCAGTTGGAGATCAAGCGGGTGGCGCAAGCGGTCAACCTGCTGGTGGACTCATTGTCCAAAGCCACGCAGGCAGCACCCATGGCACCGGTTGACCTGAGCCTGGCGGTGCGCGACATCGTGCAGTTGCTGCAGCACCGCCAGCTTATACCGGGCAACATCGACATTACCTCGGAGCTGCCCAACCGCGCCTCATGGGTACAGGGTTCGTTAGGCTTGATCAAGCAGATCCTGCTGATTTTGATCAAAAACGCCTGCGAATCCATGCCCGACGGCGGGCAGATCGTGGTCAACGGCGGGGTGCTGGTGCAGCGGGATGGCGGCGTTTATTCGGCGCTCACCGTATCCGACACTGGTGCTGGCGTCAAGGAAGCCATTCAGGCCCAGTTGTATGAGCACATGCCCAACTCTGCCCGCAGCGAGGGCGAGATTCACAACTTTGGCCTGAGCGTGGTGAACTCTCTGGTGGACAAGATGGCCGGGCACCTGAAGTTCAGCGCCAGCCCCACCGGCACGCGCTTTGACATTTTGCTGCCCTGCGCCAGAAACCCCAGCGTTTAGGCCAGGCGCAACATCTCCAGGTGCGGTATGCCGTCTTCCAGGTAATGCGTGCCGGTGTCCTCAAACCCGTGTTTGGCATAAAACCCGGCCAACTGCATCTGCGCACCAATCCGGATCGCCTGCGGGCCCCAGACCTGGGTGATGGCCGAGATGGCCTGATCAACAAGCGCATGGCCCAGACCGGTGCCACGGGCACTTGAACGCGTCAGCACCCGCCCGAAACTGGCTTCGGGGAACTTCACACCGGCCTCAAAACAACGCGCATAGGCCTGCAACTCCCCGCGCTGCACGCCCAGCAGATGCATGGCTTTGGGGTCAGCGCCGTCCATGTCGTGAAAAATGCACTGCTGCTCCACCACAAACACCTCGCTGCGCAGGCGCAGGGCCTCGTACAGCTCAGCGACCCGCAAATCTTCAAACGCCATCAAACGCCACACCGGCGCAGTCGATGCCCCATGCGCGGCGTGGCCGGTACCGATCGACCACAGCTTGAAAGTCATGACGAAACCTCCTGTCTGAGCGCATAACCAATGCGCGGAAAATGCACCCGAACCACGCCCGCGCGCGGGTCTTCGCGGCGCAACGTGTAGTGATCGTGGGTGGCCTCTACCAGCACGCCCACGGTCGGCTCACTGCCAAAACTCTCGGCGGCAACGCTCACCAGGCTACCCAACGGGATGCCATGGTCATCCTGAAACTCGGAGTCATTTTGGCCTGTAGCCCTTATTGCTCCTGCGCTGACAGCTATCGCATCTGTTGCACTCAGACGGCTCATCTCGCCATGACCAAAGGTAACCATGCGGTCCATCCAGCTCCGCACGACGGACACCGTGTGCAGGATGGAGGCCATGCCCGGCACCTGCTCGCGGGTGAACCAAAGCGGGTGGTACGCCGCGAAGTCAGCCACACAGGGCACCTGACCGAGCAAAAATGGCTCACCTTCCAGCAACGATGCCAGCCGCTGCAAATAGACGCGGTAGGCCACCGTGGCGTCACGCGGGCGCGGGCGCGCCAAGCCGGTGGCCATGGCCGAGCGGTCTGCCGCAAAGTCTTTGACCGCTTGTGCTGGCAAGCCCGCAAAGAGTTCCTCCATGCCCGGCGTTTGCAGGTTGTAGCCCATCGCCGCCCAGAATAAGGCGCTGTCGGCCCACTGCGCCACGATGTTGGCCAGGGCGGTATTCACTTCTTGCGGATACAGGCTGGGCTTGGGTGCAAACCGCTCCAGCACTTCACAAATCAGCGTAGTGTCACAGTAAATGTCGGCCCCGATTTGCAGCACAGGCGTTTTGCGGTAGCCGCCGGTTAGCGCCAGCAAATCCGGCTTGGGCATGACGGTCGGGATGATCACCGACTGCCACGCCAGCTGTTTGAAGCCCAGCACCGCGCGGATCTTCTCCGAGAACGGTGACATCGGGTAGTGGTGCAGGATCAGCATAATTTCACCAGCTGTTTGCCAAAGTTCTTGCCTTTGAGCAGGCCCAGGAATGCCTCCGGCGCGGCGGCGATGCCATGCACGATGGACTCGCGCGGCTGCAGTTTGCCCCCGGCAATCAGCGTGCCCAGGTCGTTCATCGCCTCGGGCCAGATATCCATGTAGTCGCTGACGATAAAGCCCTGCACTTTGAGCCGGTTGATCAGGATCAGGGCCGGGCTGGCCATCGGCAGCGGTTCGCCGTTGTAGCCCGCGATCATGCCGCACAAGGCCATACGGCCAAAGGCATTCATGCGCGCCATCACCGCATCCAGCACCCCGCCACCTACATTCTCAAAGTAACCATCCACCCCATTCGGGCAGGTCTGCTTGAGCGCTGCCGAGAGCGAAGCCGCATCCCGGTGCATCTTGTAATCGATGCTGGCATCAAACCCCAGCTCATTGACGATGTAGTCGCACTTTTCAGGCCCGCCAGCGATACCCACCACGCGGCAGCCACGTGCCTTGGCCACCGCACCCACCGCGCTGCCCACCGCACCGCCAGCGGCGCTGACCACCAGCGTGTCGCCCACTTTGGGCTCAATGATTTTCACCACCCCATACCAGGCGGTGACACCCGGCATACCCAAGGCGCCCAGGTAGGTGCTCAGGGCAACGTCAGTGGTATCGACCTTGCGCAGCGCACCAAGGTCGTCCGCATTCACCACGCTGTACTCCTGCCAGCCGCCCATGCCGACCACCTGGTCACCCACCGAAAAATGCGGGTGGCGCGACTCGACCACCTCACCCGCCGTGCCTCCCAGCATGACATCACCCAGCGGCTGCGGAGCGGCGTAGCTTTTGCTGTCGTTCATGCGGCCCCGCATGTAGGGGTCCAGACTCAGGTAGTGGTGGCGCACCAGCACCTGTTCGTCCTGCAGCGCAGGCACCGGCGTGCTGACCAGCTTGAAATTGCTCGCTGAGGCCACACCCCGAGGGCGGTTATCGAGGACGATCTGTTGGTTGGCAAGCATGTTTACATTCCTTGTGGGTCAATCAAATACTACGAAATAAATAGCTGTTGGCGCTTTATCTATAAGGGCTACAGGCCAATTTCTTATAAAACATCAGAGAGCGGCCAAGAGCTCAGGCATCGACCTGAACAGGCTGGGGGTTCAGACTGTTCACGCTTTTGCTCCCGGTTGGCAAACGCCTGATGTACTTGAAGGTGCCCGTGGCATGCGCGCAGGCCTTGCCGTGTTCGTCAAACACGGTGGCCTCGGTAAACGCCAGTGTCGCAGTATGGTGCTTCAAGGTGCCACGCGCCACCAATGGTCCCATGGAGGGGCGCATGAAACTGGTTTTCATCTCCACAGTGACCACGCCGGTGCGACCCGGTGCTGCACGCGCCGCCATCGCCATGGTCACATCCAGCAGCGTCATGACGGCACCGCCATGCGTCACGTTGTATGAGTTGAGATGCTCGGGCCGTGCCGCGTAGCGGATCTCGGACTCGCCGTCAGCAAACAACGTGAGCACAAAACCAAGGTGCCTCACAAACGGAATATCGATGCCAAAGTCGGTACTGGGCAGGTTGACGTTCATGCTGTCCATCGTCATCAACTCCGCATGTACGCGCTGACGCCGCCATCCACCGCCAGGCACTGGCCAGTGATGTGCTTGCCCGCATCGGACGCCAGCAGCACCGTCGCGCCCTTGAGGTCTTCGTCATCACCCAGGCGGCGCAAGGGCGCGACGGCGGCCAGGCGCTCCTCACCCAGCACCGCCAGCGTGCCCGCCGTCATCTTGCTGGGAAAAAACCCAGGGCAGATGGCGTTGACGTTGATGCCGTAGGGGCCCCACTCGCACGCCAGCGTGCGGGTGAAATTGATCACCGCGGCCTTGGACGTGTTGTAAGCAATGCTGCTCATGCCCGGCGGGTTGCCACCCAGCCCGGCAATCGACGCCATGTTGATGATGCGCCCGCCACGCGCGATCATGCTTTGCCTGCCCACCATCTGGCAGAGCAAAAACATGCCACGCACGTTCAGATTCATCACCTTGTCCCAGGCCTCGACCGGGTGATCCTGCGCCGGGGCGCCCCAGGTGGCACCGGCATTGTTGACCAGAATGTCGATGTCACCCATGCGCTGCAGGGTCTCGGAGACCAGCTTTTGCAGGTCAGCCTCTGCCGCGCAATCTGCCGCCACCCAGCGGGCATCGATCCCGGCAGCCTGCAGCTCGGCACAGGCAGCTTCCAGTTCGTCAGCCTGGCGCGCGCACAGCATGAGGCGTGCGCCCGCCTCGCCCAGCGCGTGCGCCATTTGCAGACCCAGCCCGCGCGAGCCGCCTGTGATCAGGGCAGTCTTGCCGCTGAGATCAAAAAGTTTATGGATGGTGCGTGACATGGCAAAAAATTGAAGTGATGACCCATTTTGCAGTAAATTCCGGTGCCATAGCGCCCCATGTAAAGCCTGTGTAAAGTCGCACCGAAGGGTAAAAACGTACCGGGTTCAGCACCCACAATCGCGCCAAACGCCTACCGACCACGCAAAACAAGATCCATGGACACCGTCAATTCGTTGGAAAACACGTTCCCCTCCAAGCCACCGACCAGATCTGAGCAACTCAAAAACTGGCTTTCGTATTACACCGCGTTGCTCGGCTTCAAAGGCCGCGGCGGTTTGCTGGTGGTCATCATCCTGCTGTTGATCTGGGTGGACTCGGGGGTCTTCAAGGTACAGCCCGATGAGCAAGGCGTCATATTACGTTTTGGCAAATACCAGGAAACCGTGGAGCCGGGCTTGCATTACCACTGGCCCTATCCTGTAGAAGTGGTCTTCACGCCCAAGGTCACGCAAATTAACCAGATACAGATCGGGCTGGCGCGCTCGGATGAGGATTCGCATAATCGGCAGATGCTGACCGGTGACGAGAACATTGTGGAAGCCGAATGCACCGTGTTCTGGAAAATCAAGGACGCCAAGGATTTTCTGTTCAAGGTCAAGCGCCCCGACGTGTCGGTCAGCATGACGGCCGAAAGTGCGCTGCGCGAGGTCATCGGGCGCACACCGATCCAGGCCGCCATGTCTGACAAGCGCCAGCAAATTGCCGACGAAACCCGTGACCTGATGCAGCAACTGCTGGACAAGGAAAACGCTGGAGTCTTTGTGTCGCAAGTGCAATTGCAGCGCGTGGACCCGCCAGCCGCCGTGATTGATGCCTTCAATGACGTGCAGCGCGCCCGCGCCGACCAGGAACGTGCCCGCAATGATGCCGACTCGTACACCAACGATATCCTGCCCCGCGCCCGCGGCGAGGCCTCCAAGATCACCCAGGATGCCGAGGCCTACAAAGCGCAGGTCGTCAAACTGGCCGACGGCGATGCCCAAAGCTTCATGGCGGTTTACAACAGCTATGCCAAGTCCAAGGATGTGACCGCGTGGCGGCTGTATATGGAGAGCACCGACGAATTGTTGCGTCATGCCGCCAAGGTCATTGTTGACACCACCGGCAAAGGGGCGGCGGCCGTGATGCCTTACATGAACATCAATGACAAAGTGCAGCAGAAAGAAGGTGCGAAATGAAGCGCCCCGCTGTTGTGCTGAGCCTGCTGATCCTCGTGGCGCTCTGGGTGCTGTCGCTCACGGCCTATGTGGTGACGGAAACCGACCAGGTCTTGATCATCCGCCTGGGCGCGCCCATCGGGGTCGTGCTCAAGCCTGGCCTGAATTTCAAGGTACCCACCATGGACACCCTGATTTACTACGACAACCGCGAGTTGCTCTTGCAACCGCCTTCCGAACAGGTCATTCTGGGCGACCAGAAGCGACTTGAGGTTCAAACCTACGCGCGTTACCGCATCGTCGATCCCCTGCAGTTTTACCAGTCCTTGCGCACACTGGATCAGGCCAATCTGCAACTCGGACAGCTGATCAGTTCATCGCTGCGCAAGGAGCTGGGGCAGGTCAGTCTTCCCACGCTGCTGTCGTCAGACCGCGTCGCAGTCGTCAGCAAGATCCAGGCTGAAGTCCTTGCCAAGGGCAAGTCGATGGGCGTTGAGTTTTCAGAGGTGCGTTTCCTGAAGGCCAATCTGCCGCTGGAAACCAGCCAGGCCATTTATGAGCGCATGCAGTCCGAGCGGCACCGCGAAGCCAAGGAATTGCGGGCCCAGGGGGCCGAGTGGGCTCAGCAAATTCAGTCCAAGGCAGACAAAGACAAGCTGGCGATCATTTCCGAGGCGCAGCGTACCGCCAAGATTGTCCGTGGCGAGGGCGATGCCTCGGCGAATCAAATCCTGTCCGAGGCATTTGGGCACGATGCGAAGTTTTACCGGCTGTACCGCTCGCTGCAGACCTATCGCCAGTCGCTCGCAGAGTCTGCGCCAATTCTGTTCCTGTCGCCAGACTCGGCGTTTTTGCACGATCTCAAAACCGGACCTGACAGTGCAACCGGCAAATAAACTGGTACCTGTGGTCATTGCCCAGGCATCGGTTGGGCGCAAGATGGCAGATGAACATGATGGAAGCTGATCCCTCGGTCTGGTCGTTCAATGTGGCGCTGGGCGTGCTGCTGGTGGACATTTTGCTCAGCGGCGACAACGCCATTGTGATCGCACTGGTCTCGCGAACGCTGGACAAAAAGCACCGCATGAAGGCGCTTTGGCTGGGCATCGTGGGCGCTTTTGCGGCGCGCGTGTTTCTCACCAGCATCGCCACCTTCGCGATGGAAATACCGTTGATCAAGCTGATCGGCGGATTCCTGCTGCTGAAAATTTCCATCGGCCTGATCATTGACAACTCCGACCAGGACACGTCGGTGCTGGCAGAACATTCGTCATCCAGAGGCGATATTTTTTCTGCTGTCAGAACCATTGTGCTGGCCGATGTGGTGATGAGTCTGGACAATGTTCTGGCACTCTCGGCGGTCACGCAAAACAATTTCCAGATGCTCATGGCGGGTTTGCTGCTGAGCATTCCGATCCTGATGTTTGGCAGTTTGTACATTGCCCGGCTGCTCGATGTGTATCCCGAACTCTTGTGGGTGGGTGGCGCCATTCTGGGGGCGGTATCAGGCGGGCTGATCGTGGATGACCCGATTTTTGGCGGTGCCATCGTCAACCCCTCCAGCCTGGCCAGTCTGGTGGTGCCCGTTCTGGCGGGCGCCTACACGGTGATGCAGAGCAAGATCATTCTTCGAAATCAGCAGTCTCTGGGCGCCAGAACGCCCCCCGGATCGCTGTGGGATATTCTGCGACCGGCCACCGCCAATGTTCGGCACATTCGCGATGAAGCACCCCCGGAAACACCAGTTGTGCCCCAGGACGATTTGTCTGGCACATTCAGCCATGCAACCGACATTGCAGCCTTGACGCAGGAGCCACAACCGGTCTCTGACGTGTTGGCAGAACCAAAACGCATCGAGGCTGCAGCGCGCACACAAATGGTGTCTGCCGGTCAGGCTAAACCTGCCGTGGAACGTGGCATTCCGCAAAGAATCTACATCGGTCTGGTCTTTGCGCTGTCTGGTGCTTTTTTCATCGGCTGGATGGTGCACTTCTTTGGCAAGTCACCCGTGATGCCGACGCCGGAACATTGGGTCACCTACCAATGCAAAAGTCCAGATCTGACGATCAGTTACGACACCGGGGCCGCTGAAATGCGATTGACGTCTGCCAAAGGCGTGGTGCGCACCCAAGTCACGGCAGCCAACGGACATATCAACTGGAGAAACTACCAGGCAGCAGGCTTTGCGCTTGGCGTGACGCCGCCAGTCCAAATCGTCTCGGCGGGTGCAGCCAAGCTGGTGGTGGATGGCGGTGCCTTTGAAAATGCAGAGTGCATCGCTTTGCAGAAATAGGAACTGATGAAAGCCGTTCGGGTCACCAACCCGCCTGCACCAGCCCCAGCCGTGTCGCGTCCGGCACATTGGCAATTTTTGATGGTCTGGGGGCCAGGGTTGCTGGTGACCCTGGCCGATACCGATGTCGGCAACATCGTGACCGCTGCACAAGGCGGCGCGCAGTGGGGCTACAGGCTGCTGGTGCTGGTGCTGGCGCTGATTCCCCTGCTCTACATGGTGCAGGAACTGACCGTACGCTTGGGCATTTTCACGGGCATGGGACTGGCCGAACTCATTTTGACGCGTTACGGCAAATGGTGGTCGCGGCTATCCGTCGTGGTTCTGGCCGTGGCGACCATCGGCTCGCTGATCACCGAATTCACCGGTGTTGCAGCCGTCGGGGAAATTTATGGTGTCTCGCGTACGGTGTCACTTTCACTGGCCTCGACCGCCCTGTTTTCGGTTGTGTTTTTGGGTTCTTACCGCCGGATTGAAAAAATCGCGTTGGTGTTTGGTCTTTTTGAGCTGGCTTTTTTTGCTGTCGCCTGGATGGCCCATCCCGATGTCTCGGTGATGGCCCGGCAATCCACCGATTTTCTGTTCGGCAACCATCCCTTCATGTTCCTGGCTTCGGCGCTGATCGGGTCGGTTTTCAACCCGTGGATGATCTTTTATCAGCAATCGGCGGTGGCCGACAAAGGCCTGACCCCTGCGCAATACGCCTCCGCCCGTTGGGACACCGCCAGCGGCGCCGTATTGACACAATGCATCACCGCCGCCGTCATGATCGCCACCGCGGCAACGTTTGATACCCAGGGGTCCACCCGGGTGATTCAAAGCATTGGAGATGTCAGCGATGCGCTGATTCCACTGCTGGGCGGCTCAGGCGCGCATCTGGTCTTTAGCGCTGGCGTGTTGGGCGCGGCGATGGTGGCGGCGATCGTGTCGTCACTGGCGCTTGCCTGGGGCATCAGCGAGGCGGCGGGGTATGTGCGCGCCAAACACAGTCCGGGTTCCGAGTCGCCTTGGTTTTATGCCGTTTATGCGTTGTGCATCGTGGGCAGCGCCTGGCTGGTGGGATCGCAGGCCAATCTGATCGGACTGGATGTCGCGACCCAGGTGGTGAATACCTGCATCTTTCCGGTGCTGGTGGCTGTGCTACTGTTGCTGGTGCAGACGGTTTTGCCAGATCGGCATCGACTGCGCGGTTGGTACCTGTGGGTTCTGGTAGTCCTGGCAGCACTGGTCTCAGTCATCGGATTGTGGGGTGGACTGGCGTTGTTTGTCTGAGTTTTCGCATCCATCAACTGAACATGAACTGAACGCAGGAGTTTTATGCACCGATTGATGCGTATTGCCGCTGTGCTGGTGTTGCCTCTGGCCACCCTGCTGTTTTTACAGTGGCCATTGCGTGACTGGGTTCATGCCTATGCGCCGTTGGCCAATGACTTGGGGCAAATTGTTTTTGCACTGTATGTGGCGGTGGCGGTATTTGCTGCGTCACGGCACGGCAGCCACCTGGCGGCAGGGGTAGGCTCGCATGACGAGCCGCTGAACCCCAAGCCCTGGCGTGCCTGGGTGACGCTGCTATGTGTAGGACCCTGGGCTGCCTTCATGCTCTGGGCGAGTGCCGCCACCGTCAAAAACGCAGTCCTGGGACTGGAGCAATTTGCCGAAACAGCGTCACCCGGGTACTTCCTGGTCAAGATGTCCCTGATGGTGCTGCTGGTTCTGGTGCTGCTGGATGCCGTCGTCACTGTCTGGCAATCGATCCAGAGGTCCAAGTGATGGGCACGTCAACCGGCCTGCTGATGCTGCTTGTTCTAGGCGTGTTGACGGTGACCACCGGTCTGCCCGTCTGGACCTTGCTGATCGGGGTCTCGAGCGCCTTTGCCTTGGCCGGGTTAGCCAGCGGTGTGATGGATGTCAATATCCTGGCGGCCATGCCTGCGCGGGTGCTCGGCTTGCTGGAAAACGACTTGCTGCAGGCGCTGCCGCTTTACGTGTTTGTGGGTATGTTGCTGCAGCGCCTCACGGTGGCTGACGCACTGTTTTCTGCACTGGCACGGCTGTTGAATCCGCTGGGAGCGGGACAGTCGCTGGCGGCGCTGGGGGTGGGCACCCTGGTGGCACCGATGAACGGCTCGGTGGCATCCAGCGCTTTTTTGCTCACGCGGCTGGTCACCCCGCGCCTCAAAAGCATGGAACCGGGCCGTGCCATCGCCCTGGTCAGCGTGGCAGCGACCATTGGCGTGGTGATACCGCCCTCGCTGGTGCTGATCCTGCTGGGCGATGCCATGATGAGAGCGCACACCGAAGCCAGCAACCTGCCAGGCTTTGTCATGGGGCAGCAGCACATCATCAACACCCAGGACGTGTTCCATGCAGCCTTGCTGCCGGGTTTGGCCATTCTGCTGCTGTGGGCGCTGATCGCACGCTGGCAAAGCCGCCAAGTCGCCTGGGTACCCGAGCCGGTGTCACGCACCACCTACGCCGTCGCGGGCGCTGCGGGTGGCACCATCGTGCTGCTGCTGGCAGGTGTGTTTACTGGCAAACTGCTGGCGGTGGAAGCTGCCGCCACCGCTGGTATGTTGTTGGTGGCCGCCGCCCTGCTGACCCGTGCGCTGACCTGGCCGGTCTGGCAGGAGGTGCTGGAGCAAACCTTGGTATTGACCGGTGCCCTGATGGCGATGCTGATTGGTGCCACCATTTTCAGCTTGGTGTTTCGCCTTTGGGGCTCAGACCGCTGGTTGGCCGAGCAGTTCCTCAATACGGGCTGGCAACCCATGCCGCGGGCACTGGCCGTGCTGGCCATGGTGATGGCCTGTGCGTGGGTGCTGGATGCGTTCGAGATGATTTTTGTCGTCATCCCCATCCTGGCACCGCCACTGATCGCCATTCTGGGCGACGCGCAGCAAGCTGCCGTGGTGTTGCTGCTGGTGCTACAGATGAGTTTTCTGATTCCTCCGATGGGCTACGCGGTGATGATGGCCCGCATCAAAGCATCCCAAAAAATCAGTCTGAGCCGATTGTTGTCAGCGATGGCACCCTTTGTGCTGGTGCAACTGATCGTTGTGGGCGCCGTACTGGCTCAACCCCAAATGGTTCATCTGCTGGACAAACCCGTCAGCATCACACCCCAAACCATCGACAACGAAGCCGAGGTCGAGGCACAAATGCGTGCCATGTCCGAGCCGCAACAAGACTCGGGTAACGGTGCCAACAAGCCCTGAGACCTTGTGGCACCCCAACCGGTTTTACTGAGGCGGGACGATAACGACCGTGCCACCCTTGGTTGTACCCGTGGCACCCGTGCGACCTGTGGCACCCGTGTTGCCGGTTGCGCCGGTGTAACCCGTCGCACCCGTATCGCCTGTGGCACCTGCACCGCCCGTGGCTCCGGTGTAGCCCGTGGCACCCGTGTTGCCGGTTGCGCCCGTGCTGCCGGTTGCGCCGGTGTAACCCGTAGCACCGGTGTAGCCGGTATCACCGGTTGCGCCGGTTCGCCCTGTCGCACCTTGCGGACCTGGGGGGCCTGCGGGTGCGGAAATACATCCGGCCAATGCCAATGAGGCAGCTCCTGCCAACAGCAGTTGTGAAAATTTCATGATGACTCCTATTTGGGTTGACTGATCCGCCGCCGTGCCTCTCAGCCTGCAGGTACTGGCAAGGAGATTGCGTGACCTGCAGTGACCGAGAAGCGGCGACAAGCCAGATTACGCCGCGCTGCCAGCGGGTGTCGGTGCGTTGCGCCACACACCTTGTGTTCGCAGACGCACAGACAGGCGTGTCACGCAACGCCACAGTCAGCACCTCTTTATCAGGAGTCGTCGATGAATCAATTGTTGAGACATTTCTTTGTCATAGCCGGTGTGGCACTCGCCACGCAGGCCTATGCCCAAATCACCTTTTACGAGAATGACGGCTTTAACGGGCGCTCCTTCACGTCGCAAGCGCAAATCCCCAACTTCGACCGCTTCGGCTTCAATGACCGTGCCTCGTCAGCCGAGGTAATGAAGGGCAGCTGGGAAGTGTGTGAAGACGCCAACTACAGCGGGCACTGTGTGGTGCTGCGCCCTGGGCAATACCCGTCGCTGGCCGAGATGAACCTCAATGACCGCGTATCGTCAGCACGCATCGTCAGCCAAAACGCGCGTGCTGACGACCCACGCTACGCACCCATGCACGTTACCAACGCCCCCGATTTCCATCGGCGAAAGAACGAACGCCTGTATGAAGCCCGAGTGACCTCGGTCCACGCGGTGGTTGGCCCGCCTGAGCAGCGCTGCTGGGTTGAACGCGAACAGGTCGCGCCAGAGCAACGCAGCCATGCCAACGTGCCCGGTGCCGTCGTAGGCGCCCTGCTTGGCGGCGTGCTGGGGCACCAGGTAGGCGGTGGGGCGGGCAACGACCTGGCCACCGTTGGTGGTGCCGTCGCCGGAGCGGCCATTGGCAACCAGGTCGGGCGCGACAACGCCCCCCAACCCGCACAAACCCGCGATGTGCAGCGCTGCCGCGACGTACCCAACCAGGCACCACCTGCCTTCTGGGACGTGACCTACAACTTTCGCGGCGTGGACCACCGGGTGCAATTGGCAGCACCCCCGGGTAACAGCGTCACCGTCAACCGCGACGGCGTACCGCGCGAATAATCCACCTGGTTGACCGACCCTTTGTTTAACCCGAGAACATCACCATGAACCAAAAATCAGTCGTGAGCATTGCCCTGGCCCTGATGCTGGCCACCACCGGCAGCAGCTTTGCCCAAGGCAACAGTGGCCGCGACCGTGGCAACAACGATTGCCCCAACGGCAAATGCGCCGGGTCTGACCAGCGGCAACGCCCCGGTCAGAACGCCCGCCAGCCCGGACGGGCAGACTTTCAGCAACGACAAGTCCAACCGCGTTATGACATGCAGCAACGCCAGTACAACGGCGTGCAGCGTGAAGAGCGCGGTGCCGGGCCAGATCGCTCCTTTTACCGCGGCCAGCGTCTGCCGCCGCAGTACCGCACCCGCCAATATGTGGTGGAAGACTGGCGCGGTCATCATCTGAGTGCACCACCGCGCGGCTACCACTGGGTGCAAAGCGGCGGTGACTACCTGCTGGTGGCCATCACCACCGGCATCATCATGCAGCTGCTACTGAGCAATTGAAGCCATGAACATCCACCTTAGCCTCACTCCGCTGATCTCCCTGGTGGCCGGGATCCTGATTTTGATCATGCCCAAGCTACTGAACTTCATCGTGGCGGTGTACCTGATCATCATCGGGCTGGTTGGATTGTTTGGTGTTGGGGCGATGCACCTCAACTGAGCCGCGTCAGAACAGACCGGATGCGATATTGATCGTCAGGGCCAACAGCGTGGTATTGAAGAAAAAAGCCAACACGCAATGCATCGTGCCGATACGGCGCATCTTGCGTTTGGTAAAGCTCACATCCGCCGTTTGCCCTGAGGTGCCAATCACGCTGGCAAAGTACAGAAAGTCAGTGTAGTCAGGTGCCTGACCACCCGGAAACTCCAGCCCGCCGTGTTCACCATGCACCACAGCAACGTAGTAGTCGTGCGCATAGTGCAGGGCGAACATCACCTGCGTGAACATCCACGAGGTCGCAATCGTCAGTACTGCCAGCCCAAGGTGGGCGTAGCGCAGCGTGCCCTTGAGGTCCTTGACCACCGCCAGTTCAGCAACGATGGCACCAATGCACATCAGCGCCGCCAGCACCACCAGAATCAGTATCAGCACCTTGCCGTCGTCCTGCTGCACGGCACGCGTGCGCATACGCTCGTGGGTTGACCAAAACATCATCTTTGCGGCCAGAACCAGGTACAGCCCCGCCCCGATGTTCCAGCCAATGATGTCACGTGTGACCCACTGATGCACCCAACTGCCAGGCAAAAACAGGGACACCAGCACCCCTACCAGCACACTGCTCATCAACCGGGGGCGAAACAGAAAAATGCGCAACCCATAAGGCGCGGAAACCACCGCAGACTCAGGAATTGGCGTCATGACAGCAGCCCGGCTGCAACATTGACCACCAGCACCAGCAGCAGCACGTTGAACACCACCGCCAGCACACGCTGCAGCAGCCCCACCCGGCGCATGGCCGGGCTGACCAAGCTGGCCTTGGCGGAGCGGCCCAGCACACCCAAGCCCACGGACACGTCCAGATAGTCCTGGTAACTGGCGCTGTGGCCCTCGGTGAAGGTCAGCGCAGGGGGCGCGCCCTGCACCTGCGCGTAAATACTGGCTTGCGCATAGTGCAGCGCAAACATCACATGCGCAAAGGCCCACGCGGTCATCCAGGTCAACCCGGCCAGCACCAGGTGAGCCATATGCTCGGGCCCGGAAAACTCCCGCGCCTGCGACAGTTCGGCCACCACACAGCCCAGGCACATCAGCAGCAGGGCCAGCGCCAGCCCCAGCACGAGTTGCCGGCCGTCGTTTTGCAACACCGACAGCACCCGCACGCTGGAGCGCGGCTTGCCAAAAATGTGCCACGCTGAAAACAGCAGAAACACCCCGGCGCCCACATTCCAGCCAATGATCAGCTTGGGCAGCCAGGGCTGCGTATCCTGCGCGGGCACGATCCAGCCCACCACCACGCCCAGCAGCAAACAGCCCCAAAACGCCGGGCGCGACAGCACCACCCGCAGCACATAGGGCACCGACGTGACCGGCGCGTTCGATGCCTGCGTCATGGTGCAGGCCAGGTGTAGTCCATGCACTGGCGCTCTTGCACCACGGCCCGCATGAACGGCTTGATCGCCGCATGGTCGGGGTACTGCTGGTAGTTTTGAAGCGCCTCGGCATCTTCAAACACAGCGTTCAGCACCAGGTCATAGGTGGCTTCATGCCCAGGCTGGGCCGTGGCCACCTCGAAGCGATGGATGCCGTGCGTGAGGCCCGCGCAAGACGCCAGCAGCGCCTTGGCGCGCGCCAGATTGGCAGCTTTGTCCGCGCCTTCGGCGTGGTCCTTGAGTTTCCAGAAAACAATGTGTGTCAGCATAAAAAGGATCATATAGCCATAAAACTGCTGAAACGAGCAGCGCGCGATCCGTCGCTCACGTCTGCGGCACCACCGGACGACGCGAAGCCCGAATCAATTCCAGCCGGGTGTAGGGCTTGGCATGCCCGGACAATGTCACCGCCAGGCGCATCACCCAGGTATGCGTCGGCACCGGCGGGGTGATGAGCGGTACCAGCGCCATCCACACCACCAGCAAAGCCGGCACATAAAAGCGCAGCGTCACCCGGGGCAGACCCGCATCCGCCACGGCCAGAAGCGCCGCACTGCCGCCCAGCGACAAACCCAGCACCACCTCAGACACCGAATGCGCATTAACCATCACCCGCGACACACCCACCGTCAAAGCCAGCGCAAACCCGAAGCCAAGGGCCGCTTTTTGCCAGCCCGGTGTCAATCGGGCCGCCAGCGTGACCATCAGCATCGGATAAATGGCCGCAGAAAACATCGAATGCCCCGAGAAGCCCGTGAAATTCAAGCTCGCAACCCCCAAGCCCCAACCGATAAAAGCCACTTTGGAGATCACCGTCAACAGCGTCGCCAGCCCCAGCCACTGCAGCCATCGGATGCCCAGCCGACGCGTCGCCTCCGAGCGCACCAGCGCCAAAGCCACCCAAAACGCCGCAGGCAGCAGCACCTGCGCCTCACCAAAACGGGTGATTAGGTACCAGTGACCGGGGATGCCAACTGCAGAAATCATGCTGGAGGCCCTGGTACCAAGGCAGATTGTGGCAATGCGGCAGGTACAGCACTGCCACCAGACCGCGCCAGATTCAGGGCCAGCAGGCGTTTCAGAATCTCGTCGTCGGGCATGGCGGGGGTGTAGTCGGTCCAGCCGTAGGCGGCAGCCACGGCCTGGTCAAGCTGCTGGTGCGCCAGGGTCAGCCAGGCGGGTTGGGCGTTGTAGAGGTTGGTGAGGGTGCGTTTTTGCAGCGCCTTGAGGTCTTGTTCAGTGATGCCGGGTTTGGATTCGATGCGGTCCGGGTAGGGTGAATGGTCTAGCCCCAACGGCGTGACTTCGGGCACCTTCCGCGTCCATTCGGGCGGGTTGAGCCAGTTTTCACGGAGGTCGTTGAGCTTTTTGGCGGCGGTGGCAATGGCGATGGCTTTTTGCCATAGTTCTTGGTTTTGTGGGTCTTCCATACTGTTTGGGCTGCCAGTCTTGAGCTTGCCCAAGTCAGATGCAGGGGCAGGGATAGCTTCCTGGCGTTGACCCGGCGGTGATGGCTCGGACGCCGGGGGCTCATACGCTGCGCTTTTTGAAATCGCCCCCGACATCCGAGCCACCCCCACCTTGACGCTGTCGGGTTGGATGGGTTCGTTGGCTAAATTCAATATGGTATTTGTAGCTGCTTGCCCTTTATCTATAATGGCTAGAGGCACATTTTCCTTGTAAATATCGGCGGGGACGACTGCGCCATTGGGTAAGGTTTCGGTGCACTGGTGGGCAGTATCGGCGGGAGTCAGGCCTGCGGGGAAGGGGAAAGTTTCGAAGCAGGATTTGGCGTTGTAGGTCGGGTCATTGCCCACGCCGTGCATCGATGCTTGCGCCAGCGACCAGACTTCGTGGATGCGGGAACTGAGGATGCCGAACGTGGTGTCGTCAGCACGGGCAATGCAGTTCAACCTCGAGTCGGGCAGCACCACGGAAGCCATCCACACAAAGAACCTATGTTTGGCGACACGGGGTGTCACGATGTAGCGCCCCAACCCAGAAATTGCTAAACGTAGATCTATTGCAGGCCGCTTGAGTAGCCAATAGCGCTTGGACAAATATGCCTCACGCTTTGTCTCTCTCACCGGTCTGACGACTCGGTGCACGTAATCGAAAGGTGCTTCAAAGAGTGCCGCTGCGTCTTCTGCATAACCGTGAAAATCAATCATCCATGAGTCAGCGTGGCGTCCAGTGACATTCGCCGCGTTCAAATATGGCTTAAGCACCAGTGCATTGCTCAGGCTATTCGGGTTCGGCAACGCGAGCCAACGTCTTGCAATTTCGCCCGAAACATCGAATGGACCGTTTTTCTGGGCACCTTCAAAACTCACCCGGATGTTTTGTGGCAGCGCACAGGTGTGTGTCA
>CAIVHU010000246.1 GCA_903905735.1 uncultured beta proteobacterium
AGCAGTGCAATGGCTTGTCACTGGAACCCATCACCACCGCCAAAGACCGCCCTGCTGTCGAAAAAATCGCTGCGGTTGAAAAAGTGGCTAGCGGTATGAAGCTCGATGGACTGACGCTGGGTCATGGCGGTGATCGGGCTTTTTACTCGCCAGCACGCGATGCCGTTCAAATGCCAAATCGTGACCAATTTGAAAGCCCTGAGGCCTACGCAGGCACCTTGCTGCATGAACTTGGCCATGCCACCGGTGGAGAAAACCGGCTGAACCGCCCTCTGACCAACGGCTTTGGCACCAGCGAGTATGCCCGCGAAGAATTGGTGGCCGAGTTGTGCAGCGCGTTCGCCAGTGCGGAAACAGGTGTGCCGTTTGACGACAAAAACCATGCGGCCTATATCGGTTCCTGGCTTGAGACCCTCAAAGCTGACAAACATGCCGTTTTTGCAGCGGCGAAAGACGCGTCAAAAGCCGTGGACTATTTGCTTGAAAAAAGCCTGGTTGTGGAAGTTGACAAGGACGTTGGCCTGGTGGCGGATGAAGTGAAAGTCGATCCTGTGAAAGAGGAAGTGGCGAAGGCACCAAAGTCCAGGGCAAAAAAGGTAGCCAAACCTGAAACCGAGCTGGAAATTTAGGTATCGAAGGCTCTGCATGACCAGCTCGCAGCGACAGCAGCTCTACGTCATCCCCCGGTGTCATGGCGACATCACGCGCTTCGTTTGGGTGGCCTTTCTGATCTTTGGCTTGGTCACCGCGCTGACCTTCGTGCTGGTGACACAGTACACCGCCTGGCAGTTTCGTTTTCATCCGACACTCGGATCGCCCGCCACGATGCTTGGCCAGACACGGCTTTACTGGCCGTGGGACATCCTGATCTGGATATTTCGGTACTTCCGGCCAGACTCGTCACCCGATGTCCTGTCCGTCATCAAGACAGCTCAGCTGATGCTGGCAATAGGCGCCATGACCGCCATTGTTTTCCCGGTGGCTTACGTGTTCCGACGAACCCGCGAGCTGAAAGACGAACGCAATGACCTGCACGGTTCAGCCCATTGGGCCGTGGCAGAAGAAATCGAAGCGGCTGGGATATTGCCAACACCGGCAAACGTTGGCGGTGTGATGCTGGGTGCAGTTGACATTTCTGTCAAGAATTCTGGCTTCAACCCGTTTGGCGCAACAGCCAAAACGGTCTATTTGCGTCATAGCGGTCCGGAACACATTCTGGTGTTCGCTCCGACACGTTCAGGCAAAGGTGTTGGTATCGTGGTGCCGACACTGCTGTCCTGGTCAGAATCCGTTCTGGTGCATGACATCAAGGGGGAAAACTGGGCACTGACTTCTGGCTTTCGTGAGAAGGTGTTGAAACAACGTTGCCTGCGATTTTCGCCCTCAGAAATAGATTCGGCGCGCTTCAATCCGCTGTCCGAAATTCGCCTTGACGACAACCTGGTCAAAGACGTACAGAACGTCTCAACCATGATTGTTGACCCCGACGGCAAAGGCCTGCAGGACCATTGGGCCAAAACCGGCTTTGACCTCATGACGGGGGTCATTATTTTTGTGCTGGTGTCCGATGAACTGGAGGATGCACAACGCAATTTATCGACAGTGCAGGCCATTTTGTCGGACGGCGGCCCCGTGCGTGAACTGGCTGAGCGATTGGCCGCTGACAAAGACTCAGAGAGCGACGAAAAAGCCAAAATTGCCGAGGGCTTCCGGGCCGTGATGGAATACATCCGGGACACCGGTTATGAAAAAATCAGTGCTGGGCTTTGTACCGATGTTGAGTTGGTCGCCTGGAAAACCGCATCGCAAGCGGCGCAATCGTTCTTGAACAAGGCCTCCAACGAAGCCTCTGGTGTGCTGTCAACGGCCCTATCGTTTCTGTCGCTCTACCGAGATCCGATTGTGGCGGCCAACACCAGCGCCTCGGACTTCACCATTGAGTCCCTGATGCAGCGCCGGACCAGCTTGTACCTGGTCGTGCCGCCCTCCGACAAAGACCGATTGAAGCCACTTTTGCGGCTCATCATCAACCAGGTGGTTCGTCGCCTGACAGAAAAAATGGAGTTCGACGAAACCGGTGCCTCCAAGTCCCGCTTTCCCCACAAGATGCTGCTGCTGATCGACGAATTCCCGGCGCTCGGCAAACTGGAAATATTTGAGGAGGCTCTGGCGTTCATCGCTGGCTACGGGCTCAAGGCGCTGTTGATCACCCAGGACTTGTCCCAGTTGACCAAGGCCTACTCCAAAGACGAATCCATCCTGTCGAATTGCCACATCCGGATTGCCTTCGCGCCCAACAAAATCGAGACGGCAGAACTGCTCTCCAAAATGAGTGGCGCCTCCACGGTGGCCCACACCCAAAGAAATTTCTCAGGTTCACGGCTGAGCGTGGTGTTGAACAATGTCAGCACCAATGAGCAACTGAGCCAGCGGCCCCTACTGACACCGGATGAAACCATGCGCCTGCCACCCGCTGATGAACTGGTGTTTGTGGCCGGACATGCACCGATTTACTGCCAAAAAATCATCTACTACAAGGACCCAGCCCTGGTGAAAAGACAGACGCTGGGGGCAGCCAAACGGATCGGCAATGCAGTGATCGACGCGCGGGTTGACAGTACTCAAAGCTGACCGACCGGACTATTGAGCCATGCAAGCCAAACCACTGAACCTGATACCGCTACATGTGGCGCTGCTGGCCATGTCAGCAACGGCGCTGATTGCCCTTATCGCCAAGTCATCGGGCCTGGTTTTGAATGTCACTGGCTCCATGCCTGGCACTGTCTACCAACTGGGGCACGGCGAAAAAGGCAGCCTGGTCAGCTTTTGCTCGCCGATTGCCCATCCGTCGATCGGTCACGGCGCATGTCCTGATGGCAGCCTGCCCTTGATCAAACGTGTGGTGGGCGTTGCGGGTGATCGCGTGACGGCAAGCGATGCTGGCGTTGAAGTCAACGGGCAGCCAATGCCAAATTCAAGGCCACTGGATCTTGATGCCAAGGGACATGCTCTCCCCCATCTGCGTGGATCGTTTCGCCTTCAACAAGGAGAAATCTGGGTGGCTGGCGAACACCCGAACAGCTTTGATTCCAGGTATTTTGGGCCCGTGATACCTCCAACTAATGACCTCCACAACAAGACTCGCCAATCCTCGATCAGTTGTGTCCGGTGTCAAGGAGTGATCGGCCTGCCGTGCGCGCGTGTTATGCCCGGAGGTTGGCGTCCTTCAAGCGCAGCAGCGCTTGCAAGCGCAACCAGATCATCAGGAGTAATCACGATTTGAGACAAAAAGGGAACGGATCTCGTCGGCAAATCCTGGATCACGTTAGCGGATTTAAGTGCCAAGGCCACCAGCTCCGTGCAGTAAAGCTTTTGGCCGTCATCGCCGAGCGCCAACTGGTCGTCAAACGGGCGACCTAACAGCGATTTGGCAGCATTCTGAACCGCATCAACCCGGTCTTCGGGCATCAACACGACTTCACCGTCGGATGCCTGCTCGGTGCTGAAAAACGCCTCTGGCTTTTCGAGCTTGGTGCCCGCGCCTGGCATGGCGCTTTCAATGTAGATTGGGCCATCAGGTACCAACTGCACGGCAATACCCACATGGCTCCATCGCCCCCCACCCTGCCCGAAAAGTACTGCCAGCGTGATGGAATCAGTGTCAAGTCCGCGCCGTGCCACAACGGCACCGGACCGAACTGCAGCAACCACACGCTCTCTCCAAGCCTGGACTTCCGCCTGGACACAAGTGACCGTCGCCATACAGACCACGGCCGCCAAAAAGTTGCGCAAGTACTTCATCAGGAAGAAAACCAGTATTGACCAGTCCGATGCACACTCTGACTAGGGCGTCATTCATCACCACAGTCAAAGTAATCATGAACAAATGAATAAGGTATTGATTAATCCAAAAAATATGAATACGTTCATCATTCAACTTCGCCACAGGGATTTTTTCAAATTCACCAAAACCGGCTGTTGATATATCCAAAGAAACGTCTGATCACCTCGATCGATACAAACCAAAATACCGGAAAAACAAATCTGCAAACCGCCAACCATGCACCAAAGCCCATCATCGCTAAGACAGCGCCTTGCTTTTGATCCCAAGCGAGAGATCCGAACCAAAGAGCGCTTCCCCAGACCAGGCAAGTGATGGCAACAGCAACAGACCACTTGACATAAAACACCACCTGCCCAAAGGTGTGTGCTACTGTGTTTATCCAGCGCCTTATCGCAATTTTTTTATCTTTGGTCATAGGATATAAAACCAGAGTTGAACGGTCATGATATTCACGAATATCAGTTTCAGGACCACATCACATATTTTAACTTGGCACGACTACAAAGTTAATAAATGATTTTTCAGGATGTTGTATTTAAATCTCCAGATTCATGTCATTGATTGCATGTTTCTCCACAGTTAAAAACACCAACTCTGGGTTTCTCACTTTGATCCCCATCCGCAAAGCTTCTTTTGCAGCCCATTCCCGAAACGCTAGCGACCCGGTGATGAATACCTCACCGCCGTATTTTTGAGAGGCCAGAAGCAACCCCGCTTGCATGGCTTGCTGATCGTTCTCTTGCGCCAGATGGATTCGAGGTCCGCTGTCGGTCAGTCGGACCTGGCCGCGGGCATCAAGGTACTCAATGCTGTGCTCTGGCGTGATCCTCAGTTGGGCGGTGCGGATGTCAAAATGGCTTGGTGGTTTGGCAAAGCCGGTGATACCGTTTTCTGGACTGATGGGCAGCTTGGTCGGGCTGAGGTCTTCGCCTTCGATGCCTGCTTTTTGTTTGTTCTTGTTTCGCTGGGCGCGATAGCGCAGCCCGCGAAGGGCTGCGATGGCTGCCTCATTACCAAGATCTGCCTGTCGCTCCAGCCATGGCAACCATTCCATGGCGTTCGCACGTGTGAGTGCCAGACGTTCCTGTCTTTGCCTGTCTGCCAAGTCCTCCATGGCCGCCGTGCGTTGCGCCGCCCACAAGAGCCGGGCGATCTGGCTGCCATATTGGTTTTGCAGAGTAGCCACTGTTTCTGCTTTGGCAGCTGCGAGCTGTTTGAGCAGGTCTGATTTTTCTGTTTGGTGAAGTCCACGAAGTTTGAGCCTTGCCGCCTTGCGGCTGTCTTTGGCTGTGTATTTTTCTGATGTGTATTGTGCAAAGAGCGCTGTGCGTGCGCTGGCCCGATCCAGTCTGGCTTGATCGCGCTGGTCGCCTTGCCCGGTGCGCCCGGGATATTCCTGTGAGTCCGGGTCTGTCCCACAGGCGATTCGGGCCACATAGTCGTTGTAGGTGGATCCAGGTCTCGGTTCATTGGCTGACGTGGCAGGTGCCATGGCGATACTTGGTGGCTGGTACTCGCCAAATCGGCTTTGTAAGCGCCCCAGACTCAGTGCATAGTGAACGGCCGATGCTTTGGTTTGAGTCGTCTTGTCAAGCATGGCGGTTTCAAAGATCAAGCCAGATTTGACTTTCACCACGCTCAGCCCTCTGGCGGCGCAAGCGTTGTGGAACGCCTGCCAGGTCTGCGTTGCCAGGAGTTCTGGCGCTACTTTATTTTTGAGCCAACCTGCCAAGGATGGCAGTCCGGCCTTGACTTCGCCCATGCGTGCCTTGACGGCCGGCGCATAGGGTGCCAGCGACTTGTCGGTCTCCAGGCCGAGTTGGCGTCGTAGGGCATGCGACAAGCGCTTGATTTGACCGTCGATGACCACGTGGGGGCCGTTATCGTGCTGCCAGCCCTGTTCCAGTTCGATTTCTCGACAGGTTTTGTCCAGCACCAGGAAGTCATAGCGCGGTGGCCCGGTCAGGATCAAATGGTCCGGGTGAACACGGTTGGCAATGATGTGAAGGTGATGGTGGTGGTCTTTGTCGCGGTGGATCGCAAAAAACGCCTGGTTGTTGGCCATGCCAACGGCTTTGAATGCCTTGGCTGCCGCAGCTGTGGCTTGGTCCATGGTGGGTTGCTCGCCCTCCTTCCATGACAGGACCACGTGATAGAACGGATTGGTCTTGGGGCTGGCCTTTGACCTTGCGGCCCACGACCGCGCTGTGCCGTCCATCAGCTTGATGATTTGGCGGCGGTCATCCGGGTCAGTAGGGTTGAGTCCTTCCATGTTGAAGGAGGCGGCCTCCAGGACACCCTCACGCGCCAGGTAATGGACGGCATCGCCGACGGCGTCATGGCCTGGTTCAGGTTGTTCTGGCGTCTTCTTGAGGTCATCGACCACGTAGTTGGCAGCGCTGGCTACGGTCTTCCAGGACTTTTTCAGCAGAATGACTTTAGCCAGCATGAGACATGCCGACGAGCTTGTCTTTGCCGCCTGATGCGGTTGATTCGAGCGTGTCGGCGCGTTCACGTAATTCGTTGATCAACGCCCACCACCGTTTGCGGTCTTCTGCTGTCCAGCGGCTGTCTCTGGCTGGGTACAGATGCTTGAGCATGGCGCCCAGTCGGCGAAATTCGTAACCCGCCTGAGATTTTTCAAGGGTGACATAGACAGCGCCGTGCAACGCGGTGTCACGGATCAGCTGAGACACACTGACACCCAGAGCTGCTGCACGTTCGTTGAAGCGCTCGACTTCGGCGTGCGAAACCCTGAGTTTTAAGAACATTGAGCGTTGCATGATCAGGTGGAAGCATTTACCGGCTGACTGCGCTGAGGTGCCAGGACGTCGCCATGGCGGCCGTGGGACTGACGGGTGAAGCCACCACACACATTTTTTTCATTTGCATCTCCAATCGACTAGCCGCCTCGATGGCGGATAGCCCATACGGGTCAGTCGCAAGTGCGATCGTGAGCGCGCGATTGAATGGTGGGGGTTGGCTGCCGGGCTGAAGCGGACTGGCAAAAGCGAACCAAGCGAAGCGGCTTTGTTTTGCCAGTCCTTTTGAGCGCCGCCCAGGGGTTAGCCTTACGGCTGGGGTTGTCGGATGACATCCCCAATGAGTTGAATCCTGGCTGCGGCTGGTGTGATAACGAATGTTGTTGGGGTGGCGTAAGGCAAACCGGGCGCTTGACGGGCGCCGACTCGCTGTCGGTCAATTGACTTATGAAGTTCAAAATCACCCATGTTGGAAAATTTGAGTAGCCAATCAGTCGAAGCCCTGAACTTTTCTGCTGGGCTGAAACAGCCTGACAAGGCGGACAAAGCGAAGCGACTTCGTCTTGTCAGGTTGTTTGAGCGTCGTCCAGGGGCTAGCCTTACGGCTGGGGTTGTCGAATGACATCCCCAATGAGTCCAAACCGAGCCGCGATGTTGCGATAGCGATCGTTACTCGCATGGGACAAGACAAGCCCGGCGCTGTGCAGGGTTGGCTTGGTTCGACGCTTCTGGCGCGGTCGTCCCTTGTTTTCCAAGCCATCACGTGTGTGTCAATTTCCAATTTGCGACCGGCCGGTATACATCACAGGCAGTCATCAATAAAAATCCCCATGACACTCAAAAAGTTGCTTTCCAGTTCAGCGGTTACGACTGCCGGCCCGCTCGTCGAGTAGGGTGAAAGCGCTCACTGAATGTTTGGAGCTCCATCATGATCGGAACCCAACCCGTAGGCATCATCAGTGGCGTCGTTATCAGCGCGGTGTCCCACGAAGGCCTCAGCGTTACCGTTGACGGCAAACCAGCCAAGCTGGCCATCCTGAGCGATGACGGCCGCATAATTGCGATAGGTGACCAAGTCGCCAAGGAGGCTGAAGCCGTCGCTCTGAACAGCTACCGAAACTTCCTAAAGGGTCAAGGTTACTTGCGTGTGAGCAGCGCCCCAATTACGGAAAACTAGCCCTCCAACACCTTTGCGCAGTTGCGATTCGCTTGATATGGTCAACTTGCGAGACGGCTAAAGAAAAGTCGTCAAAGTCTACTCATCATCGGCCATGACGCCGATCTGGGATCAATCAACCAGCTACTGCGGATGTCCATCAGACGCACTGCCAACACTCGGCGCCCTAAACCCAAACGTGCTGTTTCGCACAGCTGCCCAGTTTGATGCGATGTCGGGTGCATCTGACCCCGACCAGACGACGCCATTAGCGGTCGGCAGCCAAAACTCGCAATTCGCGACGGGTACATCCATACGACGCGACTTCAACTTTCACTTGAAAGTACCGCCTACTCTCTGCTCAACTGACAGGCTTTAGGAACCACACAGATCCTTCTTGCGTGTTTTTATCGGTTTATACTAACTATCTTTCGGGCAACCCAGACTGACAAAACCAACCTTGGGCGCTGGCACGCCTTGCAAAATTTCACTGTTCATGCGCTGACTGTTTGAATTTCAGGGATTGCTCTTGATGCCAAAGGCACCCAACAACTGCCCAGTCTGCTTTTGCATTTGGTCCTGCATCTGCGCAAGCATATTTTTGGACTGCTCAAGGCTACCGCCCATCATGGCTTGTAAAGCTGGTGGCTGTAGCGTCATGAACTGTGACCACATTTCAGGTGTAAAACCCTTGGACTGTTCAGCAAAACGGGTTTGCACATCGATCAGTGATTGAATGTTTTTTTCCAGATAGCCACCCAACATGCTCTGCATGGCGTTCCCGTAAAAACGGATCAGACTCTCCAACACGGGTGCAGTAAACATCGGTGAACCGCTGGCTTCTTCTTCCAGAATAATCTGCAACAAAATGCTGCGGGTAATATTTTCGCCGGTTTTGACGTCCATCACTTCAAACGGTTCGCGCTTCATCACCAGCGCCTTGACCTCTGACAACGTGATGTAACTGGAGGTGATGGTGTCGTAAAGCCGCCGATTGGGGTATTTTTTGATGATGCGCTGCTGGCCCTGCGCCGGTGCCGGGGTGGCGTTATTCATATATCGTCCTGAGGCTCATCATGAGCACGGTTAAATCACTTTGGGCTGATATAGATTGTAAGGACTGACCACCAACCGCCAAGTCGGGTTTTACCCTTGCCAGAGGTGAACAAATCCGGATGATGTCGCACGATGTAGGAATGTCAACAACCGTTGCAACAAAGATTCTCGACCGGACATTGATACTCAAGGTTTTTGTAGTCTGAATCTGACAATATTCAGAAAAACCTTGGTAGGCGCGATTGGACTCGAACCAACGACCCCCACCATGTCAAGGTGGTGCTCTAACCAGCTGAGCTACGCGCCTGAGGAATTCAGGAAAACCGCTAGTATAGCGTCAATATTTTGCGCAACTGCCACCCACACGAGATTTTTGCATCCGAACTCACCTGATAATTGACGTTTACGTTAACGTCAACCTCTCTTTGGAGACTCTCACATGGATATCGCAGGCAAGGTTTTTATCGTGACCGGTGGCGCATCGGGTCTGGGCGAAGGCACGGCACGTATGCTCGCGGCGAACGGCGGCAGCGTCGTGATCGCTGACATGCAAACCGACAAAGGCGAAACGGTTGCCAATGACATCGGTGGCGCTTTCGTGAAGTGCGATGTCAGCAACGAAGTCGATGCGCAGGCGGTCGTCGCCAAAGCGGACAGTTTGGGCAAACTCATGGGCCTGGTCAACTGCGCTGGTATTGCGCCCGCCGAAAAAACCGTGGGCAAGAACGGGCCGCATACGCTGGCCACCTTTCAGAAATGCATCACCGTGAACCTGATTGGCAGCTTCAACATGATCCGGCTGTGCGCCGATGCCATGGCCAAAAACGAACCCGAAGCCACCGGCGAGCGGGGCGTGCTGATTTCTACCGCCTCGGTCGCCGCCTATGACGGCCAGACAGGGCAAGCCGCCTACAGCGCCTCCAAGGGTGGCATTGTGGGTATGACGCTGCCCATTGCGCGCGACCTGGCGCGCAACGGCATCCGCAACATGACCATTGCACCAGGCATTTTCGGCACACCCATGCTGTTTGGCATGCCGCAAGAGGTGCAAGACGCGCTGGCCGCCAACGTGCCCTTCCCTTCCCGGCTGGGCACACCCCAGGATTACGCCAAACTGGCCCTCCATATTTTTGAGAATGACATGCTCAATGGCGAGGTGATCCGCCTGGACGGTGCCATTCGCCTGGCACCGCGGTAAGCGCCCTGACCCGCAGCGCCAGCGCACGCTGGCGACCGACTGCCCAATTTGGGCGAGCATAAGGCGCTCATTCCTACAATCCCGCCATGTCCATCCCGCAAACCTTTGTTCAGGAACTGCTCGCCCGAGCCGATGTGGTGGAGATCGTGGGCCGCTATGTGCAGCTCAAGAAGGGCGGCGCGAATTTCATGGGGCTGTGCCCGTTTCACAGCGAAAAATCACCGTCGTTTTCGGTCAGCCCCACCAAGCAGTTCTACCACTGCTTTGGCTGCGGCAAAACCGGCAACGCCATCGGTTTTTTGATGGACCATGCGGGCATGAGTTTTGTCGAAGCCGTGCAAGACCTGGCCCAGCAGTTTGGCATGCAGGTGCCTGAGGATGACGCCAGCCCGCAAGACCGCGCCCGCGCCGCCGAGCAGCGGCAAAAGCAACACACCTTGAACGACGTGCTGGAAAAAGCCTGCAAGGCGTATCAAAAACACCTCAAGGCTTCGCCGCGAGCGGTCGCGTATTTGAAAGGCAGAGGTCTGTCTGGTGTGGTCGCCAAACAATTTGGCCTGGGCTACGCGCCCGAGGGCTGGCGCAGCCTGGCCAGTGTCTTCCCGGCCTACGACGACCCGCCGCTGGTCGAAAGTGGCCTGGTGATCCTGAATGAAGAAGACGGCGGGGAGGCTAAACGTTACGACCGTTTTCGCGACCGCGTCATGTTCCCGATCCGCAACATCAAGGGTGAATGCATCGGTTTTGGCGGGCGAGTGCTGGGTGACGACAAACCCAAGTACCTGAATTCGCCGGAAACACCGGTGTTCAGCAAAGGCCGCGAACTCTACGGTTTGTTTGAAGCCCGCAGTGCGCTGCGCGAACACGGCTATGCGCTGGTGACAGAGGGCTACATGGATGTGGTGGCGCTGGCGCAGCTGGGTTTCCCCAACGCCGTGGCCACCCTGGGCACCGCCTGCACTGCGGAACATGTGCACAAACTGTTCCGTTTCACGGATTCGGTGGTCTTCAGCTTTGACGGCGACAGCGCAGGCAGGCGCGCCGCGCGCAAGGCGCTGGATGCCACCCTGCCGCTGGCCAGCGACGTGCGCAGCGTCAAATTCTTGTTTTTGCCGCCCGAACACGACCCCGACAGCTTCATACGCGAACATGGCAAGGAGGCATTTGCCCGTTATGTGAGCGAAGCCGTGCCCCTGAGCCGCTTTTTGCTCGATGCCGCGCGCGAGGGCTGCGACCTGTATACCGCTGAGGGCCGCTCGCATTTGTCGAGCAACGCCAAACCGCTGTGGGAATTGCTGCCTGCCGGCGCCCTCAAGCAACAACTGCTTACAGAAATTGCCGATCTGGTGCAACTCTCCAGCCGCGAGCTCAGCGACGTCTGGTATCCGGCACAGACCAAGCCGAAGCGGACACGCAAGGAAAACTATCATAGTGATAGTGACTACCGCAACAAGGACGAGGGCTACAGCCCGAAATCTTATAAATCCAGAAGCAGCCCCCGACCCACCACCAGCAGCCGCCTGCCCGCCAGCCGGGCCGACCACGCCGCGCGGATCCTGCTGGACAACATGGCCGCGCTCGATGCCCTGTCCGCCGAAGACCATGGCCTGCTGTGTGGACTGGACGCGCCGCACGGCCCGCTGTTTGCCTGGCTGGAGGCGCAGTTCCATGAACACGGCGCGCAACCCTGGGTGGCGCTGCGCGAAGGACTGCAGGGTCATGAGAGCGAGGCCTTTGCGCTGACACTGATGGCCGGCCACGAACTGGGTGTGGCCGATGACGCGGTGGAAGCTGCCGCCGAATTGCGCCATCTGCTCAACCGAATGCTGATCGAGCAGCTCAAAACTGATGAGACACTGGCCATTGAAGCGGCCAAGGCCGACCCTGCCGCCCTGCAGCGCTATCGCGAGTTGCAAGCACGTCGCTTGGCGCTGGAATCGGCGGCGTAGCCGAACATTCGAGCCGCCTTCACCTCAAAACCAGCGCCGACATGCAGTTTGATCTGTTTGACCACAGCCACCAGGTTGCTCTACGCAACGATGTCATCCTAGCGTTGGAGAAGGGTCTTACCGCAGCGGCACGTGCCGCTTGCCAAGCTCTGCGACAAAGCTATCCGCAAGACGAATGCCTGGATGCGTTTCGGGTGCTTATCGAGGCACAAAACCAGCCCACTTTGGCGGCATTTCAAAGCCATGACGACATGCGAGCAGCCCGCTTGGCATTGGTACAAAACATAGCACCGGCCGCCCGAAGCGCACTGGGGCAGCACGCCAATACCTGGCTGGGTTTGCGCTGGCACGACTTGGCGCAGCGAGCCATGAGCCTGTCCTACCGCGCTGACAGGCCTGACGACCATGCCGCACCCGCCTGGCTAAACGCCGGGAACTGGCCAGCCTGCATCAATTCTGTGACATCCATTGCATCCTGGCGGCGTATTCCGATGCCCTTGTCCTGGATGCTGCAAGCCCGCCTGAGAACGCAAGGTTTGCTGGCCAACTGGGGTTTGGTCGCTGAACTGGCCTGGATGTCGCCACAGCGACTGAAGGTGGTCATTGAGCAAGCGGATGATCCGATCCTGATGGCGTTGGTGAACAAGTTCGAATTGAATTTCGAAGGTGCCGGTGACTTTCACGACCTGGCCTGGTTTCCGGCCTGGGTGCTGACCGAGCGGCCCACATTGGCGAGCGCCCTGACTCAGGCACAACCATCGCAACACACAGAGCCTGAACAAGCCATGCGCCTGCTGCTGGAACTTCTGGGCCTGGAGCGTCAGGGTCGCCAGCGCGATCTGATTGAAGCGCGCAAGTTCCTGCGCGGGCTGCATGACCCGCTGTACACCGCCTATATGGCAACGCGATGAGTCGCCAAAAAGGTATAATCCGACGTTTTTCGCCCAGGCAAGCGCGACAGCAGCACCTCCGGACCCGGCCAACACGATGCGTAGAGATGCATCCGGCCACTTTGCCGCAAGGACTGCACACCAAATGTTCGCCCACCCGTCTTGCCGGACATTGCCCGTTTTTGCGATGTTTTTCCAACCGCTGGTCTGCCCGCAGCGCCCCACATGCTTCGTTTGTCGTCGTTTTGAGGTTCATACATGCCTGCTTCCAAGTCAAAGACTCCTGCCGCACCTGCAGCCAAGACCAGCGCTGTCAAAAAAACAGCCAGCAAACCTACTGAACCGAAAGTACCCGCCGTGCCCGCATCCAAATCCAAAGTCAAAGCCACTGTTGAAGAAGTCAAGGTCGAGCCCGTTGCCGAACCTGTCGTGAAGAAAAAAGCCGCAAAAACCCCCAAAGCCGCCGAAACGGAGGCGCCCGCTGCAACCGGTGCCAAACGTGGCCGCAAACCGAAAGCAGGCAAAGAGGCTGCCGAAGTGGATGAGTTGGACATGTCCGACATTGAAGACGATCTGGCGGGCGAACCCGTTGTGGAAGTGGCCGAGGCGACCGAAACCACCGAAAAGGTCAAACCGCTGCGCATGAAGATCAGCAAGGCCAAAGAACGCGCCTTGATGAAAGAGTTCGGCCTGGATGAGACCGTCTTGTCCGAGGAAGACTTGGCCAAACGCCGCCTGCGCCTCAAAGCCCTGATCAAGCTCGGCAAAACCCGCGGCTACCTGACCCACGGTGAGATTTCCGACCACCTACCCGACAAGCTGGTCGATGCGGAAACCATGGAAGTGGTCATCTCTATGCTCAACGACATGGGTGTGGCGGTTTACGAACACACGCCCGATGCCGAAACCCTGCTGCTGAACCAGAACGGCCCGACCGCCGCGACCGAAGAAGAAGCCGAGGAAGAAGCCGAAGCCGCTTTGAGCACGGTCGACAGCGAATTTGGCCGCACCACCGACCCGGTGCGTATGTACATGCGCGAAATGGGCACGGTCGAACTGCTGACGCGTGAAGGGGAAATCGAGATTGCCAAGCGCATCGAAGGTGGCCTGATGGCGATGATGGAAGCGATTTCCGCCTCGCCCGCCACCATCGACGTGATCTTGCAACTCGGCGAAGACATCCGCAGCGACAAGGTGGTCATCACCACCATCGTGGATGGTTTCACCAACCCCAACGAGGCCGACGACTATGTGGCCGAAGAAGACTTTGACGAATTTGATGCCGACGATGACGACGACGGCAAGGGCGGCTCCAAGGCGCTGACCAAAAAGCTTGAAGAGCTGAAAAAAGAAGCCATGAGCCGCTTCGACCGCATGCGCGAGCACTTCGAGACCATCCACGCGATTTACGAGAAAGAAGGCTACGGCACGCCGGCCTACATGAAAACGCAGCGCGCCCTGTCGGACGAGCTGATGTCGATTCGTTTCACCGCCAAAACCATCGAAAAACTTTGCGACATGGTGCGCAGCCAGGTGGATGACGTGCGCAAAAAAGAGCGCGAACTGCGCCGCATCATTGTCGATAAATGCGGCTACCCGCAAGCCAGCTTCATTGCCGAATTCAGTGGCCGTGACAAACACCACAACAAGGTTGCCAGCCATTTGCTGGACCGCAAGTGGATTGAAAAACAGGCTGCCGCGGGCAAGCCCTGGAGCGCAACCATGGGCCGCAACATTCCGCCGGTGCAGGAACTGCAGCAGCGCCTGATTGACCTGCAAGCCAAAGTGGTGGTGCCGCTGGACCAACTCAAAGACATCAACAAACGCATGAACGAAGGCGAATACGCCTCGCGTGCGGCCAAGAAAGAGATGATCGAGGCCAACTTGCGCCTGGTGATCTCGATTGCCAAGAAGTACACCAACCGCGGCCTGCAGTTCCTCGACTTGATTCAGGAAGGCAACATCGGCCTGATGAAAGCCGTGGACAAGTTCGAATATCGTCGTGGTTACAAGTTCTCAACGTACGCCACCTGGTGGATTCGCCAGGCGATCACGCGCAGCATTGCCGACCAGGCGCGCACCATCCGGATTCCGGTGCACATGATCGAAACCATCAACAAGATGAACCGCATCAGCCGCCAACATCTGCAGGAGTTTGGTTACGAGCCCGATGCATCGGTGCTGGCCGAACGCATGGAAATCCCCGAAGACAAAATCCGCAAGATCATGAAAATCGCCAAAGAGCCGATTTCCATGGAAACACCGATCGGTGACGACGACGACAGCCACCTGGGTGACTTCATCGAAGACGGTGCCAACACCGCCCCGATGGAAGCCGCCATGCAGGCCGGCCTGCGCGATGTGGTGAAAGACATCTTGGACAGCCTGACCCCGCGCGAAGCCAAGGTGCTGCGTATGCGTTTTGGTATCGAGATGACCAACGACCACACCCTGGAAGAAGTGGGCAAGCAGTTTGACGTAACGCGTGAGCGCATCCGCCAGATAGAAGCCAAGGCGCTGCGCAAACTCAAGCACCCCAGCCGCTCGGACAAGCTGCGCAGTTTCACTGACAACCTGTAAGCGCCCACCCAGCTTTTATATCAAAAAAGTGCCTCAAGTCCTTATTTAACGAGCGTGAGGTGCTATTTTTTTGAGACTTATTCAAATGCGCTGACGTGAATCAGACCGAATGTGCATCCAGCAATGGCTGAGTCAGATCAAATCGCCATGAGCGCGCCCTATCTAAAATCACTTGGTTGACGCATCCGCATGCGCACATCATCTGGCGCGCATCTTTTTTATTGTTGAAGGAGTTGTAAGGGGTCCATGATCCTCAGGCTTGCTGCCGGAAGCTGAAATAGGCAAGCTCAATCCATCACAAACCAGATGGAGAGAAAAGCATGAAGAACGGTCGGAACTATTGGGCAGGGCACGTAGAGGCGATCAAGAGCCAGGGTGTTGCCACCCGTGTCTACGCCAGGCAGCACGGCATTTCAGTGGCAGCGCTGTATTACTGGCAGCGCAAGATGCAGGCGCAGGTGGTGGCCCATTCGGTGGTGTTGGCCGTACCCAAGCCCCAAAGTAAGTTCAGACATCCTGATCCGCACTGGGTGAGCCCCTGTTAATCTCAGGAATATAAATGGCACTAATGTTAAAAAACTCCATATGAATTCGGAGTAAAGTTTGCGCCAGAATTTCATCGGAAAGGTCGGCATGCACAAAC
>CAIVHU010000247.1 GCA_903905735.1 uncultured beta proteobacterium
CAAGAAGCCAAAACTATTATGGCACAACAAAACGAAAATCAAAAACAGGAGACGAACCACCTATATAAATCAACAACTTACAACGTTGAAAAGGTACAAAACAACCACCTTACATAATTCTTACGTTAAAGATGGGTTAAGCCCGCCTTGGCGCTCGTGTAGGCGCTGTAACCGGCCCAAGGGATGAATTCATGCACTGAACTGGTGTTGACGATGACGCCACGGCCTTGCCTGGTCATGCGCTGCACGGCAGCGCGCGCGCAGTAGTAGGCGCCAAACAGGTCGGTTTCCACCACCTGTCTCCAGGCAGTGATGTCGCTGTCGACACAGAAGGCACGGGCACCATCGGTGCCCGCGTTGTTCACCAGAATGTCGAGGCCGCCCAGTTCCTGGTCCACCTGTTGAAACATGGCGTCCACCTCGCTCGTGTCCGAGGTGTTGTCCAGCCGGATGGTACGGGCCTGCACGCCAAATGACCGAACCTGCGCCGCCACTTGATCCGCGGCGTCGGATTTGTAGCGATAGCTGATCGCCACATCGGCACCCGCCTGAGCCAGCGATTTGGCGGTGGCGGCACCCAGCCCCGAGTCCCCGCCGGTCACCAGCGCCTTGCGGCCTTTGAGTTCAATGGCAATCATGATGTCCTCCTTGTTTAATCGATGAGCTGTACTTCATAGTCCTGGCCTTCCCAACAATTCCGGTTGAGCCAATAAAAAGTAAATTGAAGGGTGTCGCCCGCTTTCAGGCCCGCAAGCGTGAGATTGACCCGGTGCACACCCAGCCCCGTGTCGCTGGTGGCGCTGTCCTGAAGGGATTGCCAGCCATTGCTGCCCCAGTGCACGCGGGCTGGGTCGCGCAGTACCACGCTGAACTGGTCACCCACACGAATTTGACGGGGGCGAGACAGTGGACCCCAAAAAACGTGGGACACCTCCGGGTGCTTGCCCTGGTAGCGCGCCCAAGTGGCGGCGGGCCGGTCCACCGGATAGCCCTTGACCCGGCTGTAACACAGCTTGATGAATTCACTGTGTGCCCACACCAGCGGCATGGCTGAGCCGCTCGGCTTGCCCGGTTGCAGGTGGTACTGGGGAATGGGATTCCAGTCCCACACCTGTTCCGGCAACATGCCCGCAGCACCGGACATGGCTGCCATCGCCTGGATATATGGCATCGGGTCCTCACCTGCCAGCAGCGCATAGTGGCCACGCTCACCCACCAGCAAGGGCCAACCACGGCCGCGACCGCTGCCATCAAATGGACTGCCATCGTTGTGTTCGCCGTAACCGTCACCGTTGTAACGGTGCCAGACCGGGCCACTGGGGGTGTCGGTCTTGAGCAGTTGGTCCACGACTTTCAGACTGTCGAGGATGATGGGGTCGTCGGCCCGGCGCAGCCCGTAACGAACCAATTGCAGAAAGTCGGTGCCAATCTGCTCGTCGGCGGGCAAATTCGGGTCTACCTCGCGATTTTTGATCACCAGGCGCTCGGTCTGAGCGCCCTCATTCACCAGGACATCGGCTGGTGAGGTGCGCATGTAATAACTGTTCACGCCCAGTTGCCGAGCCAATGTGGTGTCCTTGGCAACCGTCCACTCGTCGAGCCGGACGTTCCAGTGGTCTGCGAGCTGCAATGCGAATTCACACGCCTCGCCGTCCAGGAAAGTGCTGCCTTCGACCAGCGCGGCGATGGCGATGGCCAGCGTGAACGTATTGATGCCGGGGTCTTCCTCCCACCGGTCCTGCCCGGTAGTTGGCCCCTCCCGTGCGATGTACGTCAGAGCGCGACGGACCATATCGGTGACAGGAATGCCCGATAGGGCATCCTGATTGCGCAGAGACGCGGCCAGCAGTACCGGAAAAGCCGCCTCGTCGAGCTGGATACCTTGCCAGAAGGCCTCGCCGCCCAGCCACTGGTTCTGAAACCAGTGCCCATCGTCCTGCTGGGTAGCTATCAGGTAACGTAACACATCGCGTGCATCCTCGAACGCACCCATGGCGACCAGCGCGCCAGCGGTTTCCACCAGGTCGCGACACCACACCAGGTGGTAACCACCCCGGCTTTCGCTGCTTTCACCCCATGGGACAGCGAGGCTTGCCACGGCAGCGCCCACATAGGTTCTGTCCTGATGGACCTTGAGAACCATCGCCGACAGCGAGAGCATGCTGTTCAGGTTTTCAGGCAGCGATGGGAGATTGCACGTTGCCAGCCAGGACTCCCAGGCACTGCATTGCCGCTCCCAGACCGTCTCAAAGTCGTCCATCAGGCTCGCCAGGGCTAGCGTTGCCGCCGACTCTTTGCTGGTGGAAAAACCCACGGCCAGTGTGGCCCGTCGGCGCAGTTCACCCATCAGTGAAACGGCGCTTGGGCCGGCGGCGTCATATTGCCAGGACATGCGCCCATGGCGGTCAAAGTCCTGCCAGCCATCACTCTCGCCAAAACATCCCACCGAACAACGTTGCCAGGCATCCGAGCCGCCCTCTGCACTGGCCATCAGCGCCAGGCCGAACGGTCCCTGTTCTGCCCACAGTACTGTGCGGCCGTTACGTTTGGACACGGACGCGAGGTTGTTTTGCGCATCGCCGCCGAGTCGCGCTGCCAGCAAGGCGTAGGGCAACAAACCTTGGTCGCCTTCCAGTTGGTAGCGCAGCATCAAGGTATCGCGTAGTTGCGACGGACAAATCTGCAGCGTGAAGGTAAAACGAGGGTGATGATGAATGATCGTGACGGCAGGCACACCCGCCTTGGGCAAGCGCACCTCGTAATCGTCAAGTCGGCGAAGTTCGACCCAGAAGCCCTGATCGTCGGCAATGATGAAACCCAGATCCCTGATTTGCGGGATGTCGATGCGCGGATAAAAGACCTCCGTGAGAATGCCTTCGGCCACGGTGAACCACAGCCGCGACGACCCCAGACCGGTGCCCACCATGTCTTTACCGGCATGAGCCCAGGTGGGCCGTGAGGAGGATGCTTGGGGAGCTTGCATGGGGAACCTGCCTTTCAGTGGTTGGGGAAATCAGGCCAGGCCTGTGTGAGCAGGAGCAAAAACACCATAACGGTCGTGCCCAAAATGGTGAAGCTTGGCCATCAGGTGCTTCGATAGATGCCAGCCTGCTTTGCGGGACATGATCACGCCAAACAGCGTGCCGAGGAAAGGCCCCAGCCAATATACCCACCAGCCGTGCCAATCGCCAGAGATCAGCGAAGGACCAAAGCTGCGGGCCGGGTTGGTACTGGTGCCCGAGACATTCGCCTCGAGAAACACCATGGCTGAATACATCAAAGGAAAGATGGCTGGTGTGTAGGGCCGCAAACGCCGATGTTGCAGGAAGAAAAACAAGCCACTGATCAGGACGAAGGTGGTCAGCGTTTCGCCCAACAAGGCCCCGCCCAGGCCGTAAGTCGTGTTGGGAGTCGTTGCGCCGAATTCAATGCTGCGTCCCATCGCACCCCAAACCATTAGCGGCAGCGCCCCCAACACTGCTCCAGAGAGTTGCGCCAGCACATAACCCAGGGCATGACCCGCTTTGATCTTGCCCATCAGCCAGAAAGCCAGGGTCACGGCAGGGGTGATGTGCGCACCACTTTCTTTGCCGATGGGTGACAGGGCAATCAAAGCGCCTGTTGTGCCGAACAGGAAGCCGGTGATTAGCCGCCGTGCGCCTGCGTCAGGCCATCGCTGCACCACCGGACTGCCCTGACCGAAATCCAGGATCACTATCGACAGTCCGACCCACACCAGCAGCGCGGTGCCGATGAATTCGGCGCCAAAGAGCAGCCACGGCCAGGACTGATGCTGTTCATCCATGGTGTCGGTCTGGTCGGTGCTGGACAAGCATGGTTAGCAGAAGCGCAGCGGATGCCGACGCTGCAACCATGGGCGACGTCATGATGACTTGGGTCAGGCCCTCGATGGCATGAACGCTGATCTGCTGGACATAGTCCACCAATGTCGCAATATCGCTGGTGCGCACGCCTTGTGCATCTTCAAGTCTGACGTGTAACTGGGGCCAACCACTGCGAAAGCGAATGGCCGCAAAGACCCCATCTGCCACCGCCACCAAGGCCAGCACGCCCATGGGACGAAGCAGATGTTCCAATAGGCGACTTTTGTCTGCCACCGGGGCGGCCTCATAGACCTGCGCGACGAGCTGCGAAACCGACGGCATCGCGTCTTGGGGATGGCTGTCACCGGTGACGTGATTGAAAGCGACTGGATTGATATTCACGGGATTTTTCCTGTAAGCGGCTTGGCATCAGGTCATGGGATGACTTGGATGTGCCAAGTTTGCGCGTGAATACTTAGACTGCACTTAAAGCCGGACGCCCGCGCAACTCCGCGTCGCGACCGGACACCCAGGCAGTGATGCCCCAGCACTCCTGGTCAAGTCGGTTGTGTGATTGCCGCCGACTGCGCGGGTACCCCAGCCAAATCGATAGGCGCGCCTTTGAGCCCGAATACGAACTTCAAAAGCGGACGTGAGCCTAGGCGGGATACGTTCCCGGCAGCAAAATGCCTTTGTCCACGTTCTCGATGTTCGTATGGCCGCAGAAGGCCATGGTCAGGTCGAGTTCTTTGTGGATGATTTCCAGGGTTTTGGTCACGCCTTCTTCACCCATTGCCCCCAAGCCATACAAAAAGGCGCGGCCGATGTAGGTGCCGCGCGCACCCAGGGCGCGGGCTTTGAGCACGTCTTGCCCACTGCGGATGCCACCGTCCATGTGGACCTCGATGTCTTTGCCGACCGCATCCACGATGGCGGGCAGGGCGGTGATGGAGCTGGGTGCGCCGTCCAACTGGCGGCCGCCGTGGTTGCTGACGATCATCGCGTCGGCCCCGGAGTTGACGGCCAGGCGGGCGTCTTCCACGTCCTGAATGCCTTTGATGATGACCTTGCCGCCCCAGCGTTTTTTGATCCATTCCACGTCGTTCCAGCTCAGGGCCGGGTCAAACTGCTTGGCGGTCCATTCGCTTAAAGAGCCCATGTTTTCCACGCCCTTGACGTGGCCGACAATGTTGCCAAAGCCGTGACGTTTCGTGCCTAGCATCCCCAAGCCCCAGCGCACTTTGGTCATCATGTTGACAATGTTGGGTACGGTCAGCTTGGGCGGTGCCGACAGGCCATTCTTGAGGTCCTTGTGGCGCTGACCTAGGATTTGCAAGTCCAGCGTGATCACCAGTGCCGAACAGTGCGCGGCCTTGGCGCGGTCAATCAGGCGCTCAATGAAGTCCCGGTCACGCATCACATACAACTGGAACCAGAACGGGTGGCCGCCCGTTTCCTTGGCCACGTCTTCGATCGAACAAATGCTCATGGTCGACAACGTGAACGGAATGCCGAATTTCTTGGCCGCCCTGGCCGCCTTGATTTCTCCGTCAGCACATTGCATGCCGGTCAGGCCGGTGGGGGCGATGGCCACTGGCATGGCGACCTTCTGGCCAATCATGGTGCTGGCGGTGCTGCGATTCTCCATGTTGATGGCAACGCGCTGGCGCAGCTTGATCGCCTGAAAATCAGCCGAGTTGGCACGATAGGTGCTTTCAGTCCAGCTGCCGGAATCGGCGTAGTCGTAAAACATGCGCGGCACGCGGGATTTGGCCAGAATGCGCAAGTCTTCAATGTTGGTGATCACGGGCATGAAAATGGCTCCTTTGAAGGCTACGCATGTTACGGGGCCACCGGCAAAGCTGGTTTGAAAAGTGGCGTTGGCCGCATGAAATAAATTTTTTGGGTGCAGTCGTGCCCA
>CAIVHU010000248.1 GCA_903905735.1 uncultured beta proteobacterium
CCGTATGCCACCAGCAAACTCAAGCGATTCGGTGACTATCCAACCGACCTGAAACCCGATGCTATGCCGACTCGGACGACCCTGCCGATATAAGATTTGGTCGATGTGGCAGGTTTTTACACGAATCTTACCGACAGGCCTAGCAGTGGTGGGCCTCGTCGTTGATGACCATGATGTTTTTGATGCCCATCAGGTCAGGCATGACGCGCTGGAGCATTTGGCCTTCGGTTTCCTGCGTCAGCGGGGCATCACCGGTGCGGCCTTGCAGCAATTGGCGACCGCCTTTGGACAGCTCGATGCGCTCACGCATCTTGAATGCGTGGTAGTTGGTAATGACGATCTTGGCGCGGCTCATGTCGTCCAGCATGTCGATGGGCAGCAGCTCGCGGTCTTTGTAATAACTGTTGGGGTCGTTGGGCTGCAGGACGCGCAGGCGGTCTTTGATGGTCAGGCCGGGGGCGCAGATCAAAAAGCCACGGGTGAAGTGCTTGCTGGTGGGCTTGCGCACGGCGTTGATGGTTTGCCAGGCGATCAGCATGGCCATGACCGTGGTTTTACCGGCCCCGGTGGCCAGCTTAAGGGCCAGGCGCATCAGCTCGGGGTTGGCATCCTTGTTGGCACTGGTCAGGTGATCCAGCAGCAGCTTGCCATTTTTGGTGTGCGGGGCGACCTCGGTCAGCCAGATAGCGGTCTCTGCAGCTTCGACTTGGCAGAAGAAAGGGCGTACGCCGCTGAAATGGTGGTGCCGCCAATGCTGCAGCAGGCGGGCCGTTTCAGGGGTGACTTTCCACTGGCTGGGGTTGGGCAGACTCCGCCAGGTGTCCACTGCTTGGCGGACCTGGTTGATGATGGAGGTGATGTCGTATTGCTGCGCGGCTGTGGAGAGGCTTTTGCCCTCGTCAAAGACCATCTCGTCCTGCTGGGCTGGCCATCGTGGTCAAGCTCCCAGTGCTGCTGTGGGCAGTTGTAGGGGGAGTTGAGGATGGGGTGATCGAAGAAGGGGTTGGACATGGTGCGCTGGTTACCTGTCAGTCTAAGTTGCGGTGCCTAAAGCGGCATTTCGTGAAACTTTGCAGCCATTGGTAACGGGAATCAGCCATCAACCTTCGATGCTAAATTGCAATCGTTCTGATATTTTGCCAAAATCACACCCTTGAAATTCTGTTCAAGGGTACGGTACACCATGATCAGGTTTTGGCAGCCTTGAGCTATCAAATAATTAGAGTTTCTATATCGAAGTTTGTATCAGTGCGACAGATCACTGACGGAAGAAGGCATTAATCTTACTGTGTCATAAAACGTGGCATGATATGTTCATCTTTCCTTTTGAGGGGATGAGATGGAGATCGCCAAAGAGTTCGACGACTACATGGCCTATCTGATGCAAGGACTCGGCCATGCCGACCGGCACTCAGGGTTGACTGGTTATTGCACCGGTCTAATGCTGCCGTTGTCGCGCAAGAGCGTCGAGCCCATTGCCGCGCGGGTTGATCCATTGCACGCCAGCGCCAAACACCAGTCCTTGCACCACTTTGTTGCCAAGGCCCAATGGAGCGACCAGGAGCTGCTGCGCCGCGTTGCGCAATGGGTCGTTCCCCTGATGGACTTCACCGCTGGGGGCTGGTGGATCATTGATGACACTGGATTTCCCAAGAAGGCCCACCGGTAAGATTCGTGCAAATTCGGCCACTCAGCCTAGATTTCCAGCTTTTTGGCATAGCGCCGACGCTGTTTTAATCTTGTTAAGGTTCGCGGTCCTGACACTTTGGGCACCGTATGACCACCACCACAGCAAGCGTAATCTATCCAGAATTACCTGATCCGCTGACCCCAGGCGATTTACAGCAACTCTTCAATCCAAGTTTCGATGAGCGCAAGTGGGCGCCAAGCATTGCGCGGAAACCGGAGACCCAGGTGGCATTGCTGGTGCATCTGAAGATTTTCCAGACTATTGGGCGGTTTCTGTCTGTCGGCGATGTCCCGCTTGCGGCAGTTGAGTACGTCGCTCGAAAAATGGGCATCGAATCCGAAGCAACTCCAACTTGCCCGATCCGAACGCACTATCGGCATCGCCAGGCGATCCTCAGTCGCTTAAAAGTGAGTGCTTGGGGATCTGAGGGACGTGCTTTGGCACAAGCGACGATGTGTAAAACTGCGCGAGCGCGTACCGATCCAGCTGAGATCATAAATTCGGCGATTGACGCACTCATTCGGCATGACTTCGAATTGCCGCCTCTTGCAACGTTACGTCGGCTCGCCGGCACCTGGCACAGCAAAACAAACACAGCTCAATGGGCCGAAGTGTGTGGCCGTCTCAGTTCAGCGCAACACGGTATGCTGGAAACCCTGTTGGTCGTCGATCCGAAGACGCAGAAGTCCCCATTTGCGAATCTGTGCGCGACACCCGGTAGACCATCACGCAAGAATCTCAATGCTCTGATTGACCGCTACCAGTGGCTTCAAGGGCTTCCGAATTCAGCTACGGCATTGCAGTCAATCGCAGATTCAAAAATCTCTCAGTGGGCTAACGAGGCTAAACGGCCCAATGCACTGGAGTTACGGGAGTACATCACCGCGCGGCGCCACACATTGCTGATGGCGGTGATTCACGATGCGCGCGGCCAGGTCCTCGACGGCCTGACACAAATGCTGCTAAGGCTTGCACGCAAAGTCGAGTGGAAAAGTGAGCTACGCCTGACAGAGTGGTATCAAACTCGGCGCAATAAAACAGACGCCCTCATTCGCGCGTTTCGGGACTCGCTGGTGGTTCACGGATCAGACGTGGACCCAACGGAAAAGGTGTCACTGGCGCAGGCGCTGTTTGCGGCACAGGGAGGTCACCAGGTACTCGTGCAAAGCTGCAACGAACACCTGCAACATGAGAAGCAAAACTGGCGTCCCTTCGCACGCGCAATGTTTGTTCCATTACGTAGCGCTTTGGTACAGCTGGTCGACATTTTGCCGTTGCAAAGTACGGCTGACTCCGATGGATTGCTATGCTTGGCCAAGGCACTAAAAAGTGATGCATCCCAAAGTGACTATTTGAGCATTGCTGGGGTGGCTCCCAATACTTTGCCGCGTGAATGGCATGCCCTCGTTCATGACCATGCCAGCGACACACGAGTTTTCAACCGACGCCAATTGGAGGTCGTTGCCATTCTGGAACTGGCAAATGCGATCAAGGCGGGTGAAGTTTTCGTGAGCGGATCGTTGAACTTTGATAGATTCTGGGATCGCTTGCCATGCGAAGCGGCTGGCACTGCCGCAGTCGCGGCATACGCCACGTCACGTGGATGGACCGATGGCGCCGACGGCCTGGTCCGTGCAGTCAAAAAAGCGCTTGACCAAAAGGCCCATTTCCTGGATGCCGCTGTGGGCACCGGCCAACAGGCATACCTTCAGCGAGGAAGACACGGGCGACCAGTCGTAAGTCGACTTCAGGCAGTGGGTACACCCGCAACTGCTGTCGACCTTGAAAGCCAAATGATGGCGCACATGCCCGAGCGGGCGGTGTTGGAGGCCATCTCAAATACAGAGCACTGGGCGCAATGGGGACGGCACTTCGGTCTGCCATCCCGACTTGGCCCTCAAATTAAGGATGCTAGTCACCGCTACGTGCTGACCACCTTTGCTTACGGATGCGCACTCGGGCCTACGGAAGCTGCGCGACATCTCGGCGGAACGGTCTCTGCAGATCAACTGGCGTTTGCCGATCGTCGGCATGTCGACATTGAGGACCTGCGCGCGGCCTCTGCGGATTTGATCAACCTGTATTCGCAGTTTGAGTTACCGCAGCAATGGGGGACGGGGCAATCCGCCGCCGCCGATGGCACCCATTTTGAGACCTACGAAGACAATCTGCTCGCAGAGCACCATATCCGCTACGGCAAGACTGGTGGCATCGCTTATCGCCACGTTGCTGACAACTACATTGCGTTGTTCAGCCGCTTCATTGCCTGCGGAACCTATGAGGCGACATACATTCTGGATGCGCTGCTACAAAATCTCTCCGATGTGCAGCCCAGCCGCGTACATGCCGATACGCATGGTCAATCGGCAGCGGTCTTCGGCCTGGCGTATTTACTGGGAATTGAGCTTATGCCGCGCATTCGGCGCTGGAACACGTTGAATTTATATCGTTCTGACAGTGGCAACAAGTATCCAAGGATCAACTCGCTGTTCTCTGGAACTGTCAACTGGGCGCTGATTCATGAGCACTATCCCCAGTTCATGCAGCTCGCGCTGGCAATCCAAAGCGGCGTGTCCTTCCGGTAAGCCTGCCAAACTGAAGTTTTTTTGCTGAGGGCGTTGGATTTTTGGTCCAGTCCGTTTTTTTTGCTTGCGTTCTCGTCCGATTCGCAATACTCTGCGGCGCATGCCCCAACCACTGAGCTACCGC
>CAIVHU010000249.1 GCA_903905735.1 uncultured beta proteobacterium
ATTGCCTCTACGTGCCCTGCCCAATAGTTCCGACCGTTCTTCATGCTTTTCTCTCCATCTGGTTTGTGATGGATTGAGCTTGCCTATTTCAGCTTCCGGCAGCAAGCCTGAGGATCATGGACCCCTTACAGTCTGCTGCTCAACGCCAAAGACCCGACATCAGTGCAAAAGAACTTTGGACTGGTGTTGAAAGGGGATGAGTTGAGGGCGCTTGGCAACTTGATCAGCGAAGCGCTTCAGGTTACTTCCTGCTGATGCTTAAACGTCCGTGGTTTCATCGATCGAGACATTCGATAACGGGTGTCAGAAAATCGCAGCATGGATGGAGACTCTGGTGAGGGAACTCGCCGTTCGTGATCGCCCTGATGCCTTTGCACTTATCCAGACGATCATGGGGTTTGCTTATGAATACAAAAGAGGGTTTCCGCGCCGCTCCGATCTTGCAGAACTTCTACGCATGTCGAAGATTTACTTGCAGAACTTCTACGCATGTCGAAGATTTATTGGGAAGAAAGCTCAATCGCTGCGGATGAGGGATGAGTAAATTGGCAACCTGCTAGGTAAGGAGTGGAACGACTGGACTGTCGACCAGCGCAGTCGATTTGTGAAAGATGAACTTTTCTTGTGTGCCGGTTGTGGTGGATTTTGGGAAAGCCTTCGGCAATTGCTCTCGCCACTGGTCGAGTCGTGGCTAACTTCGCATGCTTAACTTGGGTTTTCAAACAATGGATGGGTTAAACGGTGAGCATCAGGGTTCGGCCAAAGCGAGTCATTTTTTTTCACTTTGCAAAATGGACAACTCCAACATTGGGGACAAGTGCCGTAAACATGCAAAACGGTGTCCCCCAAAGCATGGTCATTTTTGCAACGAACATATAGTATTATTCGTCGCAAAATGAGCAAGCACTCGGGTTCTATTGACGACCAAGTTCTACAGCGCATCCAGTCGCAAGGGCCGGGTTGGGTGTTTACCCCTGCCGACTTTGCCGATCTTGGCAGTCGCACAGCGGTGGCGAGCGCACTCGCGCGCAGCAAGGCCGCAGGGTCGATTCGCCTTTTAGGGCGCGGCCTGTACGACACGCCAGTAATCCACCCGGTTTTGGGTTTGCTTTGGCCGGCCATTGAAACTGTGGCCAAGGCGCTGGAGCGTAAAGAGGGCATTCGGCTGCAACCATCGGGTGTGTACGCGGCCAATCTGTTGGGTTTGTCTGAGCAGGTGCCAGCCCAGGTGGTGTTTCTGACAGATGGCGCGACGCGTACGGTGAAAGTTGGGCCGACCCAGATCAGCCTGAAGCGAACAACACCGCGCAATATGGCGGCAGCGGGCCGGCTGAGCGCGATGCTGATTCAAGCGTTTCGCAGTCTTGGCGCGACTAACATCACGCCGCAGCGCATTGCGCGCTTGCGTCAGTCATTGCCAGCTGCGCAACGCGCTACGTTGTTGCAAGATATTGCCTTGGCACCGGAGTGGATGCACGCCCATTTTCGTGAGGTGGCCCGGCCATGAGCAGCAGATTCACTGCCATGTCGATCGAGGACCGAAAGCTGGCGTTCGACAATGCGGCGCTCACATTGCACCTCAATGCTGTGATTCTGGAGAAGGATTTCTGGGTGTCGTGGTTGCTGCGCTTGTTGTTTGCGCAGTCCGAGTTGGCACCGTTTTTGGTGTTCAAGGGCGGTACGTCGTTGTCCAAGGTGTTTGGGGTGATTGACCGGTTCTCGGAGGACATTGACCTGTGCCTGGTGCCGGAGTTCGTGGGTGCCGACGCGCAAGGTTTTGATACCTTGTCCAGCCGTGTGAAGCGCGACGCTGCCGTGCTGGAAATGCAGCGCCTGTGCGCAGACAAGGTGCAGATGGTCGTCTTGCCCTTGTTGGAGAGGGCGATCATGGATGTGCTGGGCTCAGCGTCTACTGACACATGGCTTCATTACGAGCTGGATGCGGATGCCAAATCGCCCATTGTGTATTTTCGGTATCCAACGTCGCAAGGTCACGGTTTTGACTATGTGCGCCGTGAGGTCAAGCTGGAACTGGGCACGCTGACCGATCAGCAACCCACCGGGCGCTACTCCATTGCGCCGTTGATTGCCAATGTGTTTGCGCCGCTGTTTGACGACTGGCACTGTGAGGTGGTGGCCTTGGAGTTGCAGCGAACTTTTTGGGAGAAAGCAACCATCCTGCATGCTGAGTACCACCGGCCGCATGACTCACCAACGCCAGACCGGTATGCACGCCACTATTTCGACATGGTGAGGTTACTGGCACACACTGAAGCACCGCAGTTTTTGGCTGACAAGGCGCAATGCCAGCGCGTTGTCGACTGGAAAAAGCGCGTGTTTGCCCGAGGCTGGGCGCGTTACGATTTGGCTTGCCATGGTTCGTTCCGGCTGGTGCCGCCCGTAGATCGGCAGGCTGATTTGGCACGGGATTACGCGGCGATGAGGCCGATGTTCATGACCGGACCGCCGAGCTTTGACGTGTTGCTGCGAGAACTGGGGAACGCGGAAAATGTCATCAATTCCCCTTAGCTAACCCATCTTCGCAGCCAATTTTTCTGCCTGAAGGTGGGTGTACTTTTTCAGCATTTGCAGAGTTTTGTGGCCGGAGATGGAGGCGAGCTCGAGAATTGAGAAATCGTTCTTTTCGCTCAGGCGGCTCATGGCTTCATGCCGCAAATCGTGCCAAGTGAAGTCTTGAATTTTGGCGCGCTGGCAGGCGTAGCGGAAGACGCTTAAAAGGCAAGTCCGGTCAATAGGGAAGGGGCGATCCGTCGGGTTGAACTTGCCTGCGGGCTGCGGCTTTGGGAAGGCATTCAGTATGTCAATTGCTTTTGAGGACAACGGCGCCGCCCGTTCCTCACCGTTTTTGGTGTCTTTTAAGAGGGCAAACTTGCGTTCAAGGTTCACATGCGCCCAAGTCAGCGACAAAATTTCATTTTGTCGCGCTGCGGTTTCGATGGCGAACTGGAAGGCCGGATAGAGTAGTTTGTTCCGTGACCGCTTGATTTCAGCTTCCAGGCGGGCGAATTCTTCTTTGGTAAGGCGCCTCTCACGACCTTTACCTTCTGATGGCTTGCGCACGTTGTCGACCGGGTTGCCGCGTGGCAACAGGATGCCGCACTCAATTTGAGCGAATTTCATGAGCTTGGAGAGCATGAAAATTTCTTTGCGGACGGTTGAATCACCAACCGGATCCATTTTTATTTGCTTGTTGCCAGCTAATCGCAAATCTCGGTAAACACCAACAATTTTTTGGTCGATAGCGGCCAACGAATATTTGCCGAGCAACGTATCAAGTCTCGCCAACTGGAAACGCCAGGCTTCCTTTTCATCTTCGCGCTTCCGGTAGTGGAAGGGGGCGTACTCTTTTTTGAAGCGATCGATCAGGTCGGTGAGCGTCGTTTTTTCTGCATCCGATGCACTTTGAAAAATGCCTCGATCCAAATCCGATTCAATTTTGCGAGCCCAAATTTCGGCCTCAGAACGCGTCGCAAACGTCTTGGATTGAGTCGGGTAACCACGTCGACGCACCTTTGCTTGCCACCAGCCAGAGTCTCTTTTATCGAAAGTTGCCACGGAAACCTCCTTCTAAGTGTCCCAGAATTGTCCCAGAAAAGAGATTAATTTTTAAAAAAATGTCGTAAATATATGATTTATATAGTTAAATAATTGATTACTTACACGCCTGGAAAGCGTGCGGGGAGTTAAATCCCCCGGGGGTTCGAATCCTCCTGCTCCGCCAAAAAAACAACCCTGTGTCAGCGATGACACAGGGTTTTGTTTTTTCTGCGTGGCGCTATTTTTGCGATTGGATCATTTTCATGGCTGACCCCAGCAAGGTGGACACTTCGGTCATGTTGCTGGGGATGATCAAGGTGGTGGTGGCATCCGCAGCCACACGGCTGTAAGCCTCCAGCGCTTTCTCAGCCACCTTGAGCTGCACGGCTTGCTCACCACCGGGCAGGCGAATCGCCGCTGCCACACGCTCAATGGCTTCGGCATTAGCTTGCGCCACCGCCAGAATGGAGGCAGCTTGCCCTTGCGCGTTATTGATCACGGCCTGTTTTTCACCTTCGGAGCGGGCAATGAACGCCTCGCGCTCACCTGTAGCGATATTGATCTGTTCCTGCCGGCGGCCTTCCGAGGCGGCAATCAGCGCGCGTTTTTCCCGCTCGGCGGTGATTTGCTGCTGCATGGCGTGCAAGATTTCTTTCGGCGGCGTCAAGTCTTTGATCTCGTAGCGCAGCACTTTCACGCCCCAATTCAGTGCAGCTTCGTCAATGGCTTGCACCACCTGGGCGTTGATGATGGCGCGCTCTTCAAAGGTTTTGTCGAGTTCGAGCTTGCCAATCACCGAGCGTAACGTGGTTTGCGCCAGTTGCGAGATAGCGGTGATGTAGTTGCTGGAACCGTAGCTGGCGCGCATTGCATCGGTGACCTGGAAGTACAAAATGCCGTCCACCTGCAACTGGGTGTTGTCGCGGGTGATACACACCTGGCTGGGAATATCCAGGGGAATTTCTTTCAGCACGTGTTTGTAGGCAACCTTGTCGATAAAAGGCATCAAAAAGTTCAGCCCCGGTGTGAGCGTGCCGTTGTACTTACCCAGCCGTTCTACAACCCAGGCGTGCTGCTGGGGAACGACTTTGATCGATTGCCATATAAAAATGACTGCGATTGCAAATAGAACAATGGCAATTTCCATGAACGACTCCAAATCTTATGAACGTTGTGTTTTCTTCAAAATCAGGCGACTCCCCACCACTTCAACAATGGTGAAGCTGCCGCCACTCGCTGTTTCACCAGCCGCCAGTGCTGCATCCCAGTGTGCACCACGGTAGTAAACGCTGCAGGTGCCGTCGTCGTTGAAGGCGTCCACGTGCACTTGCTCTCCGATGTCCATATTGACATCATGATTGGCCCGTGCCGGGGCAGCTTGGGGCTGAGACCGTTTGATGCGCCGCCAGATCAGAATCGAGCCGCCGCCCACTAGCGCAGCGATCACCCATTGCCAAGTGGTGGAGACACCCGCATGCGCTGCGAGTGCCGCCGCAGCAAGACCGGCGGCAATCATCAACATGTAAAACGTGCCGGTCACCAGCTCTGCGGCAATCAGAGCTCCTGCAGCCAGCCACCAAAGCGTTGAGTCAGCCATGTACGTTACCCTTAATGTTGTCACCAAGCCATTTTCAGATGAATGCGACGGCGCGTCATCCAAACGAGGTCTTTAGTCCTTACACTTCGCGCCAATTTGTTCATTTCCGTGAGTCGTTGGAGCCTGCCATGAAATTCCGTTTTCCCATTGTCATCATCGACGAAGATTACCGCTCTGAAAATACCTCAGGGCTGGGGATTCGTGCTCTGGCCCAGGCGATCGAGTCAGAAGGCTCCGAAGTACTGGGGGTCACCAGTTATGGCGACCTGAGCCAGTTTGCCCAGCAGCAAAGCCGCGCCAGCGCCTTCATTTTGTCGATTGACGACGAAGAATTCACTCCCGGCCCGGAACTCGACCCCGCCGTGGTGAACCTGCGTCATTTCATTGAAGAAGTGCGCCGCAAGAACCTGGATGTACCCATTTACATCTATGGCGAAACCAAAACCAGCCGCCATTTGCCTAATGACATCCTGCGCGAGTTGCACGGTTTCATCCACATGTTCGAGGACACGCCCGAGTTTGTGGCCAAGCACATCATCCGTGAGGCCAAAAGTTACCTGGAGGGCGTACAGCCGCCGTTTTTCAAGGCGCTGCTGGATTACGCGGAAGATGGTTCCTACTCATGGCACTGCCCGGGCCATTCAGGTGGTGTGGCTTTCCTCAAAAGCCCGGTGGGCCAGATGTACCACCAGTTTTATGGTGAAAATATGCTGCGCGCAGACGTGTGCAACGCGGTCGAAGAGCTCGGCCAGTTGCTCGACCACGACGGTGCCATTGGCAAAAGCGAGCGCAACGCGGCGCGTATCTTCAACGCCGACCACTGCTTTTTTGTCACCAACGGCACCAGCACCAGCAACAAGATGGTCTGGCACCACACGGTGGCCCCCAACGACGTGGTGGTGGTGGACCGCAACTGTCACAAATCCATCTTGCACGCCATCATCATGACCGGGGCGATTCCGGTGTTTTTGAAGCCCACGCGCAACCACTTTGGCATCATCGGTCCGATTCCCAAAAGCGAGTTCGAGCCCGCTGCCATCAAGGCCAAGATCAAGGCCAACCCGCTGGTCAAGGAGCACTTGCCCGATGTCGATGTGGACAAGATCAAGCCACGCGTGCTGACGCTGACACAATCCACCTACGACGGCGTGCTCTACAACACGCAAACCGTCAAAAATATGCTTGACGGCTACGTGGAAAATATCCACTTCGACGAAGCCTGGCTGCCACACGCCGCGTTTCACCCGTTTTACGGCTCTTACCACGCGATGGGCAAGCACCGCCCACGTCCCAAACACGCGATGGTTTACGCCACGCAATCCATCCATAAGCTTCTGGCGGGCATCAGCCAGGCCAGCCATGTGCTGGTGCAGGACTCGCAAACCGTCAAGCTGGACAAGCATTTGTTCAACGAAGCCTATCTGATGCACACCAGCACCAGCCCGCAATACAGCATCATCGCCAGTTGCGACGTGGCGGCGGCCATGATGGAACCACCCGGCGGCACCGCGCTGGTGGAGGAGAGCATTGCAGAGGCACTGGATTTCCGCCGCGCCATGCGCAAGGTCGATCTGGAATATGGCGACGACTGGTGGTTCAAGGTCTGGGGCCCGGACAAACTGGCCGAAGAAGGCATTGGCCGCGCCGACGACTGGATCATCAAAGGCGAGTCACGCACCAACAAGGGCGGGGTCAACTGGCACGGCTTTGGCAAGATGGCGACCGGCTTCAACATGCTGGACCCGATCAAATCGACCATCGTCACGCCGGGCATGGACCTGAACGGCAAGTTTGCCAAGACCGGCATTCCGGCGTCCGTGGTGACCAAATTTCTGGCCGAGCACGGCGTGGTGGTGGAAAAGACCGGGCTGTACAGTTTTTTCATCATGTTCACCATCGGCATCACCAAGGGCCGCTGGAACAGCATGCTCACCGCACTGGCGCAGTTCAAAGACGATTACGCCAAAAACCAGCCGATGTGGCGCGTGCTGCCCGAGTTTTGTCAGAAGTACTCCAAGTACGAAAACATGGGCCTGGCCGATCTGTGCCAGCACATCCACCAGCTGTACGCCAAGTACGACATTGCACGGCTCACCACCGACATGTACCTGAGCGACCTCACACCGGCCATGAAGCCTAGCGATGCCTATGCGCACATTGCGTTGCGCAAAACCGAGCGCGTGGAAATTGATCAGCTGGAAGGTCGCACCACGGTGGGTCTGGTCACGCCGTACCCACCGGGCATCCCGCTGCTGATTCCGGGCGAGGTGTTCAACAAGAAGATTGTGGATTACCTGAAGTTCTCACGCGAGTTCAATGCGCAGTGCCCAGGGTTTGAGACCGACATCCACGGCCTGGTGGAAGAGGTGGGCGCAGATGGCGAGGTGCGCTATTTCGCTGACTGCGTCAAGGTGTGAGGCGATCTCTACACTACGCTTTTTATAGCTGCTTGCCCTTTATGCATAAGGGCTGGCAGCCAATTTTCTTTGTATTTCTTTAGGCTTCAACCACCGCCACGGCGGTCTGGCTGACACCGCAGTCCACATAGGAAATTTGCCCTGTCATGCCGGACGCCAGGTCGCTGAGCAAAAAGGCCGCCACGTTGCCGATTTCATCAATCGTCACGTTGCGCTTGAGTGGCGAAGCCGCAGCGGAGATGCCCAGCAGCTTGCCAAAGTCTTTGATGCCGCTGGCCGCCAGGGTCTTTACGGCACCGGCGCTCAGGCCGTTGACACGAATGCCGCGCCCTCCGACCGCGTCTGCCAGGTAACGCACAGAGGATTCCAGCGACGCCTTGGCAAGGCCCATGGTGTTGTAGCTGGGCACCACTCGCACGCCGCCCAGGTAGGTCAGGGTCAGCAAAGACGAGGTGTCGTTCAGGTAGGGCAGGGCCGCCTTGGCCATGGCCGGAAAACTGTAGGCGCTGATGTCATGCGCAATGCGGAAGTTTTCACGCGTCAGGCCATCCAGAAAGTTGCCGGCAATGGCTTCGCGCGGGGCATAACCAATGCTGTGCACAAACCCGTCGAATTTGGGCCAGTGCGCGGTCAGGTCGGTGAACAGTTTTTCGATTTGTGCGTCGTTGCCCACGTCGCAGTCAAAAATCAGTTTCGAGTCAAAGTCTGCGGCAAATTCGGTGATGCGGTCCTTGAACCGCTCACCGACATAGCTGAAAGCCAGTTCGGCCCCCTGCGCGTGGCACGCCTTGGCGATGCCGTAGGCGATGGAGCGGTTGGACAAAACGCCGGTGATCAACAATTTTTTTCCTGCCAGGAATCCCATATCGGCCTCTTTCAAATTTCTGAATGCGGGTAAGTCACTGCGCTGAACGCCTTGTTTTTGGCAGATGCCTTGGTTCAATGGCCTAATCCCGGCTCGTGAACCTGCAGTGACAGATGATGCAGAATTGTCGCATGCGTCGCCTTCTGTTTTTTGTGTTTCTGACCTGGGTCAACCCGCTGTGGGCCGCGCATGGTTATGCCTTATGGGGCGATTTGAAGTATCCGGCGGTTTTTAGCCATTTTGATTACGTCAACCCGACCGCACCAAAAGGTGGTGAACTGCGGTTGGTGAGCAATTTGCGCGTTTCCACCTTTGACAAATACAACCCGTTCACCATCAAAGGCTCCGCGCCAGCCTATCTGTCGGACCTGATGTTCGACACGCTGCTGACCGGCTCGCTGGATGAAACCGGTTCGGGCTACGGCCTGCTGGCGCAAGACGTGACGGTTTCGCCAGATGGACTCAGCGCCACCTTCAAACTGCGTAAAGAGGCGCGTTTTCACAACGGTGACCCGGTACTGGCCCAGGATGTGAAGTTCAGCTTTGACGCCCTGATGGGCCCTTACACGTCGCCCGCCTACAAGACCCTGCTGGCCGACGTGGCCGAGCTCGATGTGCTGGACGACACCACCGTGCGTTATCGCTTCAAGAAGCCCAACCGTGAATTACCCCTGACGGTGGGCGGTTTGCCGGTGTTCAGCCGTGCCTGGGGCATGGAAAACGGCAGAGCCAAACGCTTCGATGAGATCGTGACTGACATCCCCATCGGCAGTGGTCCGTACAAAATTGGCCCGGTGCGCATTGGCAGGGACATTACTTATGTACGAAATCCGAATTACTGGGCCAAAGACCTGAATGTGCGCGTCGGAACGGCCAATTTCGACCGCATCACCGTCAAGATCTACAAGGACGGCACGGCGCGGCTGGAAGCGCTGAAAGCCGGTGAGTTCGATTTGATGCGATTCTTTTCTGCCGGCGACTGGGCACGGCGTGTCAATGGCAAACGTTTTGATACCGGCGAACTGGTCAAGCGAGAGTACGTTCACCACCTGCCCACCGGTTTTCAGAGCTATGTGCTCAACACCCGGCGCGATTTGTTCAAGGATGTGCGTGTGCGCCAGGCGTTGGGGCTGGCGCTGGATTTTGAGTGGATGAATCGCCAGTTGTTTTACAACGCCTACCAGCGCGTAAACGGTCTCTTTGGCAATACCGACTGCGAAGCCAGCGGCTTGCCCAGCGCGCAGGAGCTGGCTCTGCTGGACTCGTGGCGAGGTCAGGTACCCGATGCCGTATTTGGCCCGGTGACTGTGCCCCCCAGCACCGCGCCGCCGTCGTCATTACGCGCAAATTTGCGCCAGGCCCAAGCGCTGTTGAAATCGGCTGGCTGGGAGTTTCGGGACGGTGCCTTGCGAAATGCGCAGGGCAGGGCGTTCGACTTCGAGTATCTGGACAGCAACGAAGGCAGCGCACGGGTAGTGACGCCTTGGGCGCGTAACCTGGAGAAACTCGGCATTACTTTGAGGTTCCGTCCGGTGGACTTTGCCCTGTACCAGCAGCGCTTGCAAAAGTTTGAGTTCGATGTGACCTCGCTTGCTTACGGCGGTGCCAACAATCCCGGGCAGGAATACGCCGACCTGTTTGGCTCCAAAGCCGCCGATCAGGAAGACTCCGGCAATATGTCCGGCATCAAAAGTCCGGCGGTGGACGCCCTGATCAGCGACATGACCGCTGCCAAAACCAAGGCGCAACTGCTCCCCGCCTGCCGTGCGCTGGACCGCGTGATTGCGCACAACCATGTGCTGATACCCCAGTGGTCTGCCGGGACACACCGCATGGTGTTCAACAACTGGCGCCTGGATCAGCCACCTGCCATGCCTCCGTACGCTCAGGGCGAGGGCTGGGCCATTGACACCTGGTGGGCCAGACCCACCACACCCAAAACGCCCTGAATCATGCTGAGCTACATCCTCAAACGCCTTCTGCTGATGATTCCGACCTTGCTCGGCGTGCTGCTGATCACTTTTCTGGTGATTCAGTTCGTACCCGGCGGCCCGGTGGAGCAATACCTGGCCGAGGCCAAAGCCGGTGTGGGCAAAGGCGCGGTGGCCGAAGGTGGTGGCCTGAGCTACCGTGGCGCGCAGGGCGTGGACCCGAAACGCATCGAGCAGATCAAGGCGCTGTATGGCTTTGACAAGCCAGCACCGGAGCGCTTTATGAAGATGTTGGGCCAATTCGCCCGATTCGACCTAGGCAAGAGCTTTTTCCAGAACAAAAGCGTGTCAGAACTGATCTGGGAGAAGCTGCCGGTGTCGATCAGTCTGGGCTTGTGGACGTTCTTCATCAGCTACCTGATCGCCGTGCCGCTGGGGGTGGCCAAGGCGGTGCGCGCCGGGTCCAAGTTTGATCTGGTCACCACGCTGCTGGTGCTGGTCGGCTACGCGATTCCCGGCTTTGTGCTGGGCGTGGCGTTGCTGGTGATATTTGGTGGCCAACTGCAATGGTTTCCGCTGCGCGGCCTGACTTCAAGCAATTGGAAGGACCTGACCTGGGGCGCCCGCATCACCGATTACCTGTGGCACATCGCCATGCCGGTCACGGCCATGGTGCTGGGCAGTTTTGCCGTGACCACCATGCTGACCAAAAACGCGTTTTTGGAAGAAATTCGCAAGCAATACGTCGTCACCGCGCGTGCCAAGGGCCTGAGTGAGCGGCAAGTCCTTTGGAAGCACGTTTTCCGCAATGCGCTGATTCCCATCGTCACGGGTTTTCCGGCGGCGTTCATCGGCGCGTTTTTTACCGGGTCGTTGTTGATCGAAACCCTGTTTTCTCTCGACGGCCTGGGCTTGCTGAGCTATGAGAGTGTCATCCGGCGCGATTACCCGGTGGTGCTGGGCACCTTGTATTTCTTCACGCTGATCGGGTTGGTGACCAAACTGATTTCTGACTTGTCTTATGTTTGGGTGGACCCACGTGTTCGATTTGACTGATCCTTTGGCCAAATCGCCCAGCCCTGGCAAGCGCGCCTGGCAATGCTTCAAACGCAATCGCCTCGGGTTCTGGAGTCTGGTGATTTTTTGCACTTTGGTCGTGCTGAGCCTGTTTGCCGAGGTCATCAGCAACGACCGGCCGCTGTTGGTGCGGTACCAGGGCGACTTTTATGTGCCTGTCCTGAAAGACTATTCAGAAAAAACCTTTGGAGGTGACTTCAACGCCAACACGGATTATCTGGACCCGTTCATCCGTGAGCGGCTGAGCACTCATGGCAACTGGGCGCTGTTTGCCCCCAATCCCTATGGCTCGACAACGCTGAATTACTTTGCCAAGTCGCCCAACCCCTCCGGGCCGACGCGGGACAACTGGTTAGGCACAGATGATCGGGGGCGGGATCTGCTGGCGCAACTGATCTATGGTTTTCGCGTCAGTGTGTTGTTTGCGCTGGCGCTGACGTTCATTGGTACAGTGCTGGGCATCGTTACCGGCGCGATCCAAGGCTTTTTTGGCGGCAAGACCGACCTGGTTTTTCAGCGTTTCATCGAAATCTGGGGTTCCATGCCCGAGTTGTACCTGCTGATCATTTTCAGTGCGGTGTTTGCGCCCAGCCTGGCTTTGCTGCTGGTATTGCTGAGCCTGTTTGGCTGGATGGGGTTGTCGGACTATGTGCGCGCCGAGTTTTTGCGCAATCGCCAGCTTGATTACGTGCGCGCCGCTCGCTCGCTGGGCGTGAGCAACTGGCACATCATCACCCGCCATCTGATTCCCAACAGCATGACTCCGGTGGTGACCTTTCTGCCGTTTCGCATGAGCGGGGCGATTCTGGCGCTGACTTCGCTCGATTTTCTGGGTCTCGGCGTGCCACCGGGCACACCGTCGCTGGGTGAATTGCTGTCACAAGGCAAAAACAACATCGATGCGTGGTGGATATCGCTGTTCACCTTTGCGGTGCTGGTCATCACGTTGCTGCTGCTGACCTTTATGGGTGACGCGCTGCGCGACGCGCTGGACCCGCGCAAGGTGGATGTATGAGCGACGGCGCCGCTCCCATGCTCTGCGTGCAAAACCTCTCGGTGCGGTTTGGCAGCCACACCGCCGTGCACGACATCAGTTTCGACATCGCGCCGGGTGAAAAGCTGGCTTTGGTTGGTGAATCGGGCTCGGGCAAAACAGTGTCCGCGTTGAGTCTGCTTCGTCTGGCGGCCGATGCACAAATCACGGGTAAGGCCTTATTCGACGGGCGGGACCTGCTCTCATTACCAGAGCATGAATTGCGCTCGATTCGTGGCCAAGACATCGCCATGATTTTTCAGGAGCCCATGACAGCGCTGAACCCGCTGATGAGTGTGGGCGACCAGATCGCTGAAGTTATTGCACTAAAACAGGGTCTAGCCCAGATGCAGTCTGCGCGAGAAGCTATAGACTTGCTAGCAGAAACCGGCATTGAAGAACCGCAGCGACGTTATCAGTCCTACCCGCACCAGCTTAGCGGTGGGCAACGCCAGCGCGCCATGATCGCTATGGCGCTGGCCTGCCAGCCCAAATTGTTGTTGGCCGACGAGCCCACCACCGCGCTGGACGTGAGCCTGCGCGGCCAGATTCTGGATTTGCTGGACCGCCTGCAGCAGCAGCGCAGCATGGCGGTGCTGATGATCACGCATGACCTGAATATGGTGCGTCGTTTTGCTGATCGCGTGGTGGTGATGGAGCAGGGGGCCATCGTGGAGGAGGGCGACACGCCAGCCCTGTTTGACCACCCGCACCACCCCTACACCCGTCGTTTGATGGCCAGCCGACCAGAGCGTGACCCTCTGGCCAACGCGCCAGCGCCGGCCGGATCGCCTCCGGTCATGGAGGCCAAAGGCCTGCGCGTCAGTTACCCGACACATCTGCCGGGTCTGCATGGTTGGTTCAAGCGTGGCGAGTTTGTCGCCGTGCAGCGTGCGGACTTTGCTCTGTTACCTGGCCAAACTTTGGGTGTGATGGGTGAATCCGGTTCGGGCAAATCCACACTGGCGCTGGCTGCGCTGGGCTTGCTGCCGTTTCAGGGCGCGTTGTCGGTGGTCGGGAGCGCCTGGCGTGGTGATTCGGCCCACAACAAGGCGCTGCGTCGGCAAATTCAGGTGGTTTTTCAGGATCCATTTTCATCCCTGTCGCCGCGCATGACGGTGGAAGAAATCGTCGGGGAAGGCCTGGGGGTGCATGAACCCGAACTGCCTGTGGCCCAACGACGCGAGCGAGTGACGCAGGCCTTGCAAGATGTTGGTCTGGACGTGGGCACCGCCGGGTCGATCGCCTCGCTGCTGGGGCGCTACCCGCACGAATTCTCCGGTGGCCAACGGCAGCGCCTGGCCATCGCCCGGGCACTCATCATCCATCCGCAGATTCTGGTGCTGGATGAACCGACCAGCGCGCTGGATGTCACAGTTCAAAAACAGGTGCTGCAACTGCTGCAGCGCTTGCAGCGCGAGCGGGGTTTGAGCTACCTGCTGATCACCCATGATGTGGCCGTCATCCGCGCCATGGCCCATACGGTCATGGTGATGAAAATGGGCCAAGTAGTGGAATCGGGTCCGGTCGACACTGTGCTGACCCAGCCAAACCACGCCTACACCCGGATTTTGGTGCAAGCCTCTGATTAAAGCGTTAAAAATCAAAGCGTTTAGAGCATTTTTCAGGTACAATCCGAAGCTTCACGACCAAACGGGCGAGTCACTTCCGCCCGTTTTTTTTGGTCGATCGTTTTTGGTTGGATTGAGGATTTGTCTGGGGTTTTGGTGGCGCTGAAAGAAATCGTTGAGCAAACTGTTGTCGGCTTAGGCTATGACCTGGTGGAGATTGAACGCTCTGCCGGTGGTTTGCTGCGCGTCACCATTGACCTGCCCTGGACAACGCCGGTTGAGGGTGTGTCCACAACGGAGCAGTTTGTTACCGTTGAAGATTGTGAAAAAGTCACGCGCCAGTTGCAGTTTGCGCTGGAGGTGGATGCGATCGAATACAAGCGCCTGGAAGTCTCGTCGCCGGGTATTGACCGGCCGTTGCGCCACCAGCAGGATTTTGAGCGTTTTGCCGGGCAGGTGGTTGACATCACTTTGAAAGCCCCGTTGGGCGCGGCGGCATCGGGTCAGGTGAATGCCAACCGCAAGAAGTTTCGGGGTCTGCTCGAGCATGCTGAGCAGATGGAAGGTGCAGATGCGCCCCCCGCAGGCAGCTGGCAAATCGTCTGGCGTGATGAGCCCGAGGCCAAGCCCGGTGCCAGGATCAGCAAAAAGCGGGCGCTGGCCCCCTTGCAGGCGCTGGGTTTCACGCTGGATGAACTGCGGGATGCCCGTCTGGCCCCGATCGTCAGTTTCAAGGGGCGTTCGCGTAGCGCCTCTGATGAAGCTGACAACCAAACATTTGAATCGAATTGAAACAGGAGAGTCATGGCATGAATCGCGAAATGTTGATGTTGGTGGATGCCATTTCACGTGAGAAAAACGTGGAACGGGATGTGGTGTTCGGCGCTGTTGAGGCAGCCCTGGCGCAGGCCACAAAGAAACTGTACGCGGGTGACGTGGACATCCGCGTCGCTGTGAATCGCGATACCGGTGTCTACGAGACTTTCCGGCGCTGGCATGTGGTGCCTGATGAGGCTGGCCTGCAACTCCCAGATCAGGAAATTTTGCTGTTTGAAGCCCTGGAGCAGATTCCTGACATTGAGGTCGATGAATACATTGAGGAAACCATCGAGTCCGTGCCGATTGGCCGGATTGGTGCGATGGCTGCAAAACAGGTCATCCTGCAAAAAATCCGCGATGCAGAACGTGAAATGCTGCTCAACGATTTCATGTCACGTGGCGACAAGATTTTTGTCGGTACCGTCAAGCGCATGGACAAGGGCGACCTGATCATTGAGTCCGGCCGGGTTGAAGGTCGCCTGCGACGCAGCGAGATGATCCCCAAGGAAAATTTCCGCACCGGGGACCGCGTGCGTGCCATGATCATGGAGGTCGATTTGACCTTGCGTGGTGCGCCGATCGTCTTGTCGCGTTCCGCGCCGGAATTCATGATCGAGCTGTTCCGTAACGAAGTCCCAGAGATCGAACAAGGTTTGCTGGAGATCAAATCCTGCGCCCGTGATGCCGGCTCGCGCGCCAAAATCGCCGTGTTGTCGCACGACAAGCGTGTGGACCCCATCGGCACTTGCGTTGGTGTGCGCGGCACGCGTGTGAACGGCGTGACCAACGAACTCGCTGGTGAACGCGTCGATATCGTGTTGTGGAGCGAAGATCCGGCGCAGTTCGTCATTGGTGCGTTGGCTCCTGCCAATGTCACCAGTATTGTGGTGGATGAAGAGCGTCATGCCATGGATGTGGTGGTGGATGAAGAAAACTTGGCGATTGCGATTGGCCGTGGCGGACAAAATGTGCGTTTGGCTTCCGATCTGACCGGCTGGAAGATCAACATCCTTGATGCGGCAGAGTCGGCTGAAAAGCAGGCCACTGAAGTCGATGCCAGCCGTGCCCTGTTCATGGACAAACTCGATGTCGATGAAGAAATCGCCGACTTGTTGATTGCCGAGGGTTTCATCAGTCTGGAGCAGGTGGCCTATGTGCCACTCGAAGAAATGCTGGAGATTGAAAGCTTTGACGAAGACACTGTCAACGAGCTTCGCACCCGTGCCAAAGACGCCCTCTTGACGATGGAAATTGCCAACGAGGAAAATGTTGGAAAAGTGGCGACAGAGCTGCGCGATCTTGAAGGGCTGACACCAGAACATATCAGCCAGCTGGCTGAAAACGGGGTTCACACCCTGGATGATCTGGCAGATCTGGCAGTCGATGAACTCACTGACATCACGGGGCAGTCTGCACAAGATGCGACGTCGATGATTATGAAAGCACGCGAGCACTGGTTTTCCGGTGATGCAGCGTCACAAACGTCTTGAATCATGAATACAAAATTCCAGTAAAGGCCGCCAGCTGCCCACAGGGCGGTTTTGGCCGAAGCTAAAGGTTACCCAACAAATGTCCAGTATGACCGTTGCCGAGTTCGCAAACGAACTCAAGAAATCCACCGACAACTTGCTAGAGCAATTGAAGTCGGCTGGCGTGGCTAAATCAGCCCCGAACGACACCCTCACAGAGGCTGACAAGCAGCGTCTGCTCGGGTATCTGCAGACTGCTCACGGGACAGCTTCGGCTGAGCGTAGAAAGATCACCCTGGTCAAGAAGTCGACCACGGAGATCAAGCAGGCTGATGCCACTGGCAAGGCGCGGACGATTCAGGTCGAAGTGCGCAAAAAGCGCACGTTTGTACGCCGCGACGATGCACTGGATGCCCCTGCAGCAATGGCTGTCCCTGAGCCAGCGGACGAACCGTCTGATGCCGCATCGTTGATAGATCACGCTGAACTGGCGCGCCGGGAAGAGGAAGCCAGCCGACAAGCTGAGCTGATCCGCCGTCAGGAAGACGAACTGGCTGAACGCCGCCGCATCCGGGACGCGCAGGAAGCTGCTGCTCGTGAGGCAGCGGAGCAGGCTGCTGCCAAGGCCGCCCAAGCCCTGGCGGAGCAGGAAATGGCCCAGACACAGGCGAAGCAGGAAACGGCTGAGCCCACGATGGCATCGGCGCTCCATGCCGCAGCGGATGCCGTTGTCGCCAAAACCAAGGCGGTCGCTGACGAAAAAGTTGCTGCTGAGCAACAGCTCAAGAACAAGGCCAAGGAAAAAGCTGCGGCCGAGTCGAAAGCCCGCGCTGATGAAGAGCAGGCGCGTGCGGATGATCTGACAGAACGTCGTCGCAAGGCTGAAGCCGAGGCGGCAGCCATCCGGCTCATGATGTCGAAGCCCGGACAGAAATTGCCGCCGAAGAAGGAAGAGCCCAAGCCGACCGCCGAGGCCGCCAAGGCAGGTATCAAGGGTACTTTGCATAAACCTGCTGGCAGTACCGCTGCCAAGCCCGCCGTTGCAACCGCACCAGGCGCAGCCGCAGCCCCGGGGGCTGGCAAGGAAGTCAAATCTGCCAAGCTGTCCAGCAGTTGGGCGGGCGATCCAGCCAAGAAAAAAGGCATTCCCACCCGTGGTGATACCGGTGCCGGTGCCGGTCGTGGCAGCAATTGGCGCGGTGGTCCGCGTGGTCGTCGTGGCAGCAATGACCGTGACCGCGATGATCACCACAACCAACCCGCACCTGTGGAGGCACGCGTTCTGGAAGTGCACGTGCCGGAAACCATCACCGTGGCCGAGCTGGCGCACAAGATGGCTGTGAAGGCATCCGAGGTGATCAAGCACTTGATGAAACTGGGCCAGATGGTCACCATCAACCAGCCGCTGGACCAGGACACCGCCATGATTCTGGTGGAAGAAATGGGCCACAAAGCCATCGTGGCAGCGCTGGATGACCCGGAAGCCTTTACCGACGATGAGGTGTCCCTGCAACAGGCGGAGTCCCTGCCGCGCGCACCTGTTGTGACCGTGATGGGTCACGTTGACCACGGTAAAACTTCGCTGCTGGATTACATCCGCCGCACCAAGGTGGCCTCGGGTGAAGCCGGTGGCATTACCCAGCACATTGGCGCTTACCACGTCGAAACGGCGCGCGGCGTGGTGTCGTTCCTTGATACGCCCGGCCACGAAGCGTTTACCGCCATGCGTGCCCGTGGTGCGCAGGCCACTGATATTGTGATTCTGGTCGTGGCTGCCGACGACGGTGTCATGCCGCAAACCCGGGAAGCTATCAAACACGCCAAAGCAGCCGGTGTTCCGATCGTCGTTGCCATCACCAAGATCGACAAACCCGATGCCAATGCCGAGCGCGTTAAGAACGAATTGGTTGTCGAAGAGGTCATTCCTGAAGAATTTGGCGGTAATTCACCGTTTGTGTTGGTGTCATCGAAGTCCGGCAAGGGCATTGATGAGCTGCTTGAACAAGTGCTGCTGCAAGCCGAAGTGCTCGAACTCAAGGCACCGGTCGATGCCATGGCCAAGGGCCTGGTGATTGAAGCCCAGCTTGACAAGGGCCGCGGCCCGGTTGCCACGGTGCTGGTGCAATCCGGCACGCTGAAAGCGGGTGACGTCGTGCTGGCGGGCCAAACCTATGGTCGGGTGCGCGCCATGCTGGATGAAAACGGCAAGACGATCAAAACGGCCGGTCCGTCAATTCCGGTTGAAATTCAGGGTCTGACCGAAGTGCCACAAGCTGGCGACGAATTCATGGTGCTGTCTGACGAACGTCGGGCCCGTGAAATTGCCACCTACCGCGCCGGCAAGTTCCGCCACACCAAGCTGGCCAAGCAACAAGCCGCCAAGCTGGAAAACATGTTCACCGACATGACCGCCGGCGAAGTCAAGATGGTGCCGATCATCGTCAAGGCCGACGTGCAGGGTTCACAAGAAGCCTTGGCGCAGTCGCTGCTCAAGTTGTCCACCGACGAAGTCAAGGTGCAGATGGTTTACACCGCCGTGGGCGGCATCAGCGAATCTGACGTGAATCTGGCGATTGCCGCCAAGGCCGTCATCATCGGCTTCAACACCCGAGCCGATGCCGGTGCGCGCAAACTGGCCGAGAACAACGGTGTGGATATTCGCTACTACGACATCATTTACGACGCTGTGGACGACCTGAAACTGGCCATGTCAGGCATGCTGACGCCGGACAAGAAGGAAGAAATCATTGGTACCGCCGAAATTCGCCAGATTTTCAAGGTGTCCAAGATTGGCACGATTGCGGGTTGTATGGTCACGGCTGGTGTGGTTCGCCGCACCGCGCGCTTGCGCCTGCTGCGTCAAAACACCGTCATCTTCACCGGCGAACTCGACTCGCTCAAGCGATTCAAGGACGATGCCAAAGAAGTGCGCGAAGGTTTCGATTGCGGCTTGAACATCAAGAACTACAACGACATCCAGGAGGGTGACGTGCTGGAGTTCTTCGAGATCCGCGAAGTGGCCCGTACACTGTAAGCCGACGGAAACTAAAAGTGCGTCAAAAAGCAGCAACTCCCAACCGCGCCTTCAAGGTCGCCGATCAGATCCAACGTGACCTGACGGAACTGATCGCGCGCGAGTTGAAAGACCCGCGTGTGGGCATGGTGACGCTGCAAGGCGTCGAGGTCACGCCAGACTACGCGCACGCCAAGGTGTTTTTCAGCTTGCTGGCGGGTGATGTTAAAGCGTGTACAGAAGGTTTGAACCAGGCAGCGGGCTTTTTGCGCGCCGGTCTGTTCAAGCGCCTGCATATCCACACCGTGCCGACGCTGCATTTCATCTACGACCAGACCCCTGAACGCGCCGCCGACATGAACGCCTTGATTGCGCGCGCGGTGGCTTCCCGAGTCAAGGACGACTGACAAACTATGAACGCGCCACGTGCACGGGTTGGCAGGCGCCCCGTGCATGGGGTGCTGTTGCTGGACAAGCCGCTGGGTTGGTCCAGCAACGATATTTTGCAAAAGGTGAAATGGCTGTTGCGGGCCGAAAAAGCGGGTCACACCGGTACCTTGGATCCGCTGGCCAGTGGTGTGTTGCCCCTGTGTTTTGGGGCCGCCACCAAGTTCAGCCAGTTGCAACTGGATGCCGACAAGTGTTATGAAGCCGTGCTGTGCCTGGGTGTCAAAACCAGCACGGCAGATGCGGAAGGTGATGTGATTGAAACGCGGCCTGTGGTCGTGTCGCCAGAGGATGTAGCGCGTGTGGCGGCGCAATTTACCGGGCCCATCAGCCAGGTGCCGCCGATGCACAGCGCCTTGAAGAAAGATGGTAAGGCGTTGTACGAATATGCCAGGGCGGGAATCGAGATCGAGCGCGAGGCGCGTCATGTCACGCTTTACAAGCTAAATATGGCTCTGGCCCTTACAGATAAAGGGCTAACAGCTATAAATTTGGAAGTAACCTGCAGCAAGGGCACGTACATACGAACCCTGGGTGAAGACATTGGCGAGGCTTTGGGTTGTGGTGCGCATTTGAGCGCGCTGCGCCGGGTGGCCACGGGCGGGTACACCGCTGCGCAGTGCGTTACGCTGGCAGCGTTGGAGGCCATGAGCGAAGAGCAGCGGCTGGCGTGTCTGCTGCCAGTGTCGTCCTTGTTGCCTGATCACACGGTGGTCACGCTCGATGACGAGAATGCAGCGAGATTTTCAAGCGGCTTGCGTCGTCGGGGCACTTGGCCCGATGCGGCGCAGGTCGCGGTGTATGCAAACAATGGCCAGGTGCTGCTGGGTACAGCGCAAGTGGTGGCCGGTGAATTGATCCCCGGGCGGCTGCTGAGCCCGATTGAAATTGAACAGATGACTCAAGCTATTTAAGAAAGTGAACCATGGCTCATAAACAAATCCGAAACATTGCGATCATCGCCCACGTTGACCACGGCAAAACCACCATGGTGGACCAGTTGCTGCGCCAGTCCGGCACCTTTGCCGAGCACGAAAAAGTCGTCGATACCGTGATGGACAACAACGCGATTGAAAAAGAGCGTGGCATCACGATTCTGGCCAAAAACTGTGCCGTGACCTGGCAAGGCACGCACATCAACATCGTCGATACCCCCGGACACGCCGACTTCGGTGGCGAAGTAGAACGCGCCTTGAGCATGGTCGATGGCGTGGTGCTGCTGATTGACGCGCAAGAAGGCCCGATGCCGCAAACCCGCTTCGTGACCAAAAAGGCGCTGGCCCTGGGCCTCAAACCCATTCTGGTGGTCAACAAGGTCGATAAACCCGGTTCGCGCCCCGATTTTGTGATCAACGCGGCGTTTGATCTGTTTGACAAACTCGGTGCGACCGACGAACAACTGGATTTCCCCGTGGTGTACGCCTCAGGCATCAACGGCTGGTCGTCGCTGGTGGAAGGTGGTCAGGGCGAGCAGTGGGGCCCTGACATGTCGGCCTTGTTCAATACCATTCTGGACCACGTGCCGCACCAGCAGGGTGATCCGGCTGCACCGCTGCAACTGCAGATTTCCGCACTTGACTTCTCGACCTTTGTCGGTCGCATAGGCGTGGGCCGTATCAGCCAGGGCACGATCCGTCCGATGATGGATGTGGTGGTCATGGAAGGCCCGGACGGCAAGGCCGTCAAAGGCCGGGTCAACCAAGTTCTGACGTTCCAGGGCCTGGAGCGGGTGCAGACCGATGAGGCCGGCCCGGGTGAAATTGTGCTGATCAACGGCCTGACAGATATCGGTATCGGCGTCACCATCACCGATCCAGCCAAACCGACCCCACTGCCGATGCTCAAGGTCGATGAGCCGACGCTGACGATGAACTTTTGCGTCAACACCAGCCCGCTGGCCGGGCGTGAAGGCAAATACGTGACCAGCCGCCAGATTTGGGACCGCCTGCAAAAAGAACTGCAACACAACGTGGCGCTGCGCGTCAAGGAAACCGACGAAGAAGGTATCTTTGAAGTCATGGGCCGGGGCGAACTGCACCTGACCATCCTGCTGGAAAATATGCGCCGTGAAGGTTTCGAGCTGGCCGTGTCCAAGCCACGTGTGGTGTTCAAGATGGTGGATGGTGAAAAGTACGAGCCGATTGAGCTGGTCACCGCCGACATCGAAGAAACGCACCAGGGCGGCGTGATGCAGGCCTTGGGCGAGCGCAAGGGTGAATTGTTCAACATGGACCCGGACGGCCGTGGCCGCGTTCGCCTGGAATACCGCATTCCGGCGCGTGGCTTGATTGGTTTCACCAATGAGTTTTTGAACCTGACCCGTGGCACGGGCCTGATTTCCAACATTTTTGACTGCTATGAGCCGCACAAAGGCGACATCGGCAGCCGCAAAAACGGCGTGCTGATTTCCATGGACGATGGCGAAATTTTCACCTACGCGCTGGGCAAGCTCGACGACCGGGGCCGCATGTTTGTGCGCGCCAACGATCCCGTCTATGAAGGCATGATCGTTGGTATCCACAGCCGTGACAACGACCTGGTGGTCAACGCCACGCGTACCAAGCAGTTGACCAACTTCCGCGTGTCGGGCAAGGAAGACGCGATCAAGATCACGCCCCCGATTGAACTGACGCTGGAATATGGCGTGGAGTTCATTGAGGACGACGAACTGGTTGAAATCACCCCCAAGAGCGTGCGCCTGCGCAAGCGTCACTTGAAGGAAAGCGACCGCAAAAAGGCCAGCCGCGCGTAATCGCTGATATTGAAGCTCAGTCACAACCGGGCCGTGTTGTTGATGGTGGCGGTGACCCTGATGTGGTCCACCGCCGGAGTAGTGACGCGCCATCTGGAGCAAGCGCAAAAGTTTGAAGTGACTTTCTGGCGCAGCTTTTTCACCGTGCTGAGCCTGCTGGTCGTTCTGCCGCTGATGAAGGGTCGTGGCGTGTTTGCCCGTATGCGTCATGGTGGCGCGGCTCTGTGGATTTCCGGACTGTGCTGGGCTGGCATGTTCACGTTTTTCATGGTGGCGATCATGTTGACCACCGTGGCCAATGTGCTGGTCACCATGTCGTTGACACCATTGCTCACCGCGCTGGCATCCCGCATCTTTATCGGTCACCGTGTGCCAAGGCGCACTTGGGTGGCGATTGGTGTGGCCGGGTTTGGCATTGCCTATATGTATGCCAGCCAGTTGGGGCAGGGCGTCAGCATGGCGGGTACGCTGGTGGCGCTGTGTGTTCCGGTCTCCGGCGCGGCCAACTGGACCGTCACGCAACACTCGCATGCTCAGGGTCACGATGTGGATTTGATCCCTGCGGTGCTGATTGGCGCGGTTCTGTCGTCATTGATCACGTTGCCGTTGGCTTGGCCGCTAAAGGCCTCCAGCCATGACCTGGGCTTGCTGGCCGGGCTGGGGCTGGGGCAACTGGCGATTCCGTGTGTGCTGGCCGTGGTCTGCACCAAGGCGCTCAAAGCGCCCGAGGTGGCGCTGCTGGGCTTGCTGGAAGTGATTTTTGGCATTTTGCTGGCCTGGCTTGGGGCGGGCGAGGTGCCTGGGCATGATGTGTTTGTGGGCGGCACGCTGGTGATCGGCGCGCTGGTGGCCAACGAAATTGTGGCTTGGAGGGGCAGGGCATGAGTGCTGTTGTGAGTGAGGTTCTGACGGAAGTGCGTGGCCAGGTCGGGTTCATAACCTTGAACCGGCCCAGTGCTTTGAATGCGCTGACGCTGCAGATGATCCGCGACCTGACCGTTTGCCTGCTGGCCTGGCGCGAAAACCCGCAGGTGCGGGCGGTGGCGATTCGCGGTAGCAACAAGGCCGGGCCGTTTGGCGCCTTTTGTGCTGGTGGTGACATCCGGTTTTTTCACCAGGCCCAGCTGTCGGGTGACCCGCTGCTAGAGGATTTTTTCACCGAGGAATACACCCTCAACCACCTGATCCACACCTACCCCAAACCTTACATTGCCTTCATGGACGGCGTGGTGATGGGCGGCGGCATGGGAATCAGCCAAGGCGCATCGCATCGCCTGGTGACGGCGCGCAGCAAAATTGCCATGCCTGAGACGACGATAGGCTTGTTTCCGGACGTGGCTGGCGGCTACTTTTTGAGCCGCTGCCCGGGTTTTACTGGCGAATGGCTGGCATTGACTGGCACCACCCTGCTGGGAGCCGAGGCGATCGCGCTGGGGCTGGCCGACCACTGCATGGATGCCGATCAACAGGTTGCCGCGTGGGAAGCACTGGCGCAGATCCAACCCGCTGACCCCGGGCAACTGGAAAACTGGGTTACTACATTTTCAATACATGCTAGCGCATTAGGAATAAAGGCTAGAGGCCAAATTGACCATTATTTCTCGATGGATTCCGTGGCCAGCATCGTGCAGGCGCTGGAGTCTGACACGTCAGATTGGGCGCAGCACACCGCCTCCCAGTTGCGCCAGCGCTCACCCCTGATGCTGTGTGTGGCGTTGGAGCAGATTCGCCGCGCCCGCCAACTCAGCCTGGCCGACGGTCTGCGCATGGAGCGCGACATGGTGCGGCATTGCTTTTTCCCGCGTCATCTGGGTCGCAGCGGTGCCCAAACCGAGACCGCCGAGGGCATCCGCGCGCTGGCCGTGGACAAGGACAACGCACCCAAATGGCAACCTGCGCGTATTGAAGATGTCGCGCCCAAGATGGTGCTGCCGTTTTTTGACAGCCCGTGGCTACCGCATGGTCACCCGCTGCGCGGCCTGGCCTGACAAGCCTCAACTTTCCACGCATGGTGGGCGGTTGGCGCACCTCGCAACGCGAGGTTAGCGCTGGCGGGATTTCATCGCGCGCTCTACCTCGCGCTTGCCTTCGCGGTCCTTGATGGTGTCGCGCTTGTCGTGCTCGGCCTTGCCTTTGGCCAAGGCAATTTCACACTTGATCTTGCCAGCTTTCCAGTGCAGGTTGATTGGCACCAGCGTGTGGCCTTTTTGCTCCACTTTGCCAATCAGGCGCTTGATTTCTGCCTTGTGCATCAGCAGCTTGCGGGTGCGCTGCTTGTCGGGGGTGATGTGGGTCGAGGCGGTGCCGAGCGGCTGAATCTGCAGGCCGATGATGAACAGCTCGCCATTGCGGATGACCACGTAGCCGTCGGTCAGTTGCACCTTGCCTTCGCGCAGCGATTTGACTTCCCAGCCTTCAAGCACGATACCGGCCTCAAACCGTTCCTCGAAAAAGTAGTTGAATGCCGCCTTCTTGTTGTCTGCAATGCGGGTCGCTGTATCGGGTTTTTTGGCCATGAGGGGAGAGTTTGAGTGGGAATGAATGCGAACAAGGCTTGACTACAATCCCGCGCAAAACTCCATTCTATGAAAACTGTCAAAAAGTCCGTTTTAATCTGGTACAGCCCCGCAGAAATGTATCGCCTGGTCGTTGATGTGGCGGCCTATCCGCAGTTCTTGCCCTGGTGTGACAAGGGTCGCGTGGTTTCTCTCGAAGAAAACGGCATGTTGGCCGAGATTGGTATCGCGTTTAGCGGTATTCACCAGACCTTTACCACCCGCAACGCCCATGTGGTGGACCAGCAGGTGATCATCAAGTTGGTCAACGGACCATTTTCCAAGTTGGAAGGCGAGTGGAACTTTGTACCTTTGGGCACTGAGCAGCGCGCCAGCCGGGTTGAACTGGTGCTGAGTTACGGGTTTGACACCGCGTTGGGCAAACTGGTCAGTCCGGTGTTTGACAAGATTGCCGCCACGATGGTGGATGCGTTCGTCAAACGCGCCAAGCAGGTGTACGGCGAGTAATTGGCTGATGCAGGTCTGTGTAGTTTATGCGCCTGCTGCGCGCCAGGTTCATGAAGTGACCCTCACGCTGGACGCGCCCTGCAGCGTTTTGACCGCCTTGCAGCAAAGTGGTTTGCTGCGACGTTTTCCTGAGTTGGATGACCCGACGATTTTGCTGGGTGTCTGGGGCCACCAGGCCAGCCTGAAGAAGCTTTTGCATGATCAGGATCGCGTGGAAATTTATCGCCTCCTGCGCGTGGATCCCAAGGTGGCTCGACGTGAACGCTTTGTCAAGCAAGGTGCCCGCACCACAGGTCTGTTTGTCAAAAAGCGCGCGGGGGCAAAAGCAGGCTATTGACCCAACTGCTGCCACAGGGGTCCATCACTTGCAATCGGAATCCATGATGGTCTGGATGCGCTGAGATTCTGCGGCACGCGCCGCGTCGTCCAGAATTTCACGCTCGCCTTGTTTGTTGATTCGTGAAAGGCGAATACCAGAGTCCAGACCGGCCTTGGCCTGCTTGGCGCGAGCGCAGTTGTCGGCTTTGGTTTTGGCCACCTTGTCTTCTTCAGCCTTGCGTTTGGCGGCTTCTTCCTGATCGGCTTTTTTCTTCTTCTCAGCCAGATCTTTATCCACGCCACTGATCTTGGGTGCGCTCGCAGTTGGCTGAACAGCAATTGCGCCACTGGTTGGGGCGGCATCGGTGGTGTCTTCGCGGTTCAGAACGGGCGCAGCTTTGAGTCCACCCGGACGTTTGAGAATGCTTTTGTCAGGCACGCTGGGTGGCGGCGCAGTGTCACTGAACACTTTGCGGCCATCTTTATCAACCCACTGCCACTGGGCCATGGCGCCCGCCGACAGCGTCGCCAAGGCAACAAGACAGAGTGATCGGATGAGGTGCTTCATGGGCACCAAGTTTATGTCACACAGTTCACCCGGTGGGGCACACCTGCAACATCTCACGCCTGAATGCCACAAATTTGGCAAGTTTGCGACGATCCTACCCTGAAAACTTGAACTTGAAGGGCGCATTGCAAGCCGCAAGTACAATCGCGGATTTGGAGCTCACACCTATGCGCCTGATTGGCAAAGCGCTCACCTTCGACGATGTTTTGTTGGTGCCAGCGTACTCCCAAGTCCTTCCCAAGGATACTTCCCTCGCTACCCGTTTCACCCGCAATATCGCTTTGAACCTGCCCCTGGTGTCTGCCGCCATGGACACGGTGACCGAATCGCGTCTGGCCATTGCCATCGCGCAAGAAGGCGGCATCGGCGTGGTGCACAAAAATATGACCCCACAGCAGCAAGCTGCCAAGGTGGCCAAGGTCAAGCGCTACGAGTCAGGCGTGTTGCGCGACCCGGTGGTGATCACCCCGCAACACACGGTGCGCCAGGTGATGACGCTGTCTGAGCAACTCGGCGTATCGGGCTTTCCGGTGATGGATGGCGGTAAGGTAGTGGGCATTGTGACGGGGCGCGACTTGCGATTCGAGACCCGTTATGACCTGCCGGTGAGCCACATCATGACCCCGCGCGAAAAACTCATCACGGTTCCTGATGGCACGACCATCACCGAAGCCAAGGTGCTGCTGAACCAGTACAAGATTGAGCGCCTGCTGGTGGTCAATGACGCGTTCGAGCTCAAGGGCCTGATCACCGTCAAAGACATTACCAAGCAAACCAGTTTCCCCAACGCCGCCCGCGATGCGTTTGGCAAGCTGCGTGTGGCCGCCGCCGTGGGTGTGGGCGAGGGCACCGAAGAACGCGTGGAACTGCTGGCCCGCGCCGGTGTGGATGCCATCGTGGTGGACACAGCCCACGGCCACAGCAAAGGCGTGATTGAGCGGGTTCGCTGGGTCAAACAGAATTTTCCGCAGGTTGAAGTCATTGGCGGCAACATTGCCACCGGCGCAGCGGCGCTGGCCTTGGTTGAAGCCGGTGCTGATGCGGTCAAAGTGGGTATCGGCCCGGGCTCCATTTGCACCACCCGCATCGTCGCTGGCGTGGGCGTACCGCAGATCATGGCGATTGACAGCGTGGCCACTGCCCTCAAAGGCACGGGTGTGCCGTTGATTGCCGACGGCGGCATCCGCTTCAGCGGTGACATTGCCAAGGCCATCGCTGCCGGGGCAGGAACGGTGATGATGGGTGGCATGTTTGCCGGGACCGAAGAAGCACCGGGTGAAGTGATCCTGTTCCAGGGCCGCAGCTACAAGAGCTATCGCGGTATGGGCAGTATTGGTGCCATGCAGCAGGGCAGTGCCGACCGCTATTTTCAGGAGTCCAGCACCGGCAACCCGAACGCCGACAAGCTGGTGCCCGAGGGTATTGAAGGCCGAGTGCCTTACAAGGGTTCGATGGTCGCCATCGTGTTCCAGATGGCCGGTGGCTTGCGCGCCAGCATGGGCTACTGCGGCTGCGCCTCCATTGAAGAAATGCAGGACAAGGCCGAGTTTGTCGAGATCACCACCGCTGGCATCCGCGAAAGCCATGTGCACGACGTGCAGATCACCAAAGAAGCTCCCAACTATCGCGCTGAATAATGCATCAAAAAATACTGATTCTCGACTTCGGCTCCCAGGTCACCCAACTGATCGCACGGCGGGTACGTGAAGCGCACGTGTTTTGCGAGGTGCATCCGTGCGATGTGTCGGACGACTGGATTCGCGCCTACGCCCGCGATGGTCTTCTCAAAGGCATCATCCTGTCGGGTAGCCACGCCAGCGTCTATGAGGAAAGCACCGACAAGGCACCGCAAGCGGTGTTTGAGCTGGGTGTGCCAGTGCTGGGTATTTGCTACGGCATGCAGACCATGGCGCACCAGTTGGGTGGCATTGTCACCAGTGGGCACCAACGCGAATTCGGCCCGGCCGATGTGCGTGCGCATGGCCACACCGCCTTGCTGGACGGCATTCAGGACTATGAGACCTCCATGGGCCACGGCATGTTTCAGGTGTGGATGAGCCACGGCGACAAGGTCACCGAGCTGCCACCGGGCTTCAAACTCATGGCCAGCACCGACAGTTGCCCGATTGCCGGCATGGCCGACGAAGAACGGCGCTATTACGGCGTGCAGTTCCACCCCGAAGTCACTCACACCAAACGCGGTGCAGCAATTCTGGAGCGATTTGTGCTGGATATCTGCGGCACGCGTGCCGACTGGATCATGGGCGATTACATCAGCGAAGCGGTCGAGCAAATCCGCGCCCAGGTGGGTGATGAAGAAGTCATTCTGGGCCTGTCGGGTGGTGTCGATTCGTCGGTGGCCGCAGCGCTGATTCACCGCGCCATTGGCGACCAGCTGACCTGCGTCTTTGTCGATCATGGCCTGCTGCGCCTGAACGAAGGCGACATGGTGATGGAGATGTTTGTCGGCAAGTTGCACGCCAAGGTGATCCGGGTCGATGCCGCTGAGCAATTTCTCGGGCACCTCGCAGGCGTGAGTGACCCGGAAGCCAAGCGCAAGATCATTGGCCGCGAGTTTGTAGAGGTTTTTAAGGCGCAAGCCCTTGAACTGACTGCGTCAGGCGCTAGTACTAAAGGAGCAAAATGGCTGGCCCAGGGCACCATTTACCCGGACGTGATCGAGTCTGGCGGGGCTAAAAACAAGAAGGCAGTGGTCATCAAAAGCCACCACAACGTGGGTGGCCTGCCAGAGCAACTCGGCCTGAAACTGCTGGAGCCCTTGCGCGAACTGTTCAAGGATGAGGTGCGTGAGTTGGGAGTTGCGCTCGGCTTGCCGTACCACATGGTGTATCGCCATCCATTTCCTGGCCCGGGTTTGGGCGTGCGGATTCTGGGCGAAGTCAAAAAAGAATACGCCGACCTGCTGCGCCGGGCTGACGCGATCTTCATCGAAGAACTCAACAACTTTGTGGATGAAGCCAGCGGCAAAACCTGGTACCAGTTGACCAGCCAAGCGTTCACCGTGTTTCTGCCGGTCAAGAGTGTCGGCGTGATGGGCGACGGCCGCACCTATGACTACGTCGTGGCTTTGCGCGCGGTACAGACCAGCGATTTCATGACCGCTGACTGGGCCGAGTTGCCCTACGCGCTGCTGAAAAAAGTCTCCAGCCGCATCATCAACGAGGTGCGCGGCATCAACCGCGTGACCTACGACGTGAGCAGCAAGCCACCCGCCACCATCGAGTGGGAATAAGCCATCTTCCATAGCGCGCTAGCCGCGTTGTGGCGGCGGTGAACTGCAATAATGACACTATGTATGTGCCCCCGCAGTTCGCCGCCAAAGACCCTGCACACGCCAGTGCGCTGATTCGCGCTTACCCGTTCGCCAACCTGATTTCGGTCGATGACGACGGCCTTCCCTCCGTCACGCCGCTACCGTTGCATTTGATCGAAGACGCAGGGCGCTGGCTGCTGCTCGGCCACTGTGCTAAACCCAATCCACACTGGCGCTACCTGCAGGCACGGCCCAAAGCAGTCGTCACCTTCATGGGGCCGCAGGCGTACATGAGCCCCAGTGTGTATCCGGATCTGGCGCGTGTGCCGACCTGGAGCTACCTGATGGTGCACTGCACCGTGCAGGCGCGCCTCATCGAGCAGTTTGACGACAAGGACCGACTGCTCAAACACCTGATTCATGATCATGACTCGGCTTACGAGCAACAGTGGCGCAGCCTTGGCGACGACTACCAGCACAAAATGATGGCCGGCATGGTGACTTTTGAGCTGGAAGTGACTGATCTGCAATGCAAACTTAAACTCAACCAGCACCGACCGGAGTCGCATGAGGCCATGCATGCCGTGTATGCCGCTGGCAATGACGATCAGCGCGCCCTGGCGGACTGGATGGAGCGTCTGGGTCTGGTCGGTGCCATTCAAGGAGAAACCTGATGCGCGGCATATTCGGTTTGATCGGACTGTTGGTGGCGCTGGTGGTGACGGGTCTGCTGGTGCGACAACAGTTGAAGGCGACGCAAGCACCTGTGCCGGCCTTGCAATTGCCAGCCGTTGCGGGTGATGCGGCCCCAAACGGCACACACACTATCACCCTGCCCGCATCCGGCACGCCAGCGCAGCAAAGCCAGCAGGTGCAACAGCAGTTCAAGCAAGCGCTGGACAACGTGATGCAGGCGCGGCCCATGCCTGACGACAAGCCGTGACCTCTACCGTCAATTCATCAGACCTGGCAGATGCCCAATGGATGCAGGCCGCGCTGGTGCAGGCCGGGCTAGCTGGTGCTGCGGGTGAAGTACCGGTGGGCGCGGTGGTGGTGCAGGGCGGAAAAATCATCGGCACCGGGCGCAACGCCCCCATTCAGTCTCATGATCCCACCGCCCACGCCGAAATCGCTGCCCTGCGCGCGGCAGCCCAGCGTCTGGACAACTACCGGCTGGACGACTGCGAGTTGTTCGTCACGCTGGAACCCTGCACCATGTGCGCCGGTGCCATGTTGCATGCCCGCATCAAACGGGTGGTGTTTGGTGCGCCAGACCCCAAGACTGGCGCTGCGGGCTCAGTCACCAACGTCTTTGCACTGCCACAACTTAACCACCATACGCAAGTGCAGGGCGGGTTGCTGCAAGACGCGTGCGCCACTTTGCTTCAGGATTTTTTCAAGGAAAAGCGCTGGCGCAAGCAAGCTGAAGCCATGCAAGCGGGCAGGGCGTTGCGCGAAGATGCCTTGCGCACGCCAGAGAGCCGCTTCGCCTCCCTGCCTGATATTCCTGCACCCTCTTTTTACCTCAACGATCTGCCCAGCCTCGCGGGCTTGCGCCTGCACTATGTTGACACGGGTCTGGTGCACGCCCAGAACACCCTGCTGTGCCTCCACGGTCTGCAGGAGTGGAGTTATGCCTGGCGCAGTCAGGTCGGACAAGCTACCTTGAATCAACAGCGCATGATCTGCCCGGACCTGATCGGCTTTGGCAAGAGCGACAAGCCCAAAAAGCAGACGTTTCACACCCTGGCATGGCACGTCCAGGTGTTGCTGGAGTTGCTACAGCGTCTGAACCTGCAAGCGGTGCAGGTCTTGGTGGCCGAGTCGGCCCTTCCGCTGGCACAGAACCTTCTGGCCCTGGCGCCCCAAAGCGTGGCCAGTATCGAGCTCGCCGATACGGATGTGCTCAGCGATGCGGCACTGCAAGCGCCTTTTCCCGACCATGGTCATCAGGCCGGGCCTCGCGCCTTGTCTTGCCTGAAAATCGCCCCGACATCGCTTCAAGCTAAAACCCCCACCGCATGACCAAACACATCTATATTTATTCGCCCTCCGGTGCCGTGCGTGACAAGGCGGCGTTCAAACGCGGCATCCAGCGCCTGCAAACCCTGGGCCATGAGGTCGAGGTGGACGAAGCCGCCCTGGCCAGCCACCAGCGTTTTGCCGGAGACGATGCCACCCGCCTGGCTGCCATTCACCGCGCGGCTGACAGTGGTGCGGATGTAGCGCTGATCTCACGCGGTGGTTACGGGCTGACCCGCCTGCTACCCGACATCCGTTACAAAAAAATTGCCAAAGCCATCGACAAAGGTATGCAGTTTGTCGGCATCAGCGATTTCACAGCGTTTCAAAGTGCGCTTCTGGCCAAGACTGGTGCCATCACCTGGGCCGGACCGGCTTTGTGCGAGGGCTTTGGCGTGCGCGGACAAGCCGGCGCTGCGGACGGTCACGGTCATGGCGAAGCGCTGCTGCCCGATGACATTATGGAAGCCTGTTTTGATGACATGCTCTGTGGTCAGGGGGAGGGTGCCGGTTGGCGGCAGTTTCTTCAGAAACCCGAAAATGTTACGAATATAATAGCTAGCAGCCCAGAAGAAACGAGGGCTTTAGACAGTTTCGGCATAGAAGATGCCGTGTTGTGGGGTGGCAACCTGACGGTGCTGACCTCATTGCTGGGCACACCCTATTTTCCCAAGATCAAAGGCGGCATCCTGTTTCTGGAAGATGTGGCCGAGCACCCCTACCGCGTTGAGCGCATGCTGACCCAGTTGCTTTACGCTGGCATTCTGAAGCGCCAGAAGGCCATCGTGTTGGGCCAGTTCACCCATTTCAAACTCACCTCGCATGACCGTGGCTTCAAGCTGGCCAGCGTGGTGCAATGGCTGCGCCAGAAGGTCAAAGTGCCCGTTTTAACCAATCTGCCTTATGGCCACGTGCAGACCAAAGTGTTGCTGCCGGTGGGCGCTCGCACCGATCTGAGTGTTAATTCACGTGATGCGCTGCTGGTTTGGGGGCATCTTTGACCGCGCACTGCAGCATGGCCTAAACTCGCCTCATTACCTTGGGAATTGAACCGGAATGAGTGTCCAATCCACTGTCGTTTTTGCCGATCTTTTTGGGAGCACAGGTGTCTTCGAAGCCTTGGGCAATGCGAAAGCGACCGAACTGGTCACGCAGGCAACGGCTTGGGTCGCACAACGTTGCAGCGCGCATGGCGGACGTGTGGTTAAGTTCCTGGGCGACGGTGTCCTGATCATTTTTGAGGACAGCACCAAGGCCGTGCTGGCTGTGATTGACCTGCAACGCTCCTACCAACAACTGCTGGGCCGCATGCCGCCCAAAGCCTATATGCCGCTGCGCGTGGGTGTCGCGCGTGGCGGTGTGGAGATCGTGGCCGATGATTGCTACGGCGACGCGGTCAACATTGCCGCAAGGCTGAGCGAACTCACCGGCCCACACCAGATCTGGGTCAACAGCGATGCCATCGAGGATGGTTTTGATGTGCCTGACGAACGCTTTCGGTTGTTGGGCCCCATCCATATCCGGGGTCGCGCCGAATCCTGCAAGGTGTATCAGGTCGAATGGCAGGAAAACCAGGGATCCGAGTTGCTGACCATCCCAGCTAGTTTTGACCTGTCAAGCCGCTTTGGTGTCAAAGACGCACTCGGTGTGCATATCGAGTTGACGTGGCTGAATCAGAAAAAATCTTTCAACGCGTTCGACTTGCCGGTTCATATCGGCCGCACCCATCAGGTGGAGTTTGTGGTGACGGATGCCCGCGTGTCACGCACCCATGCCCGGCTGGACTGGCGCAACGGCAGCGTGGTGCTGGTCGATCTCAGCTCCTACGGCTGCTGGGTCAGATTCGCCGGCGGCGGTGCCGACCTGTTGCTGCGCCGAGAAGAGTGCGTGTTGCATGGGCAGGGCGAAATTGCGCTGGGTACTTCATTCAACGATTCCAGCGCGCCAGTGATTGAATTCCTGGTCATGTGACGAAAATTTTCAGTTACTCACGTCATACCTTAACATAATATACATCGTATCTACTATGGTACGAAAAAGGCTACGCCCCGAAAAGCCCGTGAAACCCGCGCTACGCTGGGCGCACGCTTCAAGGTCTTGCTGGCAGACGCCGGGCTAAACCCCGAACAGGCCGGGAAACTTCTTCACGTCACGCCTCGCACGATACGGTACTGGATTTCCGGCAAGGTGCTGGTGCCGTACGCCGCGTACAAGCTGGTGCGCATCATGCGGCTGTTTGAGCTGCCGTGTGAAGGCTGGCAAGGCTGGCACATGCACTCGGGGCGCTTGTGGTCGCCTGAGGGGTACGCCTTCTTGCCGCATGACGCGAACTGGTGGAGTCTGCTGGTACGCCGTGCTGATGGCTTTGGCCGCCAGTACGACCGGGCCAATCAACTGGCGGTCGTCCTGCAACGCTTGCAAGGGACGGGGGATGCGGCTGAGACGACGCACGCGGCCAGCATCGCGGGCGCGGGCGGTGGCGCTGCCGCGTCACCGTCCGACGAAGTCGGACGGGCGGCGAAGCCGACCGGCCCTAATTTATTACTAAGTCACTTTAGGAAATGAATAAACGGCATTTTTGTTTTTTGGGCTCTTTCTCATTGGGTGGGGGCTCTTTTTTGTCTGCTATGAATCATGTAGCACCTATTTCATCATGTGAAAACGTCGGTTTTTTTGTTCAAGGGGGTCGGTCATGAAAGCAATCCAAATCAGTAAAGCCCTGTCGTCCGATCGGGCGGTGTGTGCGGTCATGAGTCGTCGTCCTCGTGACACTGGGGACGGTAAGGGGGTCGTCCAGTTCGAACTGGTCGGGATGGATACCCCGTCGCCCAAGATGGTCAAGCGTCCTACGCTGCTAGGTAGCCTGCTGGCCCGGGTTGGTGCCCTGCCCGTCCTGCCCCAGTCTGAGAAAAAGCGGGGGCGGGGTCGGCCTCGCAAGTCTCCACCTGGCGAGTTTTGTAAAGAAGGGGGTCAGTCATGAGCGCCCTATCGTTGGCCGTTGATGCCCTGAATGCCCGTCTGGTGGCTGCTGAGGCCATAGGCGATGCGTTGGAATTGGCAGGGGGCGACACCTCCCCGCCATGGGTCTATGTCTATCAAACCCAGATTGAAGGCATCAGAGAGGCTGCTGAGGTACTCGAAACCCTGACAAGGGGTATCGGGGGCGTAGCCCCTGATATAGCGAAGCGTAACGGTATTGAGGGGGTGGAACGGTGAAACAAATCTCTCGTAGAGAGTTTGTCCATGACGCGCGTGTTATGTGGATACGTCAAAAGGCGTTATTCCGTCGCCCTAAAAAACAAATCTCTATTTATACTCAAATGAAAGAATTTCCAAGAATATCAAACCCGCAAAGAATATACATCGTATCTACTACGATAAGAAGAAACGCACACCACGTGGATAGCCAGGTATCTAACTGACTTAGCCAGCTGCGTCACCAAAATCCTCAGGCATCTAACGCTCTTATCGCCCGTTTCGGACAGCCTAGAAAAACAGATGCCTGAAACGGACAGCCTAAAAAATTAGATGCCTGAAATGGACAGCCTAATTGGGAAGAATGCCTGAGGACTTAAACACCACCAATGACTGGATTTAAGCTCGTTATGGAGCTTGTTTAAACGATTTTCAAAATACGAGGACTGGCGCGCGTTTAAATAGAACGCATGTTCGACTTGGGCGGCCTATAAGCGGAGAAAAACGCGCGGGAAAAATCTGATGAGGTCGGCAGCTGAGGCTGCAAATTCAGCTATAAAACGGTTGGATTTGCACGTTGAGTTGAGCAAAAGTTTGTTGCGGAGGCTACCAACTGCTCAACTTTAGATAAAGCTTTGCCGACCCAGGGCCCTTGACTCCCCGATTTCCTTAAAACCAAGTCGTCGTTCAGCGACGGTTCCCACAAAACGGCAAGCTCGCCGGTTTTGGCCGATGTCAGAAAAATGCTCAAGGCCTCGACGTACCAAGCCCGCACAGCGTCCCGGATGAGCGAATCGTGGAACTCAGTCGGCGCCTCGGAGAGCAAATATTCCAGCTGACGCAGCGCCGTCGATTCGGAAATCAGGGGCCTGCTGTTTGACCAGCCCCCGGTGGCGCCTTGAGCAAAGATACCCAGACGTTTGGCCAAAACAATGGTGGCCGCCGCCATCGGGCATCGAAAGCTCACCGGACGGTAAACCGCGAATTCAAGCGCACCATCTGTGCGCAGGCAGTCCAGGTGGTCAGCCGCTAACGAATGTGCGCATATTGCATGCTCTTCATAAAGGATGTCGCCCAACCGTACTCGGGTCGGCGCGCCTCCATTACTGCTGGTGAGCGGGTTGAGCGCAGCCAAGTCGAGTTCGCTGGGTTGGCCGGGTGCCGAATCACCCTCGAAATCGAGGTACCACTTGCGGCCAGGCTCCACCAATGAAAAGCCACAAAAGTTGCAGCTCCAAGGCAACTCGCACAATGGGTCCAGGCGGCGGCCACAGCGTGGGCAAACGTCCAATAGTCTCGCGCCATGGTCTGAACAGAGCGTGTTGCGGCTGTCCTGAAACTCGGTTCGATGGATGAAACTGTTCAAACAGACCGGGCAATACCGAATGCCAATCCGCCAAAGCTCGCGTATGTCCAGCGGCTGCTTTTCCCCAAGCCTCGCGAACAGGTTGAGTGCCGCCAGTCGTGAATCCAGCCCCAGGCCACCTGCCATTTTGATAACAAGTTCGACCCCAGGGAACAGCATGCGTTCACGTTGTCTGCTGAAAACACCCCCTAGGTATTCGAGCACTTGCTGGACTGAACAGGCGTTGGCAAATGCAATCTTGTTGGCAATCGACCAGAGCGACTCCCGCGGGTGAAACCAGGCCTTGTTCCAGGCAAACATGGTCATTTGCGCCTCCTGCGAGACGGAACCGAAGCAGTCTCCAAGTCTTTGCGCGTTTTCTCCTCGTGGTCCCCGATGTGCTTATACGACTCGACAATGCCGCTGTCATTCGCATACCTGTCAATCAGAGACCCGACGTCGGCGCCATGGCCGCGAACCTCTTTTGCGTTCAACAGCAGCTTGTTAGCCACAAAGGCAAGGTATTTAACGGGAATATCGTCGGGGTCGCGAAAGAACTTCTTTGTGATGAGATGAAAGGACCGCTGAAAATGACTGCTGTAGGTCTCCATTCGCCAGCCCTGTGCCCACAGGTCAGGCAAGTAATGCTCGGTGTAGGTGCGCCCATTTGGAGTCGGCCACACAGTTTTGTCATAAAAAGCCAGGAATCCTGAATACTCGGTTTGGCGCAAGCCTCTGAGTCGGTGTTTACGCAAAAAGAACCGGTCCACCAAACTTGTCCTGTTAGCGCCAGCCAATTTGCGGGGTACAGCGAGGATTTCAGGTTGACCGAACTGCAGCACAAACGTTGAAAGTCCTCGGTTAATCAGCACCTGCGTAAACTTCTTCAACCCCAGGAACTGTTCAAGTGAGAGTTCTTGAGCCTCGTCAATCAGCACCAGTACGCGGTAAACATTGAGCTCGTGAGCGTCTGATTCAGCACGTTTCACCAGTGCCTCCTCATTGCTCATGGAATAGAAAGGAGAGCGACCTCCCCTACTGTCCGCCAGCTCGCGCGCCAACTTCAACCAGGACGCACTGTCGCTGGTGCCAGACATGGTGGCATTGAAGACAACGGCGTTTTTGTGCGCGGCGCCATAGCTAACCAAAGTATTGAACAACGTCGACTTCCCACAGCGAGACTGTCCATGAACTGCAAGGGAGGTGTCGCCAGCGTCAAATAAGCCGCGTAACGTCTTGCTGAACTCAAGAACCGGTGGCGTGTTAAAGAAAATGCCGCCCTGGCGTTCTACTGGGTGTACTTCGATAGTCATGATGTGCTACCTAAAATGGCTGAAATTCGTCAGCGCCATCGAGACTGGGCGACGGTGTCGGCGGGTTGGCAGGGCCCTCTTTTCTGGCTTTTTTCGCAGATGGCGCAATTGGTGCAGGCTCTTGAGTTGCAGTCGGCCTTGATTCGATAGCCGTGCCGCTGGGCAGCTCGTCCGAGTCACTGGCCATCGTTTCAACACTGGTGACGACACGCGCTCTTTCTTCCTCGGACATCACATAGTCGACGGACCCCACCCCCACGGCGGCCATGAACCCTGAAATGCCGGCAAGCAGGGCCGACGCGCCCTTGACCTTATCCAGGGTCGCTTCTCCAAGGGAGTCGATGACGCCAATCATCACGGCTGGGCCTAGACCTTTCCCACGTGTGACCGCAGTTTTGGTCGCTGCCTCAGCTATCTGGCGCCATTCCAATGAATGGGGGAACGCCCGCAAATCATTGTTAACAACAGAGACCGGAAACACAATTTCAGGATGGGCGTCTGGCACCACAAAGGCCTGCCTTGCATCTTCTTCCACGTAGATTTGGCAATCGAGGTTCGACGCGTAAAGCAACCGGCTGTCAAAGGCCATGTCGGCACTTGAATATGCCGCACCAAAAAGCTGCACCCGCAATGGACCGTGTTTTCCCCGACGGCGGGTCAAGTTCGCCGGATAGCTGGGCAACAACTTGTACGCGTTATTGGGCCCGAGCTCGCCAAGCGGGCTGACAAATGCCTCACCGCGGATGTTGAGGTCGAGCAAAAACTGTAGTGGGCTGAGCCCCCCGCATCTTGTGGCCGGTCGACAATTGAGGTTTCTGCAATAGACGTCCCAGATTTCCTCGATGTGGTGTGCGTACAGGTCATGTGTTTTTGCGGCAACCTCGGGGTCGCGCCGAGATGGCGCGCGTGGGTGGCTGCCGGTGCCGACCGGCAGAGCCTCCACCGCTTTCGCGAAACCAGCAAAGAGCCCTTCGATGGTCTCGCGTTCTGTGGGCTGCTCCAACCTCTCAGACTTGACCCGGCATCCGACAACGGCCTCTATCCGGCCTTTATCAGCCAGAGACAGATGACTGCTGTCGCTGTCCCAGGCGAGCTCCATCCGGGTGTTGCGTTGGAATTCGGTGAGTTCCGCCGGAAAGGCGGCACCCTCGGCATATCGAAATTCTGGGCTATTAAGTGAAAGGGCGCGCTTTGCCGGGGGCATGAGCGCTCGTCGTATCAGCTTCAAAATGTCATTTCTGTCATATCTTTCCCGGTAACTCACACTGGTGGCCAGCACTGCGCCGCTGCGCTTGTCTCGCAGCGCCAGCACCCAAAATCGAGAAGCGTCCACCCAGGTCATCACACGCTTCCTGTTGAGTGCGCCAATATTGAAGATGCCGTGAACCAAGTGCTCGTCCAACTCCACTCGTTCAAACGCTTTGTAATCAATGGGGGCCTGTGTCGACAGAATCATCGCGATGTCCGTTGCAGCCATTTTCGCGGCGGCCTCTCCGAACTGGTTCTCAATTGTTTGCATCGGATACAGCGTTCGGGTCACTCGCCACCATTCGTAAATGGCGTTAGCCCCGAGCTTCTTTGTATTGAACGGCCATTGGTGGGCGGCCACTCCGGCTTCCCGGCAGACCACGTGAAAGACCGCCACGATGGTCGAGTAATTGATGATGGAAACCGGCGGCTTCCCGGGCAGCCGCCGGTTTTTCACAAAAGCCGTCATCGCGTTTTCAATGCCAGGGTGTACCCGAAATAGCTCCTTGAGGGTGCCTTTGAGCCCCTGCCCTTTTTCGGCATGCGCAGGATTGATGCCGCGTCGACGTCTATGGGACTCTCCGGGCAGGCGTCGCCCGGGTACGCAGGCCCATAGCCCGGTCATTTGCTGGGTACTTGGGTTTTTGCGCAGGCACCGTTCGGCGAGGCCTCTTGCTTTCGCCAGCGAGAATCCCGTTCGATTCTTGATTTCATCCTTGCTCGCAGTCTTGGACACATAGAGTTCGACGGCCAGGCAGCGCTTGCAGTACAACTCATGGGTGAGTGAGTCAAAGGCAGAGGACTCAGGCGTTGGCCAGCTCGATATTGGAGCCACCTCCTTGACCAGTTCCTCCCGTGAGACACGTGTGCGCAGGGGCACGGTTGCCACTTTAGTTTGCATGGTGTTACCTCGCAACTTCCATATTCAGGCTGAGTGGAACCCGCGTCAGGTCCCAAGTCAGGCGGCCTTTGAGCCAACAACGCAGAAAGACGTGGTAAGCCTGTGCATTGGTCAGGCCAAGGTGCTGGGCAAGACTGCCAAGGCTGAACTTGTGTTCAGGTATGGCGGTCAAAACGCCCGCCTCCCGTTTGGAGGTATCGAGGTTGCGGCCTTGAAACAAATAGGCGAGAGCAATTTTGCGATTGGTCCACTCCACCTGATTTGTTCGCAAGTCTTCTTTGAAAACAACTACCCGCTCCACACCTTCAGACGCGGCATGGGCCTCCCGAACTTGCCGGGCAATCGAAGGTTTGGAGGCTCGGCGGCCGTTGCCGAAGTCCCAATACTGCATTTTTCCCTCTGAGGTCATTGCGGTGATGGGCACCGACGTGGTCTTGGTCAACCCGGACTCGACATACGAGTAAATTGGTCCATACAATTTGTACGTCTGGACCCCGACCGTGGTTTCAAGTTTGATGATGAGCGCCTCCATGAGTGCGCTCGACACGCAGAAGTGCTGACCAAAAAGGGCGCTGGTCACGTAGTAAACGCTATAACTTGGACGCTTCATGGGCCACTCCAGCTTTAAGACGGCCCTTCGTCGTTTCGTGTGGAAGTTGCATTGGAAAATAAAATGTAGTAGTGGGGCTCGGTGGAGCTTGTGGGCAACTCGCTGGCGAGTTGTCCACAAATCCACGGAGCGGCTGTTTAAACACTTGATGGAACG
>CAIVHU010000250.1 GCA_903905735.1 uncultured beta proteobacterium
AGGCTTGGTTGCTACGTCAGTGCATGGGCTGGGGACTGGAAGATGAAGTGGACGATTTCTACGTTCCACGGCTTCAACAGGCGGTCCAGCGGTCGTTGGCACTGGTGGTTGACCCCCATTCCGGCCTGAAACTCGTCATGGACGTCTCCGGGGTCCACCCGGATGGCGCCGATCACCCTGATATCTGCCACTGACAAGGAGGAACCCCATGCTGGACAGTTATTTATTCAAATTTGGTGCGAACAGTCTGGAGCTCGGTAGTCATACCAGCTTTCAGTACTGGCAGGAGCAGGCCGCCGAGCCCACTTGCAAGGTGGTGCGGGCCTTTCACACCCAGGGATTAAAGGTCATCGGCATGCCGCGTGAACTGGTGCGGGTGCTGGGCAAGGCCCATTTGAGCCGGGCCAGTGAGGTCAAGTTTGTCACCGCTGCGCACTTTGAGACAGAACTGGGCCTTTACCTGTTGCTGGTGCACAACCAGGTGCAGCTGGCGTTCAAGGAGTGAGAGGGGTGCAGCGCACCCTTTGGTGAAGCTTCGCTGGTTAATGCAGCATCTGGAGACCGTCTTGTTGATGCTGCTGCTCCTGTTTCTATTGCTGTGCATCTTTGTGCCGATGACACTTTATGCTTATTCTCATGTCTTTGGGGATGAGGTGCAGCGCATGGCGACGGTGATACAAAACACCGCACAGTATTTTCCAATTCAGGTGTGAGCCTGAAGGGAAGCCGATTTGGCTTCAATCGTCATACAGGCTGACCGGGTTGAAAGAGGCAGTGTAAACGGTGTGAATTTGCCTTTCTGCCTTTTGGAATTTATTCTTATCAGGCCCCTGCCAGGGCCGCCGGCAGGCCCCCCCGATCGTGCCATGTACTCATGCATGATCCTGCATTCAGGGCCACACTGCATCCGAACGAGATACCGTCTGAGAGACCCGCGTGTGCTTGCTGGTTGACCTCACTCTCAAGCCCGGTTTTTGACCTCAGGCTTGTTGAACATGGCAAACAATGCAGCCTTGGCTGCCTGCATTTCCTGCGCCGCCTGCAGGTCAGTTTTCTCACCGGCTTGGGTCTCCAAGGCTTTGAGCGTGATGCCCTTTTTGAACGTCACCAGACGCTTTTTACTCAAGCGTGCCAGGCACTCCAGCGGGGTCTTCACATCGGCGTGTTTGTAGACCTTTTTGATCTTGCCTTTGTCGCTCACCACCTCGGTGGCGAACAGGCATGGCCGGTGCATGTTGAGCCACGAGTTGAAGGTGTTGGCGAAGAATTCGTTGATCGGTTTGGCATACTTTTGCGGGATGTGGCTATAGCCCATGTGCTTCCTGATCACACAGGACAATAGTGGCAAGAAACTGCCCAAAACGCTAAAAGCCTAGGGAAGCCAACAGGTCATCCACATCGTTTTGCTTGAGGGCGTTGTCCAGTGTTTGGGGTCCATCAAGTTTGTGGGTGTCAACCGTGGCGGGCAATGGTTGCAATTTGTTATCCGTCGCAGCCGCTTCCGGTGCGCTGTCGACAAGCAGGTTAACCAACTGCAACTCCGTGCGGTTGATGATATCGATGACCTTCTTGATCACCTGGCCCGACAAGTCTTGAAAATCCTGCGCCATCATGATGTCACCCAAAACCTCACCTTGTCCCTTGGAGAAGTTGCTGGTTCGCTCAACGAACTTGCTGCAGACCACTAACAGGCCGCGAGCTTTCTGTAGGCTTAGGTCTTCTGCGCTGGCAAACTTGGCCAGTGAAGCGCTCAATTCAGTGGCTCGGTGGGTGAGGTCGTCGCATTCAGGTTTGGCAGTTTCCACCAGCGTCAGAACCTTGTTGGCCGCGTCCTCGGTCATCTGGCCAACGTAGGCCAGGCGATCCCTTGCTTGAGGGATTTCCTCCACGATGTCCTGCAAATGGTTATCACCCAATATGGTCAGTGCCTCATGCATTTCACGGGTGATCGAACCCAGTCTGGCGTAGGCCTCTTCTTTGCTGATCGGGGAAGGCATTGGCGTGATCTCACCTGTTGATGTCGGTGTCGGTATTACACCTCAGCCCGAAAAGTCCCCAACTGCGTTTGATCAACTGAAAGCAAGACTCTGCGGACTTGGGCCCATGAACACCATGTCAGTGTCACCGAAATGGACGAAAATCGCCGTTTGACCTGTGAATATGCCTGTTGTGAAAGTCTTTGATGGCCTCTGAGCTTCGATTCTTGATTGTGGACGACTTCTCGACCATGCGTCGCATCATCCGCAATCTGCTCAAGGAAAGTGGCTTTGCCAATGCTGAGGAGGCTGAAGACGGTGCCGTTGCATTGCGCATGCTCCAAAACGGCCACTTTGATTTTGTGGTCAGTGATATCAACATGCCCAACATGAACGGGTTTCAGTTGCTGGCAGAGATCAAGAAGGACGACAAGCTCAAACGCCTGCCATTTCTGTTGGTGACTGCAGAAGCCAGGAAAGAGGATATTGTTCTGGCTGCCCAGCAGGGGGCATCAGGATATATTGTCAAACCGTTCACCAAGGCGACGCTTGAGGACAAGGTGTTAAATATTCTAAAAAGAATGGGTCTGTGAATACCTCTCAATTACCTTTTGCCAGCACGGTCTTGAAACTGAGCGGAGTGGTTTTTGCCTAGGCAACCAGCATGCAAGGTAGGTCCTTCCGCCTAAGGTGCCAGCCAACAGCAGATCAATTTTTAGAGCAAAGCAATCACGCAAATTTCAGCCCGGCAATTGATTGAATACTACTACCGTTGAACATTCAGCTCAGCACGCTGACCTTCTGTCCTTGCTGGATGAAGTTGTCGGAGACTGACAATGAGCGTCTTGAGGGAGAAGATTTGAATGCATTCTTGTCGGGTTGGGTTTTAACCCACATCGCCAGGGCTGATCAGAGGTTGGCGATTCGCATCGCATTTGGCGGGAGTTGAAATCATCACCGTGCTAAAGCTTGAAAATTCCTGCTAGTGTTTAATTGCATTAATATACATATGTAATTATCATCCTGCTTGTTCAATACAAGCCGGAGGTGGTCATGGCGCGAGTCGCGGCGAGCGTAACGTGTAGCGATCAGGATCGCAAAGAGTTGGAGCGGCTGAGCAGC
>CAIVHU010000251.1 GCA_903905735.1 uncultured beta proteobacterium
GCTGCTCAGCCGCTCCAACTCTTTGCGATCCTGATCGCTACACGTTACGCTCGCCGCGACTCGCGCCATGACCACCTCCGGCTTGTATTGAACAAGCAGGATGATAATTACATATGTATATTAATGCAATTAAACACTAGATGTTGACCCGGGCGGTTTTGGGGCATGCCGGTTCTCCTTGCTTTTTATCGTACGCAGTTAGCGCCAAACGCAATTCGCTCTCAATCTCGTTTCGCAATTCTCTTGGTTCCAAGACCTCCACATGCCGCCCCTGTCGCAAAATATCCATCGAAAGCTCCCGGATGTCAGTGAACGGCACTTCTAATATCAAACTGCCATCCTCCTGCTGGGTGACCTTCTGCTGCGGATGCCAAAGCTCGCGTGACACCCAGCGGGCGCGTTCAGCAGAGAATTTGAGTTTGGCCCACTGCACCTTGTCACCAGCAAAAATCCCATATCCCTGTCCAATGAAGCCATCCAGCGCCTTTTTTGGCAGCGATTTGCTGGTCTTGGCCAACACCGATGCAGACTCAATCGCGTCCATGCTGAACGACCGCATGGCTTCCTGCTTGTGGCACCAGGCACCGAGATACCAGTTGCCCCGATAGTGAATCAGCAATTGCGGTGACACCTCGCGCTCACTGACATCATTGCGCACCCGACTGTAGTAGCCCAGTTGCAGCCGTTGCCGACCCAAAAGCGCTGCGGCCACCACCTCAAAGTGCTTGTCCTTGACGGGTCGGGCCGCTACATTGATCAACTTCACCCGTGATTCCACATCACCCGCCGGGTGGTGACCGGATTCAATGACTGCCCGCAGGCGCGCCTTCAGCGGCTCAATGTGTGAGCCTAACAAGCCAGGCTGCATCTCTGCCAGCAGCGACTGCATCATCAGCAGTGCATAGGCCTCGCTGGAATTGAACCAGAGTCCCGGCAGTGACTGTTGCTGGGTCTTGTTGCCAGCCAGATAGCTGTAACCGCCATCCGCCTTGCTCCATCGAATCGGCGCATTCAGCCGGTCGCGCATGTACTCCAGGTCACGCTTGAACGTGGCGGGAGACACCTCCAGCTCCCGCAAGAAATGCTCAATGGGCACCACCGTGTGGGCCTGCAAAAGGTTGTCGATTTTGTAAAAGCGTTCGGTCCGATCCATGGGCAACTCTTTTTATATAGCTCATGCCTTGAGCTAGGTGGCCCGAATAATAGCTTTACCAACAACCCAACGGAGGACCATGATGAGCTCTCAACAGAATTCTTTCCGCGATACCAGCCAATTCGATACGGCGTCCAACCCATTGACCCGCCACGCCAGCCGCCGGGTGCAGCAGCGCGGTGTCAACCGTGAGGTGCTGGATGGCCTGCTCGCCTACGGCCGATACGCCCCCGACCACCAGGGTGGACATGTTGTTACCTTTGACGGCAGTTCGCTGGAAGCACTGGCACTCGATCACCCCTCATCGGTCAGAACCAGAGCGACGGAATCGCCCAACCTGTATGCGGTGCTCAGCTCGGACGGTGTGGTCATCACCGCCGGGTACCGGTTTCGCCGCATTCCACGGGACCTGAGCCAGTCCGCATTGCGTCGGGGCAGAAGCCGCAGCCCTCGGGTTCTCAACGGCCCCGCCAACCCTTATCGCATCTGAGTCACCTGAGCACTTGTCCGCTTGGGCAGCTTGAGTTACTTGCACACCTTCCCGAAACCTACACAAGACAGGACCAGCGATGACTTGCATCAACTCACAATTTGGCCGCGCTGCTGATGGCGGCAGCGATGGGCTTCCGAAGTGGTTGGGCCTGGCCAGCCTGCAATTGACACGATTGACAAGCATGGCGTACTTGCTATTGTGTCTGGTCGCACGCCTCGTCACCGCGGTCAGAACGACAACTTGGACCGACCGGCCGGTGAAGCCCAAATGCCACGCTATGGAACGACAGACCTGGAGCAGGCATGCCATGTCAGAAAGTGGCCGACCGCAGGCATATCCACTGAGCGCGTTGAGAGACTCGTCGATGCAGGCACGGAGGCTTTCGCTGCGCAACCAACAGCGGCTGGCGCAACTGAAGTCTGGCTGCCTCTCGCTCGCTCGGATGGTGTGGCGATGGTTATAAACCTGGGTCGTGCCGAGCGGGCTCCTGTTTCGGTCAGGGACCGTGTCAGCGCTTGCGAGTTGACCTGGGCATTCACCCTCTTCGCAGGCGGCGGCAATGCCAAAAACCGCTTTTGACGTCAGCCAAACCCGGAAAGCAATGCATAACAATAGCCATCAAAGGGATCCCATGAAACTTCTCCACACCTCCGACTGGCACCTCGGCCAGACCCTGCACCAGTTTGAACGCTCTTTCGAACATACCCAGTTCCTGGCATGGCTGCTTGACACCCTTGCGACCGAACAGGTCGATGCCTTACTGATCGCCGGTGACGTGTTTGACAACACCAACCCATCGGCGGCGTCGCAAGCCCAGTTGTACCACTTTCTGACCGAAGCCCGGCGCCGGGTGCCACATCTGAACATCGTGATGACCGCTGGTAATCACGACTCCCCGGGTCGTCTCGAAGCGCCGGCACCGTTTTTGTCGCTGTTCGATGCCAGCGTGGTCGGTCACATCAAACGCCTGGGTGACAACATCGATCTGGAACGCCTGGTGGTTCCGATCAAAGACCGTGCAGGCAACATTGCGGCCTGGTGCATCGCCATGCCGTTCTTGCGACCGGGTGATGTGCCACGGGTTGAAGACAGTGCCGACCCCTATATGACGGGCATCGAGGTCCTGTATCAGCAGGCTTTTGCACTGGCAGCCAGTAAACGTGCTGCGGGACAGGCGATTCTGGCCATGGGTCACTGCCACATGACCGGTGGTCAATTGTCGGAAGAGTCGGAGCGGCGCATCGTGATCGGTGGCGTGGAAGCCTTGTCCGCCAGCGTCTTTGATCCCCAGATCGCCTATGTGGCCCTGGGCCACCTGCACTTGGCGCAACAGATTGGTGGTGAC
>CAIVHU010000252.1 GCA_903905735.1 uncultured beta proteobacterium
ATTCGCTCCTATTGCGCCACCATGCACAAGCAGGGGGCCAATATTTTTGACTCCCTCGTTGCAGCCTTCAAGGGTGCAACGCCTCAGCCCAGCTTCGCCTGAAATCAGTACGGTTGCCTAAAACCGGGCTGAGTAGTTACTTAGAAAGTTAAGGTGCAGGTTAAGAGTTGAGGAACTGGGCGAGTCGCGGAAGTGCAGGGGTATCGAATATCTCAGTAGGGCTGCCTTCGGCAGCCACGACACCCTGATCCATGAAGACGACCCGGTTTGAGACGCTCTTGGCAAATTGCATCTCGTGGGTGACAAGCAGCGAAGTGATTCCGGAGGAGGTGACATCTTTGATCACATTCAGAACTTCACCAACCAGTTCAGGGTCCAGCGATGAGGTGGGTTCGTCAAACAGCATCACGTCTGGTCGCACTGCCAACGCACGTGCGATGCCAGTGCGTTGAAGCTGACCACCCGAGAGCTGGGACGGGTAGTGGTTTAGCTTGTCGGAGAGGCCGACCCGTTCAAGCTCTTGCAAGGCAATTTGCCGAGCCTCGTCGTTGGACTTGCGCTGTACGACCAGCAGTGGATCCATCACGTTCTGAATGACCGTCATGTTCTTGAAGACGTTGAACTGCTGGAAGACCATGGCGGTGCGGAGCCGGATCGCTTGCACCGCGTTCTTGTCCACTGACTGATAGTCCATCCGAATCTGATCGAATGCTATGGTTCCGGATGTCGGCTTGGCTAGGTGGTTGATGCACCTCAGCAGCGTTGTTTTGCCGGTACCACTGGGACCGATGATAGATACCACGTCACCGCGTTTCACTGAGAGACTGACACCATTCAGGATCTGTGTGCTTCCGTAGGACAGCTTTATATTCTTGAGCTCAAGCATTCTGGTCGTAGTCTTCGTTCGGGAGCAAGACTTCGTAGCAAGTTCCGACATCTTGTCGGGATCATTAAATTGGTTGATAGGAGTAGCGGGACTTTGGCTTAACCTGTCATCACAAGTTATGTCGATACGGGCATCTTAAGAATGTTTCCGTCCACCACAAACGAACAAAATCGCGCTTGCTTATGCGAAAAATGAGCCAGGGCATGTGGCGGCCATTCGCTCAGCTTCTGTGCTCCCCCACAGCGATGCTTCGGGTGAAGGTTGAAGGCGACCTCATTCGATCAAGGCACAAATGCGGTCAAGCTGTGTTGGCCAACGCTGATGACTCCTGCGCAAAACTGCGCAAGGCTCTGTCCAACGGACCCGAATCAATCCATCGGTCCAAGTCAATGTCCTGCGAAATATTGCCATGCTGCAAAAGGAAGTTCTAGCGCTCAGCTAATGGTTTAGCCAAATGCCCATCTAAAGACAAGTCCAGTCGGTCAGTTATGTCTGGTGAATGACCCTCATCGATCCAGTATTCAGACGTACCAGTCTCTTGTGCAAGAGCGATTCTTGAAGCATTGCGATTGTTCCAGGCCCAGTGCGCCCCCCGCACCTGCTGAGCGAGATAGCGATCCACCACATCGGGATGTTCACGCAACAGCTTGCCATTGACAGTCAAGGTTGATGGCTGCTCATTGTTGACCTGTAAAAATGGGTCGGGCGTCTGCGCCAAGCTAATCACCTGCATTTCGTTGAACTGGTCTCTCAAGGTCAGCCCCAAACGCTGTAAGCAAAGATCGCATCCATTCTGCCTTGAAGCAAAGCCGTCAACTCTGCAGTGTGATGACGCTGCAGTTGAGGAACAGATGCGATGCCGTGCTTGTCTCCGTAAGCGGTATCGACAAAACTCTGCAAGACCGGCAGGACCACCAGTTCAACGTCGTCCAATCCAAGTTGAGCCATGGACAATGCGTGTTCGTAGGCTCTGTCGCAGTAATGAGGTCTGGCCGAATGAAGTTGCGTTGCCGACCTGCTGATCAAGCTGCGAGACTATAGAACTGCTGTGCTGCTGACATGGCAGTGCCATCTTGGCAGGTCATCTGCCCCTTGCGGATCATGCGCATTGTCTCGATACCTCCAATGAGGATTCGGGCACTCCAAAGCGACTTAAAGCCGAGCATCGGTTGGATGACTCTTTTTTGACGCCCCGGTGGTCCTGCTCGACGCCCACTTCTTTCGTTCACGCACACCCGAAGGCTTTCTGGCAAAGGTGCATGAAGGTGGGCTGAGCCGTGCCGTGGTGGTGTGGAAATTGAGGACTTCGTGGCACCGGGTTTCAAAAGCAGCGTGATCGACAAGCTGCTTTATGGCAATGCGGCCAGGCTCTTGGGAATACTATAGTTTTTATAGCTTATTACCATTATGGAACGAGGGCTGCAAGCCAAAGAATGAAACTGGAAATTGAACCAAGCAAACATTCCAATTCCTGTAGTCCTACCCACGGGGTGATGTCACGTTCAGGAATAGAACGATGGTGGAGGTGGTGTGTCGGTTAGCGCCCAGTAGCCCAGCTCACGCAGTTTGTAGTCCACCGGGTCGTGCAAGGTATGGGTTCGGACATTGCGCCAGAACCGATCTAGTCGCAATCGCCCAGTGGTCGATCGCGCACCCATGACCTCAAACATCCGGCTGCTAACACTCAGCGCGGCACGGCTGCTGATGACCTTGGCGCTGGCTATTGCTATCGCGACTTGACCCCGAATCTCAGGGGTGACTTGCTGCTCCAGATCCAGTGCGGCCTGCAGCTGGTGCAGTGCCTCATCGGTCAGCGCACGGGCTGCAGCCGTGTCAGCAAGAAATTCTCCAAAGTTTCTCAACACGTAGGGATCATCTTCAACGCGATCAACGCCAGACGACAACCAGGGGCGCGCTGAACTCCTGACAAATTGTTTGGCTTGTTGCAGAGCGCCCTCAGCCACCCCCAGATAGACGTTGGTCAAAATGAGTTGTCCGATGCATGAGCGTAGTGAGGCGTAGGGAGAGCTCAGTGGGCCGGGTTGCTGCAGCAACTCGTCTTCATTGACCCGTACATCCACAAAGCTCACACTGCCGCTGTCGGTTTGGCGCTGCCCCATGTTGTCCCAATCGTCGTTGACGGTGATGCCAGCGCGCTGCGTGGGGATGGCCGCGACTTTGAGCTTGCCATCAAGCAGGGCCGAAACCACCAGCATGTCGGAGTCCTTGGCTCCGGAACAAAAACTCTTGTCCCCGTTGATCACGTAACCTTGGCCACGCCGCTCCAGCAAGGCACGATGATCCAGGGGGTTGAGTGCATTGCCCCAAAACCAACCGTGCTGCGCGGTAGATTTGAACAAGGGTGCCCATTGCGATTCCTGGGTGTAGAGACGCAATGTGATCAACTGAAAATGGTGAAAGGCAAACAAATGCGCCAGCGCACTGTCCACCCCGGCGATCTTTCTTGCTACCCGCAGTGCATCAGTCAGTGTGCCATCGGCCCCGCCGTACGCTTTGGGAATGGTGAGCAGCAACAGCCCGCTGTGCCGGATCAAGTCGCGTTCGTGCTTGGCCGTGCCACCTTGAAGGTCGCGCGCTGCCGCCGTGCTTTCAAGCGCCCCTAACAAGGCCGTCAGTGGACTGTCCGGTGAAGTATCAAGATCAGAAAAAAGGCTGGACTTTTCCGAGGTGTTGGAGTGGCTGATGCCCATGAGGACTCGTCCTTGAAAATGATGTCAAACACATTGTGGTGTATGGTAAGAAAGCCCGTAGGGATACTGGAACGCGGATTCAAGCAGCCAGTGGCTCTGGGGCCAATTGCCCAAAGTAGAAAGACTGAATGTCAGAGCGCTGACTCAACTCTTGTGCAGTGCCAGACAGCACGTCGTTGCCGGTATCCAGTACCGTAACGCGATCCGCATGGCGCAGCGCCACGGTGGAGTTCTGTTCTGCCACCAATATGGTCAAACCTTCTTCACGGTTCAGCTTTTTGAGTTGATTGAAGATGTCCTGCACCACCAGCGGTGCCAAGCCCATGGAAGGCTCGTCCAGCACCAACAATTTGGGGCGGGACATCAAGGCGCGACCGATGGCCACCATTTGTTGTTCACCGCCAGAGGTGAGTCCAGCCCGCGAATGCTTGCGCTCGCCCAGCTTCGGAAAGATTCGGTACACGCGCGCCAGGTCCTCTGCGATTTCCTTGCGCGTGGCACTGCGCCCCAGCCCCCCAGTGATCAAGTTTTCTTCCACCGTGAGGTTGGAAAAGACATGACGCCCCTCCAACACCTGCACCAGCCCCAGTCGCACAAGTGCAGCAGGAGCGGTCTTCAGCACATCCACGCCATCAAAATGGATAGCTCCGGCAGTCACCGCACCACGCTCGGCAGGCAGCAGATTGGAGCTGGCTTTGAGCGTGGTGGATTTACCCGCCCCATTAGCACCCAGCAAGGCGTGAATCTCGCCCGGCAAGATATCCAGACTGACACCATGCAAGGCAACGATGGAGTGCTGGTAGACCACTTCAATCGCCTCTATGCGTAACAGGGGTTGGGAGGGCATGACGTTCTTTCTGGTTAAGAATCAATCGCTGATGCTAGTGCGCACCTTGACATTCTTCTCTTTGGCGTAGGCCTGGGAAGACTTTTCGATAATCGGTCGCAGCAATTTCCAATCCGGTGCAATCCAGTCAGAAACCACATTCCACTTGCTGCCGTCCCATTGCTGGAACGCCACGCGGCCATCACCTTCGTGGTTGTCCCATGACACGTTGATGGAGTGGAACAGGCCTTTGGCACCGAGTGCCGCAGCGCGTGCCTGGTCAATCTTCAGGTTCTCAAAACCCCAGCGTATCTCGTCACCCGTGAGGGTGCGTTTGCCAAACTTGACTTGTGCAATGCGGATGGCTTCCACGTTCAAAATGCCATTGAGAACGCCGAGGTTGTGGTAAACGCTGCCGATGCGTTTCTTGTCTTCAAGGTTGCCCTTGCCCGCGTCGTACACGGTCTTCTGAATGTCTTGAATCACCGGGTACTGTGCACCTGCTGCCACGGTGGTGATCGCCACATAGCCCTTCGCTGCATCGCCTGCAGGGATCACGTCTTCCTCAGAGTTGGACCAGACGTTGCCGATGATGTGATCAACTGGGAAGCCCGTTTTCTGCGCCGTCTTCAAAGCCACCGGGTTCATGACCCCCCAGCCGCGCAGCACCACGTAGTCGGGTTTGACACGGCGGATGGAGAGCCACTGCGACTGCTGTTCATTGCCGGGGTGTGGCACTTCCACTTGTTGCACAGTAAAGCCGTACTTTTTGGCCAGCAATTCATAAATTGGGATCGTTTCCTTGCCGTAAGGCGAACCGTGGTAAAGCACCACAACCTTCTTTCCCTTGAGCTTGTCCAAACCGCCCTCTTTGTTGCCAATGTAGTTCACGATGCCCGATGTTTCACTGTAGGGATTGAGCAGCAAGGGGAAAACGTACTTGAAGACTCGACCATCCGTGGTATCGGTGCGGCCATGGTTGATGGTGATCAACGGCACTTGGTCAGCCGTCACACGATCTAACAATGCGTAGGCAATGCCCACTGACAAAGGGTTCCAGGCGGCGATGCCGGGTTTTTGCTTCAAACGTTCGTACACCTCGACACCACGCTCGACTTCATATTGGGTCTCACCCTCTTCCCAGGTCAGCTTGACACCCCCCACGCCACCTTCCTTGATGTTGACCAGGTTAAGGTAGTCAATAAAGCCGCCAAAGAAGCCGGTGCCACCGGCAGCGTAGGGACCGACACGGTAACTTTGCAGCGGGAAGAACTGCTCGGCAGCCTGAGTGGCCTGCAGCCCAGTGAGCGCCAAGGTGGCGGCCACGGCCGCAATGCGAAGATGTTTGAACAATGCCATGAATAAGACTCCAATTTAGAAAAGTAAAACTAAGGGACGGTGCAGCCTTACTCGACCAAGTGAGGTCGGCGAGACAGTTTTTTCAGCAAGCGAAACCAGAGTGCGGCCAGTCCGTCCGGCTCCACTATCAGAAAGGAAATAATCAGAACGCCCAGTACCACACGCTGGCTCATGTCGAGCACGCCAGAGTCAAACCAGCCCCCGAACAGAAAGGTGCCGATGCGAGACAGCAGGAGAGGAAACACCACAATCAGGGCCGCGCCAAAAAAAGCACCACGAATCGTGGCCAAACCGCCGATGATGATGATGAACAGGATCTGGAACGAACGATCCAGGTTGAACCCCGCTGGCTCAACCGTTCGCAGATAAACAAAGGCCCACAGCACCCCCGCAATGCCGATGATGAACGAGGACAGCGCAAAGGCCAACAGCTTGGTGCGCAGTACCGGCACACCAATCACACGGGCAGCAAGTTCGTTGTCACGCACGGCAATAAAGTTGTGACCGGTCTGGGTATGAACCAAGCGTGCCACCAACGCCGTGAGCAGCGCCACAATGGTCAGGGCCAGCAGATAGCGCCCAACTGGGTTATCCAGCGACACACCCAGAAATACCAGCGGTGGCGCATCGATCACGCCGGATGCATTGTTGTTGGTGAACCAGCTGAACTTGGTGAGTGCCCATTGCACAAAGAACTGCGCAGCCAGCGTGGACACCGCCAAATAGAAACCGCGTAAGCGCAAGCTGGGCAAACCAAATGCCAGCCCCACCAGGGTGGCACTCAGCCCCCCCAGCGCAAAACTGCCCAACAGCGGTAACCCCTCCACCCGAAGATTGAAGTTGTAGGCGGCAAATGCACCCACAGCCATGAACGCAGCCGTCCCCAAGGAGAGTTGCCCTGCATAACCTGTGAGCAGGTTCAAGCCAACACCGGCCAGCGACAGCGACAGAAAAGGAATCAGGATAGCGTCCAGCCAATAAGAGCTGGCCATGGCGGGCACCAGGCCGTAGGCCAGTAGCAAGAGAAGCGTGAGGCCTATCCAGTGATGCCAGTTGCCGTCACTTCTTTGATGGCTTGCGGCCTTAGGCACAGATGCAGCCGACGTTGTTGCAGGCGTAGCCAATGTGAGGGTATTCATGCGCGCTCCACCAATCTTTGGCCAAACAAACCACTGGGCTTTACCAGCAGAAAACCCAGAGCGACCACGTAAGCAAACCAGCTTTCGATGCCGCCGCCGACAAACGGGCCCAGATAGACCTCTGCCAGCTTCTCAAACGCGCCGATCAGCAGGCCACCTACGATGGCACCTAGGATGGAGTCAAAACCACCCAGAACAAGCACCGGCAAGGCTTTCAGCACCACCTGCGAGAGCGAAAACTGCACCCCCAGCCGAGCCCCCCAGAGCAACCCGGCAGCCAGCGCAATCACGCCCGCCGTGGCCCACACTGTTGCCCAGATCCGCGGCAGGCGCAGGCCCACCGCAATCGCGGCGAAGGTGTCGTCTGCCACAGCACGAAAGGCCAAACCCACATGCGTGTAGCGAAAGAATACCGAGAGCAAGGCAACCAAGGCACCAGCAGTGGCTGCCGCAAACAAATCAAACTGGGAGATCAGCACACCATGAAAATCAATCGGTTCATCGGGAATGCCAAGTTCCAGCGCATGCACCTGCGTACCCCACAGGAGTTGGGCCCCACCCTCAATCACATACGACAAACCCAACGTTGCCATGAACAGGGTGATCGGTGGTTGATTTACCAGCGGGCGCAACACGGTTCTCTCTATCGCCAGGCCCAACAACACCATGACAACAAATGTCACCAGCAACGCTAAGGGGAACGACAGGCCGCGCTCCACCAGACTGACAAAGGTCAGTGCGGCAAACAGCAACTGCGCACCCTGGGCAAAGTTGAGCACGCCAGACGTTTTGTAAATCAGCACAAAGCCAATAGCCACCAGTGAATACATCACACCGGACAGCAAGCCCCCTACCAGCACCTCCAGCAGAAATGCGAAATCAATATCAAGCATCAGTGACTCTCCTCTTCCTCGTGGGCCACACCAAGGTAGGCATCAATGACAACCTGATCCTGTTTGACTTCTGCCGGTGTGCCATCGGCGATCTTGCGGCCATAGTCCAGCACTGCAACACGGTCAGACAAGCCCAGGACAACACCAATGTCGTGTTCAATAAGCAAAATCGTGGTGCCATAGGTGTCACGGGCCGCGCGCACAAAGCGACTCATCTCCACCTTCTCCGTAGCAGTCATGCCCGCCATGGGCTCGTCCAGCAACAGCAACTTGGGCTGTGCTACCAGAGCACGTGCCAGTTCCACACGTTTTTGCAAGCCATAAGGCAAGGTGCCCACCAAGCGATGGCTGATGGCGTTCAGCCCCAAGAAGTCGATGATGGCATCACTGCGTTGCAACGCATCCTGGCGCTCACGCCTGGCCCGTCCCCAACCCACAAGTTGTTCGACCCAGAGCGAGCGCGTGGCATCGACCAAGCCCATCGCCACGTTGTCGCGTGCAGACAGCCCTTTGAACAAGGCCAGGTTTTGAAACGTCCGCGCCACCCCCAAACTTGCCAACTTCGGTGTGGGCACATGGCTGAACTGCTGCGCGCCATGCCACACGCTGCCGCGATCAGGCTTGTACAAGCCGGTGATAATGTTGACCAGCGAACTCTTGCCCGCCCCGTTGGGGCCGATAACCGCACGGATTTCTCCGGCGGCAATCGACAGGCTGACATCCGACAGCGCATGCACCCCGCCAAACGAGAGGTCAATCCCGTCCAGACGCAGCACAGCCTGCGCTTGCTGGGCGGTTTGCGGTGTCAATGCAGCCACAGGGCTCATGTCAGGCCACCGCTTCCAGCGCGGTCTCTTGCACTGCTGCCTTGGCGGCTTCGAGTTCACGCACGATCGGCAACACCTTCTGACCGAAGTACTCAACTTCTTCAATGAAGTGCAGGAAGCCGGTCAACACAAGATCTACACCCACCGCCTTGAGGGCAACGATGCGCTCGGCAATTTGCCGTGGCGTGCCGATCAAATTGGTTTTAAAGCCATCGTTATATTGCACCAAGTCTTCAAAGGTGGACTTGGCCCAGTTGCCTTCACGTTCAGGGGAAGCGTTGCCAGCCTCTTGCACGGCCGAGCCGAAGGCATGTACAGCCTCCACATGTGCGTGCTTGATGATGTCAGCGAGTACGGCCTTGGCCTCTTCCTCAGTATCTCGGGCAATCACAAAAGCATTCACGCCAATGCGCACCTTGTGGTTGTTGGCTTTAGCCTTGGCCTGGATGTCATCGACTTGCGCCTTGATGCCTTCCACCGTGTTGCCATTGGTGAAGTACCAGTCAGACACGCTGGCGGCGTTGTCGCGCGCGGCGCGCGAGCTGCCACCCTGGAAGATTTCTGGGTGCGGCTTTTGTAGCGGCTTGGGGCTCAACGTGTAGTCGTTGAAGCGATAGAAGTCGCCCTTGTAGGTAAAGTGGTCCTGGGTCCAGATGCCCTTGACAACTTCGATAAATTCCTTGGAACGACGATACCGCTCATCGTGCTCTAACCAGGGCTCGCCAATGGCCACAAATTCGCCCTTGAACCACCCACTTACCACGTTGATGGCGATACGGCCTTTGGATATGTGATCGACAGTAGCAATCTGCTTAGCCAGCACAGCGGGATGCCAAGGGCCAGGCAAGATCGCGGCCAACACCTTGAGCTTGGTGGTTGCAGCGAGAATGGCCTGGCTGAACGATACAGATTCGTGCTGGTGCTCAGCTCCATATCCTGCGGTAAAGCGAATCTGGCTCAACGCATATTCAAAGCCTGCCTTCTCAGCAGCAAGTGCCAGACGCTCGTTGTACTCCAGACTCCAGTCGGTGCGCTGAGGAATGGTACTGACCACCAAGCCACCGCTGACATTGGGAACCCAGTAGGCGAATTTGATGCCTTGGTTTGTGGATGATTGACTCATGCTGTGACTCCTTGTGTTGATAAAACAAATGGTGTGGAAAGAATCAGAGAACTATGCGCTGGCAAGCGCCGCTGCAGGGGCAAGGACGTTCTTCAGATGCGGTACAGCCCGCGCCACCGCCAGGGCAATGCGCTCCTGCAACGCCGAGTCGCTGACGCTGTAGCCGTCAAAGTCTTTCTCGGTGGCATAAATACCAATCGGAAGCACATCGGCCTGAAAGAAGGCAAACAGGGGCCGCAGCTGATGGTCAATCACCAGCGCGTGGCGCTCACTACCCCCAGTGGCAGCCAGCAGCACCGGCACACCAATCAACGACTCGTGGTGCACAAAGTCGAATAGGTGTTTGAAGAGTCCGGTGTAGGAGGCACGGTAGACCGGGCTGGCTACCACCAACAGGTCTGCGGTTTCGATGGCCGCCAAATCGGCCTCGACGCTGGCAGGCAATTGCTTGCGCTGGACGGCTCCTGCGAATTGGGGGGCAATTTCGCCCAGCTCAATCAACCGAACATTAATGGGCAAAGCTTCACCCAGGGCCACCAGCAATTCTTCAACCAAAGCCAGCGTGCGCGAAGGACGTTGCAAGCCACCAGACACAGCCACCACATTCAGTTTTTTAACCATCGTGTATCACTCCATAAAGTCACCGCAAATCTGCTGCGGCATACCTTGCTGTTTGCGAAAGCCATGCCAATGGCGATTTCTTTTTAAATCAATGACTTAGCTTTGCAGTTGCGGGTGATTCATGCTGCGCTTGCAGCAAGCTGCGGACAAATTGCTGGTGCAGCAGCAGCCCTTACGCTGGTGTGGCACCGGACTCCATGCCAATCACCTATCAGGCGGGCAAGTCGAGCCCCTGACACTTTCATCATGCATCGCTGCGCTAAGCAGCATTAAGAACTGGGCGCAAGTAGCCCAAGATGACTGCCGCGTCCACTTTTGGGCGCAGCTTTTGCAAGGCATCTTCCAGCACTTCATGGGGAAGTGCGACACTTAGTAACCAATCGCCCACGCTTCGTCCCTGTATGCGCTCAACACGGGCTTGCAGCATGTGGCTTGTGCCTCCAAGGATTCGTATGACCTCGCTGAGGTCAGGTTCAGGTGCCTGCCGACCATCAAAGCGCAGACTGAGCAACATTGGCGCACCCGGAATCGGCGTAGCGCCCAGGCGTGCTCGAATGCCCTCCGGTAGACTGCGTTCATCGTGCCGTAGCATCTGCCGTGTTACTTCATTTTGCGGGGCACCAAAGACCTGCCAGACTGGACCTTGTTCAACCACACGCCCATGGTCCAGTACCAGCACATGATCGCAAATGGTGCGGATGACATCCATTTCATGCGTGATCAAAATGATGGTCAGTCTCAGCCTGCGATTGATCTCCCGCAGCAGTTCCAGAATCGATTGAGTCCACTTCAGTTGGTGCAAACAGAAAGGGTCACTGGTTTCACCCGGTGCCCTTGTCACACCTGAAAAAAAGCAAAGAGAGTTTTATCGCGAAAGCTTGGAGTAGTCGAATACCGCGTGAAGTCGTTTACAAGTCCTTGCTGCAATCGCGCGGCTGCACATTTTTTTCCTTGGCATATGCTGCAGCCTTTTCGTCAATCAAGGGGCGAAGTGTCTTGCGGTCCGCCTGCACCCAATCTGTCAACAGCTTCCACTGGCGACCGTCCCACGCTTGTACACGAGCCGAGCCTCCGCCCTCGTGATCACTGCACGAGAGCTTGAGCGGTTGCATCAACCCATGAAAGCCAATTTGCTTCAGGCGCGCGTCATCCACATTGATGTGCTCCAACCCCCAGCGGCCTTCATCGCCCGTGAGGGGGCGGTTGCCAAAATGCTTTTGAGCAGTGCGTATGGCCTCTACCGCAATGGCGGCGTTGACCAAGCCAGAGTTGTAGTAGACGCTGCCAAAGCTCTTAGGATCTTTGAGATCACTCTTGCCCTTGTCCACAATGGCGGCCTTGATGCGGCGATGGATATCAAAATCAGCGCCACCGGGGTAGGGCGTGAGCGCCAAGTAGCCTTTGGCAGCGTCAGCAGCGGGAATTACATCCTCGTTCGAGCTTGCCCAGATATCACCAATAATGTGATCTGCAGGGAAACCAAAACGCACGGCAGTCTTGATAGCCACAGGGGTTGAGACACCCCAGGTGCGCAAAAACACCCAGTCAGGCTTGGCCTGGCGCACTTGTCTCCATTGCGCACCTTGTTCGTTTCCGGGGTCTGCCACGGGAATCTGGATGTTTTCAAAACCATATTTTTTTGCCAGCAGCTGCAATGGGCCTTGTGTCTCGCGCCCATACGCCGAGTCGTGGTAGACAGTCGCAATCTTTTTGCCCTTGAGTTTGTCAAAGCCTCCTTCTCGTTGGGCGATGTAGTTGATGACAACCGAAGCCTCGCTGTAGAAAGTCAGCATGACCGGGAAGTTGAAGGGAAACACACGGCCATCGGTGGCTTCGGTGCGACCATAGCCCAGCGTGATCAGTGGAATTTTGTCAGCTTCGGCCTTCTCCGCCAATGCATAAGCGGCGGGTGCTCCATTTGGGTGGTAAAGGGCCACCGGTGCACCACCCAAACCCCCTTTGAAACGCTCATAACACTCTATGCCCTTCTCTGCGGTCCATTCAGTCTCGCACTCCTGCCAAACCAGTTTGACCCCGTTGATGCCACCTTCCACCTCGTTGATGTAGCGTAAATAGTCGATCATCCCGGCCCATACCGGGATGCCACTGGAGGCGTAGGCTCCCACACGGTAGGTGGCAAGGGGGATGAATTGTTGGGACTCAGCGGCTTGGGCTGAGTGCACGGCAACAGACGGGATGCCTAGCGAAAGGGTCAGGGCCAGTATCGCGTTCTGAATCGTTGATTTGTTTAGTTTCATGGCAAATAGTAAATAGGTAGGTATGAATGGTGATAGGCGGGTCGTGGTTTTTTCACTCGGAAAACAACTCATGCAGTGACACTCCCGCCCAGATATATTTCATGCAGGTCATCGCGTGCGAGCAACTCTTTGGACGAGCCACTGAGCACCACACGGCCGGTCTCCAGAACATAGGCACGGTGCGCATGGTGAAGCGCCACGTGGATGTTTTGCTCAGCAACCAGAAAGCTCATGCCTTCGTCTCGGTTAAGGCGTGTGATGATTTCAAATATCTCTTGAACAATGATGGGTGCCAAGCCCATCGAGGGCTCATCCAGCAAGACCAGCGCAGGCTCGGTGAGCAGTGCACGCCCAATCGCCAGCATCTGTTGCTCGCCGCCCGAAGTAAGTCCTGCAAAAGTAGTTCGTTTGGTTTTAAGACGCGGGAACCATGTGTAGATGCGCTCCAACGCCGCATCGGTAGCTGGGCGACTCAGCCTGCGGGCAAATGTTCCGCAGCGCAGGTTTTCCTCCACTGTGAGGTGAGCAAACACATGGCGCCCTTCCAACACATGCACGATGCCTTTACGAGCCAGCAGATTGGGTGCTATCCCGTCAACCCGCTGGCCGCGCCATCGCACCTCGCCTTGCGTCACAAGAGCACGATCTGCCTGCACCAACCCTGAAATTGCTTTAAAGGTCGTGCTTTTTCCGGCCCCATTCGAGCCAAGAAGCGCCACGACCTCACCCTGGCGCACGGCAAGCGAAATATCTGCGACGGCCAGAATGGCGCCATCGTAGACAACTTCGATCTGCCGCACAGAAAGCAACTCACCGTTGTTGGCTGCTTTTTCATATGTTGTTTCACTCACGGTATGCGTCCTATGCCTAGGGTTGACAGATGGCAAGCACAGGCTACTCCTTGGAGGTATCACGCGGGGTAATACCCTTCTCCTTGGCATAGGCCGCGGCCTTTGCGTCAATCAAGGGACGCAGTGTTGCGCGGTCGGCCTGTATCCAGTCAGTGACCAACTTCCAGCGGCTGCCATCCCACTCCTGCACACGGGCAGCGCCACCGCCCTCATGGTCGGCTGCGGTGATTTTGATTTTTTGCAGCAGTCCCTGGAAGCCAATCTGCTTGAGGCGTGCATCGTTGATCTCAAGATGCTCGAAAGCCCAGCGCCCTTCTTCACCATTGAGCGGGTGATTGCCAAACTTCTTGTGTCCGACTCGCAAAGCCTCCACCGACAGAACGGCATTGATCAGGCCGATGTTGTAGTACACGCTGCCGAAGAATTTGGTGTCCTTGAGGTCGCTCAAGCCCTTGTCGATGATGCTCTTGCGAAGGCGTTGGTGAATTTCAAAGTCTGCGCCACCGGGGAAGGGGGCCAGGGCCTTGTAGCCCTTGGCTGCCGTGCCCGCAGGAATCACGTCTGCCTCTGATCCCGCCCATACATCGCCGACAATGTGGTCCACCGGGAAACCAAAACGTGCGGCGGTCTTGATCGCCACAGGCGTTGATACACCCCAGGTCCGCAAGAACACCCAATCGGGTTTGGCTTCTCTCACCTGACGCCATTGCGGTGACTGTTCGTTGCCAGGATCGGCAACCGGGATTTGAATGTTCTCAAAACCGTACTTCTTGGACAGTAGTTCGATGGCTGCCTGGGTCTCCCGGCCATAGGGCGAATCGTGGTAGACAGTCGCGATCTTCTTGCCCTTGAGCTTGTCCAAGCCACCTTCGCGCTGGGCGATGTAATTGATACCCACCGACGCTTGGCTGTAGTAGTTCAGCAGCAAGGGGAAAGCATACGGAAACACGGATCCGTCCGTTGATTCGGTACGCCCGCCAGCCGGGTCAATCAACGGAATTTTGTCTGTTGTCCCCTTTTCAATCAACGCGTATGATGCGGGCGTGCTATGGGTGAAGAAAAATGCAACCGGCGAACCGTTCTGACCGCCCTTCACCCGCTCATACACCTCCACCACGCGGTCGGTATTCCATTCGGTCTCGAACTCCTTGTAGTTCAACTTGACACCATCCACGCCACCTTCGACTTCGTTGATATAGCGGTAGTAATCGAGTAGCCCACCCCACCATGGCAAGCCGCTGGAGGCATAGGGGCCCACACGGTAGGTGGGCAAGGGAATGAATTGTTCGTTAGCAGCAGCCTGGGCACCGCCCGAAAACGCGGCCAAGGTGGCCGCAGCCAGCAGCGCCAAGGCACCACGCTTGTTGGTCATCAACATGAAAACTCCAGTTCTAAGAGATGAAAGAGAAAACAGACAAATACATAGCGCCAGCGACGGCTACGTTCAGAGACGCAAAGGCCATAACGCGAACCGCTCTTTGGCAGATTGAAAAATGCGCACCAAACCATCAGGCTCCTTGATGAGGAACCAGATGATCAAGACACCAAAGATCACTTTTTGAATGTTCTGCAGCAAGCCAGCATCCACATGCCCCGCAAACACACTCTGACCCAACGTATCGAGCAACAGCGGCAGCAAGCTGATGAAAGCCGCGCCAACAAAATTTCCTGCGATGCTGCCCATGCCCCCGATGATGATGATGAACAGAATCTGAAATGATCGCGTGATTCCAAAACTCTGCGCACTGGCCGAGCCCAGGTAGGCGAAGGCCCACAAGGCCCCCGCAATTCCCAGGTAAAAGGAGCTCACGGCAAACGCCAGCAACTTGTAGCGAAACACTGGTATACCCACGACGGCAGCGGCGGTATCCATGTCACGGATCGCCATCCAATTGCGTCCCGTTTGGCTGCGCACCAGGTTCGTGGCCACCCATGTCAGTGCAACTACAAATGCCAAGACCAGTGCATATTTACCGACCGGTGTGTTGAGATTGACACCTGCGACGTCCAGACTAGGCGCCGCGATCGTTCCCGACGAGCCGTTGTTGTAAAACCAGGTAAATTTGGAAAACACCCATTCCAAAAAGAACTGTGCCGCCAAGCTAGTCACCATCAAATAAAAGCCTTTGATGCGACCACTGGGTACGCCAAACACCAGCCCAATCACGGCAGCAATCAGACCGCCCAGCACAATCGATACCGGCAATGGCAGTACCGGGACACGGATCAGCAGTGCATAAGTGGAAAATGCCCCCACGGCCATGAAGCCCGCAGAGCCGACGGATGTTTGCCCTGTATATCCAGTGAGCAGATTCAGCCCGAGGCCAGCCAGCGACAATATCAGAAATGGAACCAGAATGGCTGATAGCCAATACTCACTGCCCACTGCGGGCGGCAACACCGCCGCCACGAGTAACAACACCGTCAATGCCCAGTAGCGATGTCGTAGGTACAAAACAAGGGGGGCCGGATGATTCAACAGGGCGGACAGACCGGTGAAACCCCGGGAAGGTGCTATCAGTTGCGACATATTCATACCCGTTCAATGGTGCGTTCGCCAAACAAACCCGCCGGACGGACGTAGAGAAAGGAGATGGCCAAAAAGTAAGCGAACCACGGCGTGATGCCACCACCGATGTACGGACCAATGTAGGCCTCTGCGAGGGTTTCCGAGGCGCCAACAATCAAGCCGCCGGCAATGGCACCGCCGATGGACGTGAAGCCGCCGATGATCAGCACCGGCAACGCTTTGAGCACGACGAACGACAGGGAAAACTGCACCCCCTGACGAGCCCCCCACAACATGCCAGCGACCAAGCCAACCACACCCGCAACCGCCCACACGATTTGCCAAATGCGGTTGAGGTTGATGCCCAGCGACAGCGCCGCACGCGTGTCGTCGGCAACGGCCCGCAATGACACGCCGATGCGCGTCTTGTTGAACAACAAGGCCAGCACCGTCACCAACACTGCAGCCGTCGCTGCGGCCAAGGCATCAAACTGGCTGACCATCAGCCCACCAATGAAAATCGGCACATCGTCAATGCCCAGGTCCAAGGAATGCACCTCTGCACCCATCAGGCCTTGGGCAACACCTTCCACCACAAACGAAAGCCCCAGGGTAGCCATGAACAGAGTGATCTGCGAGCGATTGGCCAAAGGGCGCAGCACCCAACGCTCGATGAGCAAGGCCGCCACAACCAACACCAGCACAGTGACCAGCAGCGCCACTGCGAAAGGCAACCCTTTCTCATGCAGTGTCACAAAGGTGAGTGCAGCAAAAAGCAGCAATGAGCCTTGCGCGTAGTTGAAGACACCGCTTGCCTTGTAAATCAGTACAAAGCCAATAGCCACCAGCGAATACATCGTTCCGGCGAGCAAGCCGCCAATCAGGGTTTCCAGAAACAGTCCCATCGCTATGTCATCCTTAATGCACGGTACCGAGGTAGGCCGCAATCACCTCGGAGTTATTCTTGACCTCGTCGGGACTGCCATCGCCAACCTTGCGGCCGTAATCGAGCACCACCACGTGGTTGGATAGACTCATCACCACGCCCATGTCATGTTCAATCAACACCACCGTGGTGCCCAACTCGCGGTTGATATCAGCGATGAACGTGCTCATCTCGACTTTTTCATCGGCATTCATTCCCGCCATGGGTTCGTCAAGCAATAGCAATTGCGGCTCGGCAATCAGTGCACGGCCTAACTCCACGCGCTTTTGCAATCCATAGGACAACTGCTCAACAGGCACATCGCGCCAGGCTTGCAAGGCGAGAAACTCAATCACTTGTTCGCTTCGCTCACGGAACCGGGCAGCTTCGGCCCGCGCACGGGGCAAAGCCAATGCCTGGGACAGAAAGCCAACGGTGGAGAGCTTTGACAGGCCGGTCACGATGTTGTCCAGAACACTCATTTTTTTGAACAAGGCATTGTTTTGGAAGGTGCGACCAATGCCGCGGCGCGCTGCCTCCAAGGGTTCGAGGTGATCAAAACGCGCTCCGTCGTAATGCAGCCAGCCCGCATCTGCCCGGTACACCCCATTGAGCACATTGAGCAGCGAGCTTTTGCCTGCACCGTTCGGACCAATCAAAGAACAAATCTCGTGGCGGCGCACGCTGAAGGATAGATCCGAAATTGCCTTGACGCCCTGAAAGGACAGTGAGACTGACTCCACCTGAAGGAGGAAAGAATGACTCACTTCGCTCATGCCGCGGCTCCCGCCAAAACGATGGAGGCAGATTCAGACCGCCCATTCCGCGCGGATGCCAGTGGCGCTGGCAGCAGAGGCTCAGCCACCTTTTGCAAGCCTTGAAGTTGGGCCACACGACGTTGGAAAAATCCAGACCGCCCGTCACCTTGCAGAATGCGGGAAACAATGCCCACCCCCAAGCGGGCACGCCAACCGGCGCCAGGGTGGACACGTTGCCGTAGCTCATCGGCGACCTGTGTGCGCGCAGCGTCCGACAAAATCAATTGCGTAGGCTGGATGTCGAAGCGATCGCGGGTCGCGGTGTCCTGGGTTTCAGGCACGGCAAGCACCAGTCCCTGCCCCAGCCAATGTCGCAACACCTGTTCCAGCCCATCGGCCCAGTCACTGCCCTCTTGCACCCATGCTACCTCGCGTTTGTGAAGCGCAGTGCAAAGTGCCTGGCGCAAGGGCTCGCGCGCCGAGCGCCCTTGCAATGCGGCCACGGCTTCGCTGTGCCAGCGGCCTACATTCACTGCACTGCCGCGCGCTGTCAAAAGATGACCGCTGCTTTGCGCCAGCACTGAGCAGGCAGCCCAGGCTGCGATGTCCTTGCGCGATTGCACATAGGCATGTTGCAGTCCCAGGGGAGCCAACCAAGTTTGCAAAGCTGGGCCAGACAGCCCCCGAGGAACGCTGATAAGCTGCGCTCCAAGTTCCAGCGCTGCCAAAGCCAGCAACAGCTGCTTGGGCTCGAACGAGCCACACACCGCAAACCGCCCCCCCGCACCCAGTCCGCGTTCACCCAACCTGCTGACCAGCTCCGTCACATCCGACAGAACATCCTGCCAGCGGTAGGCTCGCCAGTGCCCATATTCCTTATGGAGCAAGGCGAGTGTGTCTGGCTGTTGAGTCGCCAATTCACGCAATCGCAAGGAGAGGTCCAGCGTCGTTACGCCAGCCGACACCGAGCATGCAGGAGAGGAGAATGCAGTAAAAGTCATGGCAGGGCAATGTGTGGCAAGTCAAACCAAAGCTTTGTTCGCTTCGGTCAGATCCAGGCGTGCTGCGCTGCCTGAAGACAACGCGGCGTGCGCATCACGGCGTTTCACGGCTTCAATATCGCGGTAGCTCGCCGCCGGATGCGTGTCGGGCAAATAGGGACCTTGGCCAAACAGCTTCTCACGCAGCGTGCCTTCGCGGTATTGCGTGGGATATACGCCGCGGCGCTGCAACTCGGGCACCAGGTGCGTGACCACGTCCTCGAAGGTTTCGTGGGCCACTGCATAGGCCAAGTTGAAGCCGTCCAGGTCGGTGGCCTCAACCCATTGCTGCAGTTGGTCAGCCACTGTGGATGGGGAACCGACAAACAGGGGCCCGAGTCCGCCGATGCTGGCCCACTTGGCCAACTCTTCGATGCTCCAGGTCTTGCCCCCTTGGGACAGCTCTTCGACCGCTGAAATAATGGCGTTGGTATCTACCTTGCGCACGCTGTCGCCTGGTGCATAACGGCCGAAGTCGATGCCAGTCCAGCCTGAAGTTAATACCAAGCCCCCGTCGTAGGATGCGTATTGTTGGTACTCCTTCAGCTTGGCCTGTGCCTTGGCATCGGTCTCGTCAACAATCAGTGTCACCAGCGCGTAGATCAACAGTTTCTTCGGGTCACGTCCCGCCGCAGCAGCGCGCAGGCGGATGTCATTGACATAGGCGCGCGTAGTCTCCTGGGTTGGCGTGGAGATGAACACCAGCTCAGCGTGCTCGGCGGCGAAGTCTTTGCCAGCATTGGATGCTCCAGCCTGGAATAGGACCGGCGTACGCTGCGGAGACGGTTCACACAGGTGATAACCAGGCACCTCGAAATACTTGCCCTTGTGACCAATCTCGTGAATTTTCTCCGGTATGGCAAAGACACCCTTCTCGCGGTCACGCACCACCGAGCCTTCTTCCCAACTGCCCTCAAACAACTTATAAAGCACTTCGACATACTCGTTGGCGACCTCATATCGGTTGTCATGGCGCTTTAAACCACCTTGACTGATGTTCTTGGCACCGCTCTCTAGGTAGGACGTGACAATGTTCCAGCCCACCCGGCCCTTAGTGTGGTGGTCAGCCGTCGACAAGCGGCGTGCAAACGTATAGGGATGCTCGAACGAAGTGGATGCGGTAATACCAATACCCAAATGTTGGGTGGCCGCCGCAATGGGATTGGCCAACTGCAGAGGATCGTTGACCGGGATCTGCACGCCACCCAAGAAGGCGTGGTCGTTGTTACCCTTGTAGACATCGTAGTAACCGATCACATCGGCAATAAAAACCGCGTCAAAGATACCGCGTTCCAAAATTTTTGCGAGATCAGTCCAGTACTCCACGTCCTTGTACTGCCAGGACCGGTCGCGTGGATGGCGCCACAGCCCAGGGGACTGGTGGGCCACGCAGTTCATCTCGAATGCATTGAAGCGAATAGGCTTGCTCATTGGGGGTATTCCTTTAACTTAGTTCCAGGGATGGCGAGGTGCAGCAACGCCATTGAGGTAGTAATTTCCAAGGTGAAAGTACTTCCAGCGCACTGGGTCATGCAAGGTGTGCACACGGGCATTACGCCAATGGCGGTCCAGGTTGTGCTCCGCCAGCGTGGCGCGCGTACCGGCCAGCTCAAACAGCTTGTTGGTCGCTGCAATGGCCACTTCTGTGGTCAACACCTTGGACTCGGAAGTGGCCAGGGTGGCAGCGTTGACGTTTTCTTCTGTCGGCGAAGCAAGCGCCACATCTATTGATTTCCCCGCACGTTCCAGTAGTGCCTCTGCGGCATGCAAGCGCAGCTTCAGGTCACCAATGGCAGACACAGTGAAGGGGTCTTCTGCCGCGCTCTCCTTGCCGCTGTCAATCCAGGGGCGGCTACGGGTGCGAATGAACTCAATCGTGTCATCCAATGCGGCTGCGGCAATGCCACCGTCAATGGCTGATTGGATGATTTGCGAAATGGCACCTGCTGCAGTGGGTCGATCAAACGCCGCTACCGGTACCAACCGGCTCAAGGGAACCCGCACATTTTTGATGGTGATGGAGCCAGATGCGGTGGTGCGCTGGCCAAAACTGGACCAGTCGTTGTGCACCGTCAAACCTTCGGCCTCACGCTCGGCAAAGGCCAGGAAACCCTTGCCTTCTGGTGAGACGGTAACGATCGGAACGATGTGCGCCAGCAGTGCGCCGGTTGTGTAAAACTTTTGACCGTTGACCACGGCGGTATCACCATCTATGACAAAAGTGGTCTCGAACGCAGCCACGGTCTTGCTGTTTTTTTCGGAAAAGGCATTGCCGAAACGAACACCTTTTAGAACCAGTGCAAACAGTTCGGTCTTTTGTTCAGGCGTAGCGTCCAAGTCAATATGCGCCACCAGTGCCAGATGGTTTTGTGTGATCTGCGCAATGCTGGAATCGCCTTGGGCGATGGTGCGAATCACCTCGGCCAGCGTCGCATACGACACGCCTGCACCGCCAAAGGCCTTCGGCACGGTAACGCCCCACAGACCGCTTTGCGAATAAGTGTCCAGTTCGGTCAATGGCAGCAGCCCTTCGCGGTCACGCAGCGCGGATTCTTTGCGAAATTCGGTGGCCAGGCGACGCGCAACCGCAATGGCTTCTGCATCATCACGAATCACATGTGCAGGCTGTGGCGAGCGCAGACGTGCCACAAAAGGCACGGTGGAGTTGACCCTAGGGCGATCTTTGAGTTCTGGGCTAAAAGTTGTCATGACGTTCCTTAAGCAGTTGAGAGGTTGAAAACTCGGTGATCAGGATTTGCGGCCAGGCCCACTGCCGATTTGCCAGATATAGGGTGGCTCGGTACCGTTGATGCTGAAGTCACCCACAATGCGTGACTTGTAAACAATGGGGTTGTGCGAAGAGATGGTCCGCGCGTTGCGCCAATGGCGATCCAACGCCTTGCTGCGACTGGCAGCCGAGGCACCTAGCGCATTGAACAGATCGGTGGCTGCACGCAGTACCAGTTCTGAAATCACGATCTGGCCCTTTGCAGATTCGATTTCGGTATCAATATTGACCTGACGCTCCACCTCGGCATCACCTACAAAGCGCGCTTCATAGGCGCGTTGTGCCGTCTGCGCAGCGCGCAGTGCAGTGGCTTCGGCGGCATACACCAAGGCCGATATCTGGCCAACCACCTGCTGAATCTGCGCATCCTGACTGACGTGTGACGCATTGCCGCTGCTGTAAATACGCTGCCGCGCACGCACCTCCTGCGCCACGTCGCGCTCCACCGCCCGACCTATGCCAGCCAGGGTTGCTAGGTGAAACAGTTGGTAGAAGGCGGTCTGGTACTTGAAGCGCGTCTCAAAGGGAAAAATATTCTCGGCATCAACCTGTGCATCCTCATAGACTGAGGTGCCGCTGCCGGTGGTGCGCTGACCAAAGCCATCCCAGTCATCCGACTGGCGCACGCCACTCTGGTGGGTGTTGACTGCGGCAATCACATCAGCGTTGTTGTCCGCGCGCCGCGCATACAGGTCAATCCAGTCGGCAAAGATACTGCCCGTGCTGTAAAACTTGGAACCATTGGCCACCCACTTGCCATCTTTGAGCGAGACCTTGGTATTCACATCCCCCAGCGCCACCGACCCTACTTCCGACCAGGCGTTGCCCACCAGATCACCCTGAACAAATCGTTTGAACCAAAGGTCGCGCTGTGCATCAGCCGGGGCGTTGAGACGATCTTCCACAAACGCAAAATGACCGCGCAAGGCCTGAACCACGTTGGGATCAGCCTCACCAAGCTCGATCAACAGATGAAACAGCTGTGGCACTGAAGCACCGCTACCACCATATTCCACGGGGATACGTACCGCACCAAATCCGGCGGCTTTCAGCCAGTCAATGGGTTCATGCGGCAACAGGCGTTGCACTTCACGCACCAGTGCGCCAGCGGCAATCTTTTTGAAGATGGGGCGATAGCGTTGTGCCAGGGTTTCATAGTCCACAGTGGTATGGGCACGGAAAGGTGGTGTCTCGTTGGCTGGGACGACCTTCAGATTATTTCTACTCATTGAATTGAACCCTCTATGGTTGGACACCGCAGACCTTGCGGCTTGCCAAGCCTTATCGCGATTTATGTGCCACCGTCGGTTTTGTTTGAAATCAACGGCTTAGCTTTGCGAGGGCAGCAAATACCGTGCTGTCGGTACAGCAATTTGCTGCTGGTGTGCTGCTGCATCAACAGCCCATCAAGTTCGCGTCAGGCGAGTAATCGAAATGCGCATAACCAAATTTGAAATGCGTGGTTTGATTTGCATCAAAGTTTCAGAATAATGTGCACATACGAAGGCCAGGTTGATCACCTGTGATTGAGCCCCGTTGCTTCATTGAAACGCCCCATGCCACACCTCATGCCCAAACCCCGTTCACCTGAAGTTCCAGACCGTTTGTGGGACAGCCCTCAGTTGCTCACGCTGCCGGATTCACGTGCACTGACTACCTCGATTCGTGCCACGGCCCAGGTCTTCCAGGACCCTTGTTCCGTGGCTATCCTGGAGAGGGTTCGCATGATCGCGCCCAGCGATGCCAATGTGCTCATCATTGGAGAAACCGGCACAGGCAAGGAGTTGATTGCACGCCATGTGCACGACCTGAGCAAACGTCGCCATCGTCCCTTTGTGGCGGTCAACTGCGGAGCCTTCTCTGAAACCCTGGTCGAAAGCGAGTTGTTTGGCCATGAAAAAGGGGCCTTTACGGGCGCCTTCACCAGCAAGACAGGATGGTTTGAAGCAGCCAATGGAGGCACCTTGTTTCTTGATGAAATTGGTGACTTACCCTTGAGCATGCAGGTCAAACTGCTGCGCGTCTTACAGGAGCGTGAGGTGGTCCGCCTGGGGTCACACAAAAGTATTGCCGTCGATGTGCGGGTGGTGGCTGCAACCAATGTGCGCCTTCAAGACGCAGTGACGGCAGGGCACTTTCGGGAAGACCTGTTCTATCGCCTGCATGTGGCTACTCTGGCCCTGCCGACATTACGTGAGCGCCCAGGAGACATCCTGCCGCTAGCCCGCCACTTCATGAAGGACTATCGGGGAAGACTGGGCTATGGACCAGAGACGATGGACTTCAGTGCTGAGCAAAAACTGCTGCAGCACAACTGGCCTGGAAACATCCGCGAATTGGAAAACGTCATCCACCATGCACTGCTGATCTGCCCACACAACATGCTGTCCGCTGAGTTCCTGCACATGTCAACGCTGGGGCTTCAACGCGGGCTTTCCCCTGGCCCAAAGTCAGAGGCCACGCCGCAACAAGCGCTGGTGACCGCACTGCACGGGCTCTTTGACCTGGCTGATGATTTTTTGTTTGACCACATAGAAGAAACCGTGATCCGCGAAGCGTTTGAGTTTTGCCACCGCAACCAGGTGCAGACGGCCAAGCTACTTGGCCTGAGTCGCAACATCCTGCGCTCACGCCTGATCAAGAACCAGGAAATTTCGGCGCTCAAATGATGACATCTGAAGTGAAACACATCCAGGTCCGTCAGCGTGTGCACATTCCACTGCGTGGCATTCCAGAGCACGTTGAATTTGTCAGCTTCAAGGGTTTGCCATCTGGCGATGAGCCTATCGCGCTGGTGTTTGGCGCCATCCGTTCGGACCAGCCCACGCTGGTGCGCCTGCATTCCGAATGCCTCACTGGAGACGTGTTTCATTCCCTTAAATGTGACTGTGGCGCTCAACTGCGCGATGCCATGAACACCTTAAGTGCCAGCGGGGGCGTGCTCTTGTATCTGCGCCAAGAGGGGCGCGGCATTGGTCTGTATGCCAAGCTGGATGCCTACAAGCTGCAGGCTCAGGGGCTGGATACATTTGCGGCCAACCGCCAGCTGGGCTTTGGAGAAGACTTGCGCACCTACGGCGACAGTGCTGGCATGCTACGCGCCCTGGGTATTACCGAAGTGGAGTTGATCACCAACAACCCCGACAAGGCGCAACAACTTCAAGCCCACGGCATTTGCGTCGCCCGTGTGCACGCCACCACGTCGCATGTGAATGTGCACAACCGGGCGTACCTGTCTGCCAAAAAGCAGCAACATTTTCATACGCTCAATCTGGATGGCCTGGGGCCAGAGCCACAAACCATCACTCCTTTTCAAACTCTAGAAGAAACCACATGTCTTTAGAAAAAAACTCCATCGCAACTTCCCGCATCGCATTCATCCAGGCATCATGGCACAAGGACATCGTGGATCAGGCACGGGAGGGATTTTTCAGCCAGATCCTCACGCTGGGCTACCCGAGCACCAGCGTGGATGTTTTTACACTTCCAGGCGCTTTTGAAATTCCGCTGCATGCCAAGCTGCTGGCGAAAAGTGGCAACTACCAAGCCATTGTTGCCGCTGGCTTGGTGGTGGATGGTGGCATTTATCGCTACGACTTTGTCGCCCAAAGCGTGGTCACAGGGCTGATGCAAGTGCAGTTGGAGACCAAGGTTCCCGTTTTCTCTGTGGTACTCACGCCGCACCACTTTCACGCTGGCGAAGAGCATCAGCAGTTCTTCTTCAACCACTTCGAGATCAAGGGCCGCGAAGCGGCCAATGCCGTTGCGCAGACGCTGCATAGCCTGCGACATCTCTGGGCTGAAAAAGCCAACTTGGTATCCGAGCCGTCTCATGCCCTCTGAAAGTAGTACTACTCCGGTTTGCCGTTGTGGGATATGTATCTCCCATTGACTTGTAAGTCGTTCACACCCCTCCGATCTGCGCAATACGCATAAGCAATCAAGAAAACATTCGTTGGCAGGCGGTTGATCAGATCGTCAAATGTGACTTTGACTATTCAGCCTGTTTAACGTCTCTTCAAGGATTCACTTTGAGCCTCAATATCTTCTGGTTTCTCCCAACCTCTGGCGATACCCGCTACCTTGGCAAGTCCGATTTCGGTCGCGCGCCGAGCATCGAGTACCTGAACCAGGTGGCCGTGGCCGCCGACAACCTGGGTTACGACGGCATACTCATTCCCACAGGCAGCGGCTGCCATGATCCTTTTGCCGTGGCCTCCAGCGTGGTGGCCGTGACCAAGCATCTGAAGTTGCTGGTGGCCTTGCGCACCTCATTGGGCAGCCCGGTGGCCGCCGCGCGCGCCGCCGCCACGCTTGATCAGGCCAGCCAGGGGCGGGTGCTGTTCAATGTGGTGGTAGGCGGGGATGCTGCCGAGCTGGCCGCTGACGGTGTATTTTTGAACCACGATGAACGCTATGAGGCGGCCTCTGAGTACCTCAAAATCTGGCGCGATGTGCTCGCAGGCAAGACCGTCAATTTCGAGGGCAAGTACCACCGCGTGGTGGGTGCCCGCAACTATTTCCCCGCCGTGCAACAGCCCCATCCGCCGTTGTACATCGGGGGCTCGTCACCCGCTGGTCATGCGTTGGCCGCCGAACAGGTAGATGTGTATCTGAGCTGGGGTGAACCGCCCCAGGCTGTGGGTGAAAAAATTGCCGATGTGCGTCGCCGCGCTACCGCCTTGGGTCGTGCCGTGCGCTTTGGTGTGCGCCTGCATGTGATCGTGCGCGAAACGTCCGAAGAAGCCTGGGCTGCCGCAGATCGCCTCATCAGCAACCTGGACGATGAGAGCATCCAAAAAATCCAGCAGCGCTACGCCAGCATGGACTCCGAAGGTCAGCGCCGCATGGCCGCGCTGCATGGTGGACGACGCGACAAGCTGGTGGTTGCCCCCAACCTGTGGGCCGGCGTGGGTCTGGTGCGGGGTGGTGCCGGTACCGCGCTGGTGGGCAACCCGCAGGAAGTGGCGGCACGGCTCAAGGAGTATGTCGACCTGGGTGTGGACAGCTTTGTGCTGTCAGGTTATCCGCATCTGGAGGAGTCCATTCGCTTTGCCGAGCTGGTTTTTCCTCTACTGCCAGGCAAGGTGCCGGTCACCACCCGTGATCGGGCATTCACAGGTGGGCCGTTTGATGCCAGCACGCTGGCGGCACCCAGCCCAGCAGTGCAACACAAGGTGACAGCATGAGCACTCTCGGCACAACATCCACCCCCGCCAGCCAACGTGTCATCGACATGCGCTGCCGCCCGGCCTACCTGCACGACTTCTTTGGAGCTACCCCAGGCTCACCCGGCGAGGCCACGGCACGCTGGTTAAACCGCCGTGTCGGCACAAGGGGTGACGATGCCCACTTCGTTCGTTCACGCACACCCGAAGGTTTTCTGGCAGAGGTGCATGAAGGTGGGCTGAGTCGTGCCGTGGTGGTGGGCCGCCACACGCCCAGCCAACATCTGTCCAATGACCTGATCCACCAGATCGTGCACGGCCACCCGGAGCTGATTGGCATTGGCGCGGTGGACCCAGTGTTGCAAGGCGAGCGCACTGCACTGGCCGAAGTGGAGCGTGCTGTTTCTGTGCTGGGGCTCTCCGGCATTGACTTGGAACCCGGCTTTGGTGCACCACCCCGCCACTCGGATGATCTGGTGTACTTTCCAATCTATGAGCTGTGCGCCGAATTGGGTGTGCCGGTGTTTTTGATGAGTGGCCCCACCACACCTGACCTGCGCTTTAACGATCCGGCTCCGCTGGCCAGATTGGCGCAGGCGTTTCCCCACCTTCCTATCGTGGTCTACCACGGCTATTGGCCCAATGTGCAGCAAGCCATTGGGGTGGCGTTTCGTTATGACAACGTGCACCTGGTGCCTGACATGTACCTGTTCCAACCTGGCACCAGTGCCTACGTGGATGCGGCCAACAGTTTTCTGGGGGATCAATTTCTGTTTGGATCGTCCTACCCGTTTCGCCCCATCGGGCAGACGATTGAAGACTTTGTGGCGCTGGGGTTCAAGAGCAGTTTGATCGACAAGCTGCTCTACGGTAATGCCGCCAGGCTCTTTGGAATACTATAGTCTTTATAGCTTATGGCCGTTATGGAACGAGGGCTACAGGTCAAAACTTCGCGCATCAAAATTCACATCGTAATCCAGGTTCCACTGTGAACATCAAACCGTCAACGCGGACAGCGCAGAGGCATCACGAATCAACAGGATTCGGCCATCGAACCGTATCAGGCCAAGGCGCTCGAAATCTTTGAAGATTGAATTGGTGGTTTGTCGGCAGGTGCCCGCCATGTTGGCGATGTCCTGTTGGGTAACTGTGACACTGAAGCGAATCTCATGCTCACTTGGCACGCCCCAGTTGCGCGCCAGGCGCAGCAGAATGCGCGCTACCCTGGATTCAGCACGTTGCGTGTTTTTGTCGGTCAGCGCTTCGCAGGCAATACGCATACGTGCGCCCAACAACTTGATCACGTTGATGCCCAATTGGGGATGGGCATAAAGCAGTTGCTCATAAAGCGTCTGGGGCACCGCGTAAATGACCGATGAGCTGGCCGCTTGGGCGTAAACGTCTTGCTCTTTCGCGCCTGTCATCCCCCCTGGCCCAAACAACTCGCCCCCCGTGCAGAACCAAAAAACAGTGACTTCCCCCGTGTGGGCCAAGTGGTAAATCTTGACCAGACCACGCTCCAAAAAGAATACATGATTTGCCGGATCGTTGGCTTCAAAGACATTGCCTCCGCGCCGGATGAGCAGCCGTTTGGATTGGTCAAGCACAGTCTTTTTGAGATCAGGGGGCGTGCCTTCAAAAAATGAATTGGGCCCCCAGTACCACGGAGTTGGGTTGTGATCAATCACGTTTTTCGCATTAGTAAATAGCCAATGAGCATAGAGATTTGTCGTCTGCACGACATGGATATTTTTGCGACCACTTGAGAATTTGTCCGTCGCGACAGTTCATCCACAAACCATTTTAGAGAGCCCTTTATGTCCACCACAAGCGCCGCATCAGCCACCTACAAACTCCTGACCATCGAACCCTACACACCCAACATTGGTGCCACCATTCTTGATGTTGATTTGGCCAACATTGGCAATGAAGGCCTGCGCAGCGAATTGCGCCAAGCTCTGGCCCAATTCCAGGTGCTGTTTTTTCGCAAGCAGAACCTGACCCCTGAACAGCAAATCGAGGTTGCCAAAATCTTCGGCGACCCCGACAAAGCCAAGGCCTTCTTCCCGCGCCTGGAAAACTACAAGGTGGTTGAAGTGATTGAGACCAAACCGGCGGGGCATCGTTATGGTGTGGATCAATGGCATGTGGATATAAGCTTCTCAGCCAACCCGCCCACCGGCACCGTCCTCTACTCACAAGTGATTCCACCGGCTGGTGGCGATACGCTGTGGGGCAGTTCGACCGCCGTCTTTGAATCGTTGCCAAAGTCGCTGCAGGTATACCTGGAAGAACTGGAAGCGGTGCACAGCTTTGAGCACAGCGGCTGGCCCGGCTATTTCGACCAGTTGGAGAACGGTGATGAGCTTTACCGCAAAGCACGTGCGGACCATTTGCCCGTGGTGCACCCTGTGGTTCGCACCCACCCGGTGACTGGCAAAAAACTGATTTACGTGAACCCAAATTTCACCGACCGCATCAAGGGCCTGTCACGCCAGCAAAGCGACGCGCTGCTGACCTTTTTGTTTGCCCAATTCCAGCGCCCGGAATTCCAGGCCCGCCTGCGCTGGGAGAAAAACACCGTCGCCATCTGGGACAACCGGGCCACCGTGCACTACGCCACCAACGATTACGACAGCCAGCACCGCCTGCTGCACCGCGTGACCTTCGGCGAAGACCAAGCCTTTTAATCATTTTTTGAGCACCGTTCGCATGTCCAGCAACGCTTTACCTTCCAACAATTCCAACAACTCCGCTCCTGGCAGCCAACGCGTCATCGACATGCGCTGCCGCCCGGCTTACCTGCACGACTTTTTCGGTGCCACCCCAGGTTCACCCGGCGAGGCCACTGCACGCTGGCTCAACCGGCGCGTGGGTACGTGGGGTGACGATGCGCACTTCATTCGCTCGCGCACTCCTGAAGGTTTTCTGGCAGAAGTGCATGGGGGCGGACTGAGCCACGCCGTGGTGGTGGGCCGCCACACGCCTAGCCAACATCTGCCCAATGACCTGATTCACCAGATCGTGCAAGGCCACCCTGAGCTGATTGGTATTGGCGCGGTGGACCCGGTGTTGCAGGGTGAGACTACCGCACTGGCCGAAGTGGAGCGCGCTATCAAGCAGTTGGGGCTATCCGGCATTGATCTGGAACCCGGCTTTGGAGCGCCGCCACGTCACCCGGATGACCCGGTGTACTTTCCGATCTATGAGTTGTGCGCCGAATTGGGTGTGCCGGTGTTTTTGATGAGTGGCCCAACTACGCCTGATTTGCGTTTCAACGACCCGGCTCCGCTGGCCAGAGTGGCGCAGGCGTTTCCGCAATTGCCCATCGTGGTCTACCACGGCTATTGGCCCAACGTGCAGCAAGCCATTGGGGTGGCGTTTCGTTATGACAACGTGCACCTGGTGCCCGACATGTACCTGTTCCAGCCAGGCACCAGTGCTTATGTGGAGGCAGCTAACAGTTTTCTGGGCGATCAGTTTTTGTTTGGATCGTCCTACCCGTTTCGCCCCATCGGGCAGACGATTGACGACTTTGTGGAGCTTGGTTTTAAGAGCAGCGTGATTGACAAGCTTCTTTACGGTAATGCCGCAAGGCTCTTTAGTGCACTATAAGGTTTATAGCTTGTAGTTCTTATGAAACAAGGGCTACAAGCCAAATTCATCCACTATCAATAACACCCATCCATCAACCTAAATTCCTCAGCTACCCCGCAGCCGCGATGAGCGGCAGGTCGATCATCGAACCACCATTTATCAATGGCCTCACGATCCTCCAGGTGCGACAACCAACGGTCATCGAACAGCACATCGACGCTGAAAACCGGTTGCGCGTCGTAGGCGGCCTCATGGTCGAAAAATCGTCCTTGCAGCGCGTCGCAGTGAACGCAGCCGTTGGACAGGTAAGACTGTCCTTCCGTTCGACTGTATCGCGGCTTGATCGGGCCAATGCCGTGGTGCGCCAGGAGCGCAGCCGGCAACGTTGACATCAACAACGCGGCACCCCTTCCCTCGTCGTCAAAATCGTAGATGTTGGCCATCACGTCCGCAGCACCCTGAAGCACTCGGCTGGCGGCGAAACACAGGTCGATGACCAGGCCCGTTGTCTCATTGCAGTGCCAACAGTCGGTGTACGCCGCGCAGACGTCCAGCGGCAAGGTGCGGCCTACCTGCGGCGCAAAGCGCAGCTTCCCGGCCAAAGCCCCCTCGACAAATCGGCCCAGTTCGATGTGCTGCCGCCAGTAGTTCGCGCCATCGCTGTTCTTGCCCGTCGCGAAAGCTGGATGGTATTGAGGCCCCGGCAGTGACACAACGCACGCGTTGGTCTCAACATCATGGCTGAGCCTGAATGCCGGAGTGGCCTGCTCGACGGGAATGCTCTGCTGCCGCATGAGCCAAAGGGTGCGGATTCCGGCTGCCTGGAGTACGGATTGGCGACGGGATACTTCATCCAATGGCAAGTGACCCCATTGAAGCTTGAACGCCACCGGCTTTCCTCCCTCTCGACTTGCTAAAACATCGACCGTCCACCCACCGCCGTCTCCACTCGATGTTCCGACCGCTTCGACTGCAACATTCCAGCCCGAACGCCGCACAGCCCTAGCAATCATCTGCCTTGCCAACAAGACGGACCTCCTCCTGCAACCACTGCACCAGCACATCGGCCGCCTTGTCCGGCGCGCAGACTCTGGACTCGGGCGAGAACTTCCAACGACGACTCAGCTGTGCAAAATCCCCCGGGGTGAGCCCGTGGATCTGGCCGACAGTG
>CAIVHU010000253.1 GCA_903905735.1 uncultured beta proteobacterium
GCTGCTCAGCCGCTCCAACTCTTTGCGATCCTGATCGCTACACGTTACGCTCGCCGCGACTCGCGCCATGACCACCTCCGGCTTGTATTGAACAAGCAGGATGATAATTACATATGTATATTAATGCAATTAAACACTAGCTTACACGCGGGCTGTTTTGCCCAGTGTGCTATCGATCAGACGGCCCATTTTGTCGGCAGCACCTTCCAGGGCCTGGCTCAAATTGGCCCCCTGATGTTTCAAAACCAAAGGTTGGTGGCCTTCCAGCCGCGCTTCCAGAGTGCACTGGATGCTTTCTTCCTTGTTTTTCTTGCCACCATTTTCATCACTCAGATGCGCTTCCACGCGCGTGATCTGGCCGCTGAAACGCGCCAAAGCTGTCTTGATGGTGCTGCTGGCCCATTGCGCCATGGCTTCTGTGCCTTCAATGTGGTTGTCGGTATGAATCTGGACTTGCATATTTTTCTCCTTGTGAAAGCAACTGCGCTAGCGTTTTTGCATGATAGTGGCATGACACCCTGGTGACTTGATACCTGTCAACAAACCCAATCATGACCATCCCTCTTCGCCGCATCAACCCAAGTATTTTCAGACGCTGCAAAGTTCCCGCATCCGGGCTGATACGATTGCTGCGCTGCAGCGTTTGCTGCACACCTCCCACCCCGGCATTTCAATTTAAATTAGGAGATTCCCCATGAGTAAGGATGTTGTCGTTCTGAGCGCAGTGCGGTCTGCCATTGGTACTTTTGGCGGTGCCCTGTCCACCATGGAGCCCCCGGAACTGGCTGGTCTGGTGATGAAAGAGGCGATTGCCCGCTCGGGCGTTGACGCCGCCTTGATCGGCAACGCGGTGGTTGGCACCTGCATCCCGACCGATGCGCGTTACGCCTACGTATCGCGCGTGGCGTCCATTCAGGCGGGCATGCCGATGGACTCCATTGCCATGCAGGTCAGCCGTCTGTGCTCCTCAGGTCTGCAAGGCATCGTGACGGCCGCACAGAACGTCATGCTGGGAGATTTCGACTACAGCATCGGTGGCGGGGTTGAAGTCATGTCGCGTGGCGCCTACGCGCTGCCCGCCATGCGCTCGGGTGCCCGCATGGGCGACGCCAAGGCCATCGACCTGATGGTGGCCATCCTGACCGACCCGTTTGGTGTGGGTCACATGGGCATCACCGCAGAAAACCTGGCCACCAAGTGGAATATCTCGCGTGAAGAGCAAGATGCCCTGGCCTGTGAATCGCAGCGCCGTGCCGCTGCGGCCATCGCTGAGGGCCGTTTCAAGTCGCAAATCGTGCCGATCGTCCAGCAAACGCGCAAGGGCAACGTGGTGTTTGACACCGACGAACACGTCAAAGGCAACACCACGATAGAAACCCTAGCCAAGATGAAGCCAGCGTTCAAAAAGGATGGAACAGTCACCGCCGGCAACGCCTCTGGCATCAACGACGGTGCTGCCTTTTTTGTGCTGGCTTCTGCCGATGTGGCGGCCAAGGCAGGCCAGAAGCCAATGGCACGCATCGTGTCGTATGCGGTCACCGGCGTGCCCAATGAGATCATGGGTGAAGGCCCGATCACAGCGACCCAATTGGCCCTAAAGAAAGCCGGCTTGAAGCTCGACCAGATCGATGTGATTGAGGCCAACGAAGCCTTTGCTGCGCAGGCCCTTGCTGTCAGCAAAGGACTTGGCCTCGATCCTGCCAAAACAAACGTGAATGGCGGCGCCATCGCGCTCGGTCACCCGATTGGCTGCTCGGGTGCCTTTATCGCGACCAAAACGGTGTATGAACTGCAGCGCACTGGCGGCAGATATGGCTTGGCCACCATGTGCATCGGCGGCGGCCAAGGCATTGCGGTGATTTTCGAGCGCCTGTGATTTCTTCAAGTACTTTCGCGCTTTGCGCTGCAAGCACTTGATTTAAATAAAGCTGGGGGGATTCGATTACGAGGCGCAACATATTGATTTACAACGTTTTTTAACTTCATAAATTGATTTTGTTCCCCGTTTTGTTCCCCGCTTTTGCCTTTGATACCCCCAC
>CAIVHU010000254.1 GCA_903905735.1 uncultured beta proteobacterium
CCTGGTCGATGGCCTTGAGATGTGATGCGATATGGTCAGCCGTCGCGTTGGCGTCAATCTTGCACCGGGCCAACTCGACCGCCACTTCGTCGCGCATCGAGTCGATGGACTTCAATCCCTTGAGGACCATGGGAAAGTTGCTGTTGATGATTGGTATGTTCTGGCCAATGCGCTTGCTCAGGGCGTTGACATGGCTCACCAACTCGGCAGCCGCTTCACTCACGATGGCAGTGCGGCGGTTTTCCTTCTCAGACTTCACCAGCTTGTTAATCAGCAGGCGATTTGTCCGGGCGGTATCGCGGTACATGGCCACGGTGCGGCGCATGGTGTCGATGCTGTCAGTCTGGGCCAGCGCGCCGGATTCAGCGGCGTCAAGCGCATCCTCGGCATTTTTCAGGGTCTTGACTGTGGCTTCCAGATCCGCAAAGTCCTGATCTGTCTCGGGCGATTTGTTGATGCGCTCGATGTAGGCTGTCAGGGCCGCGCCAAACACCTGCAGGTTGTCGATCAGGGCGATGCTGCCATTCACTTGGATGCTGACAGCTGGCAAGCCGAATTGGGGGGCGGCCACGGCTTTGACTTCGGCCACTGGCGGGACGTAGTTGGCGAGGTCGGACTCGAACAGAATCCAGCCGTCGATGATCTTTTGGCGCAGTTGGAAATCTGGGTAATACCAGCAGTGGCGCTCTTCGATCAACTCATCGCCATTCCACTTGCTGGCCATGAACAGGCATTTCTCAGCGCCCGCCACGAGCAACTGTTGTTCCATCTGAACGCGGTATTGCAGAGGCAGGCGAACAGCTTCGTCTGGGCTTTTCATGCACTCGCGAAGATCGGCGTTTAAAGACTTGTGCTCAAAATCTACCTTGCGGTCCATCGTCAATCCATCAAAGCTCGCGCTCAGATTCTTCAGACTTCCAACAACCGGGTACAAATCATCATCAATGATGGCCTCTGCCAGCGAGCGGGCCATGGCTTCAAACCGATGGCCGTCGTCAAAACGGCGCTGTGTCGCGGCATCCACCTCGGGAACCATGCCGGTGTGCATTTCGTGCAGAAGCTGGCTGCGCGTCTTGTATGCGCTGCAGCCCATCATTGCGGGCGCGTCTGAAGCATTGAAGTGCGTCAGGCGGTGGGCATGCCACTGAGGTGTTCCCTGTGTGAGTTGATGCAGTTCCATCTTCATTCTCCAAGTTCAGACACAAAATCAGCGTCTGGTTGTTCATCGGGTGCCGCAGGCTTGGCCAGGGCATTGATCGCTGCAAGCTGCTCAGGGCTCAGCGTGTATTTGCTTTGCAGCATGGCCAGGAGGTCAGACACCTTGCCGCCTTCATCTACGCTGGCTTTCCACTTGGGAAGCTGTGCAGTGAACTTGGCTTGCGGGTAGTCAGGCAAAGCCTTGGAGATTTCGCCGGTCGCCGGGTCAACGCGCTTCATGGGTGCTGCTGGAATGTCGGCCTGCGGCGGCAGGTCTTGCGCTTCCTCTGCCAGCAACATGCCACCCAGCGCAGCCGGGTAAATGGCCCGGATGGCTTCGGCAATCAGCCGCGCCCGAAGCATTGCGCGCGGGTAGTTGCGCCAGTTATCCTTGCCGGTCAACCCTGCTGCAGTCGCCTGCTCAAACGTCCAGCTCATGCGCAGCTTGCCGCCTGCCGGGTGACTGAATGTGGCGTCAGCGATGGCGTCAGTCAGTGCGTGCCATTCAACCTTGCCGCCAGTCTGCTGAAAGCGAGCCATGACGCTGTGAGACTTGCGGCAGGCCTTGCCTTGGATGATGTCGTAGTCCTGCGTGACCGTGGCCGGGTGCATGCCCTCGGCTTGTGCGACAAGCATCAGCGCCAGGGCATGGTCAGGTGACTTCATGCCAAACAGTCCAGACCGCGCGATGGACTCTGCCATCAGTTGCATGTCGCTGAACGAGTGGTTCATTGTTGCGATTTCATTGCTCATAGTGATGCTCTCAGTTAAAAAATGTTTGATACAGCCACCCAAAAGCAGCGGCTGAAATAGCGACCGACATAACCGCCATTGCGGCCACGGCCAGCTTGTCGGC
>CAIVHU010000255.1 GCA_903905735.1 uncultured beta proteobacterium
TCTTGGTGTCGCCGCGGTCGTGGCTGACGTCTTCACGATGGCGCAGGCCAGTGACGTGAGTGCATTCGATGCCCTCAAACTGTTCGACTTTCTCGATTTGAACGCGATCGCTTCAGGTCGTGGTGCCAATATGGCCAAAGGTGACTTCACTCCCAGTTTTGAACTGACCATGGCACGCAAAGACATTGGGCTCATGCTTGAAACCGCCGGAGATCGCCCCATGGCGGCACTGCCGCTGGTGGCAGCGCGCATGGATCAGCTCATTGCCGCCGGTCACGGCGCTGACGATTGTTGTGTGCTGGGCATTGATGCGGTGCAGACACCGTCGTGATCCGTTATGTGTTCTGCTGAACAGATTGCAACTGCTATTCGAGTAATGCAGAGGTGTCCACTCCGGGGTAACGTTCCATTAACGCCTTTAGACCCTCCATCGCCCGGCTCCGCCACCCAGGCCCTTGACTGATTAGCCCGCGCCACGTCTGGCTTAGTAAATCGGAATCGTTCTTTGCAAGGTAGTCGATAAGTGATGCCGCCTGGGCCAAATCCTTAGTAGCTTTAATCCGCATTTTTTGTGGTCTCTCACCATAGACCAGCAACTTGTGTAAAGCGTACTTTTCAGGCGGCGGCGCGTTGACCGTGATGGGTCCGCGCTGTGCAAGCAGAGTTACCTGAATCGGTGCCTCCATTGAGAACTCCATGAATTTCAGCGGCTGCATGGTGGCGTTTAGCGCCTTGATGAGAACGGGAGTGTCACCGCCCCGGTGCCGACAAGTCACGAAATCGATTTGCAAATCCGGTTCATCGGATTTCACGTAGGTAGTCAGACTCTTGACTGGAACGAATCCCATCTTGAGGGCTTCGATTTCGCTGCCCATGTCCATGGTGACGTCAGACGGGATAGCGACGGAGACGTTGCGCCCCGCATGTGCAAAGTCCAAATCCACGGTCTGTGCAGCAGATTGCCAACGAATGCCAAGGTAGTTCTGGTAGGCCATATAAACGTGTGTCCCAACCAGTATTCCTCCGGCCCGAAAGAATCCCGCATCCGCCAAGCGTTCAATGATTTTTGCGTGCGTAGGGACAATGGAAGGGCAACCAGCTGCGATAGCTTGGCGAGTGAGTTGGCGTAGGTGCACCTTCTTGTCATCCCCGCTACGATGGAGCGTTATTAACTCGGTGAGTTCGTCAGATGCACCGCCTAAGAAAATCTGGATCTGCCTCCCGGTAAGGTCTGGTGTCTGGTAATACCAATACTCGTTTCCCTTCACAAGTTTCTTGGAAAAGCTGCCTGGTAACTCAGCCACCGTGCGTACGTCCTCTAACCGACTGGCGCTGGCCAGCGACGCATAGGCAGTTTGGGCTGCGGTAGAAAGTGATGTGTAAAGCACTGAAGAGTTATACTGATATTTTTAAAACTCAGTATAACCACCTGCCATAAAAAAATCAACAGGCCCTCATGGTTGTCGATGTTTCCCAATTCAGGAGCTTTTAGTACGGAGTGCAAGCCAAAACCGTTGGGAGTGACAGCGTATTTCCACTCCCCAGGTGACCAAAAATGTGCACAAGCTTGCAGGAGCAGGAGCACATGGGTGACGCGCTCTTGTTGTTGGGCGCTTGCCTGGCGAAAGCGCATGACACCCTCAATGGGGAGCTGCCACTCGCCGTCGCTTGATCACAACAATGACTGGTGGGGCGGCGCGCACCGGTGCTGGTTGGAAAACGTACGGTCGATCATCCGGCTCGGTACGCGCGGTGGCTGCGGCAAGCTCTTTGTTGTCCGCATGGCTCAACGTGCTCACATGGTCACCGACCACCAGAACAAACTCGTCCTCCAGTTTGGCAAGCGCACCACTCTGCAGCCCACGGCGGGCACTGCCCAACAAACGCAGTGGATCGTCTGCCGAACGCTCGTAAGTGTGTTTGGCCCATTCAGGGGAACCCAGGCGTACAGACCAGCGTGACTTTGATTTCAATTGAACATCCGACGACAATTTTCTGGGTGGTATTGTCGTTGCCATTGCCGCTTGATCAAACGTCAACATGGAACCAGCAGACCTCAACCCCAGCACCCATTTACTGTGGATTGAAGATCGGAAATTTTGGGGCGATATACAGAGAAATCGCGAGCTAGTCTGGCTGACCAGCTTAAAATATTTATGAATTAAAACAATGACTTACGTCAGATTGCGAGCTGGTCTGGCAGACAAGCACAAGAATCATATGAAATGTGAAGCCATAGACTTCCGATGCGACCCATGGTTGAACTGGAGACGTTCGCAGCTCACGGGGTTTGCAGTTGCACAGCAGGGATCTACCGTATGAAATTCATGCTGGTCCGCACCTCGCGCAGCCCTACGAAGCATTAGTTTGATGCCTTTATCGAAAACCGTGGCTAACATTCAACTGCCCTGCACATAGAAATCCTGACACTCCCGTAAAGGTTGGTTGAGCCAAGTTCGAGAAAGGCAAGCCACCGGGGCAGCGGTCTGAACGTGTCCCTCCGGCAAGACTGCTTGAAGCAAGATATTTTTGCTGAATGCGTCAGTGTTTGAAGGTTGTTGGCTGGCAGATGCATTTTTAGCTTACGTTCCGTCGCCGTTTCCGATATCGTTCAACGCATGCCACTGCAACAA
>CAIVHU010000256.1 GCA_903905735.1 uncultured beta proteobacterium
CACCATTTCGGCATACGCCGCTTCACGGGCAAACGGCGTGTTGCCCAGGCTCCAAAACAGGGCATGTGGCTTGATCAGGCGGTCTACCCGCAAGCCAAGATAGTGCCCATGACTTGACCACGGATAGTCTTGCGGCTGCGCGACCAGCCCGGCGCGCACCGGATTGAGGTCGATGTAGGCCATGCAGGCCAGCAGGTAGCGATCTGTCTGGATCAGGGTGGATTTGTAGCGCCCCTCCCACAAGGTGCCGGTGCGCTGCTGCGCGCGGTTGAAGTAGCGCACGTAGCTGCGACCCAGGGCCTGCATCATTTTGGGCAAACCATCGTCCGTCTGAGGTGTGGCCAGCAGGTGAAAGTGGTTGCTCATCAGCACATAGGCGTGGATCTGCACGTCACATTGGCTGGACTGCTCCAGCAGCAGATCGAGCAGAAACTGATCATCTGCCGCTGTGGCAAAAATCGCCTGGCGGTTATTGCCCCGCTGGATGATGTGGTGCGGGTAACCCGGCAGGGTCAGCCTGGGCAATCGTGCCATGACACCGTGCGGAACGTTGCCGCGCCGTTACTGCGGCGCTTTGGTGACGCGAACCTTGCCGCCCGTGGTGACAATGATCACCTGGTCACCCGGCACCAGCGTCTCGCTGCCCTTGGCCTGCACAATGGCGCGGCGCTCACCGCCTCTGAGCTGGATCAGCAACTCGTTGGCATCTTCACGCGTGGACATGCGCTCGATGGCATTGCCCGCCGCCGCGCCAGCCACCCCGACCAGCAGACCGATCACGCTACTCTCTGCGCCACCAGAGCCGCGGGTGGCGCCCGCCACTGCACCCGTCACGCCACCGACTGTGGCACCAATGCCGCTCTGGCTACCATCAATGGTCACCGTGCGAATCGACAGCAACACGCCATCCTGCACCTGTGACATGCGCTGGGCATCGCCGCGCTGGACCACATCCGGGCTGCTGCTGGCGCAGGCGCTCAAAGCCAAAACCAGAACTGTCACCAACCCCGTTTGAATGAATCGTTTCATGATCATCTCCAAAAATCTGAAAAATGGTCGAAACACTACCCTGCATCGACCAAGCTGCTATTGTCTGACAGCGCCGTAAAGCGTGTATGAATCAGCGACAGTAAACCAAACTCGGCAAGTAAAGCCCGCAACCGCTCGGCGCTGGCGCGCTTGGGCTGGCCGGTGTAACGGGCGATGATCAGCTCGTTTTTCATGCTGTGCTCCCAACCCACCAGTTCGGTCACGGTCACCTGATAGCCGCAGGCCTCCAGGTACAGACAGCGCAGCACATTGGTGATCTGGCTGCCCATCTCCCGCGTGTGCAGCGGGTGGCGCCAAAGCTCCGAGAGCGGCGTGCGCGACAGCGACAGCGCCTTGTGCTGGCTGAGCACCCGCGCCACTTCGGCCTGGCAACACGGCACCAGCACCATCACCCGCGCCTGTTTTTGCAGGCCAAAGGCGATGGCATCGTCGGTAGCCGTATCACAGGCGTGCAACGCGGTGACCATGTCGATACGCTCTGGCAACAACGCTGACTGAGCCGACTCGGCCACGGTCAAGTTCAAAAACGACATGCGGTCAAAACCCAGCCGCGCTGCCAGCTCCTGCGACTTTTGCACCAGTTCAGGGCGCGACTCGATGCCAAAGATGTGCCCTTGCCCTTGTTGTTTGAGGAACAGGTCGTACAGGATGAACCCCAGGTACGACTTGCCTGCGCCGTGGTCAGCCACGGTGAGGCCCAGAGGCGACGCTGCGGATGCCTGCGTCGGCAGTTCCAGCAGCAGCTTTTCAATGAACTGGTACAGGTGGTACACCTGTTTGAGCTTGCGCCGCGAATCCTGGTTGAGTTTGCCCTCGCGGGTCAGGATGTGCAGTTCTTTTAGTAGCTCGACAGATTGCCCGGGGCGTAACTCATCGGCCAGCGGGTTGGCCGTGGCAGCAGCTTCCCTGGCAGGTGCGCCCTGACGGACTTGATGGCGGGAATCCTTGGCCGGGCGCGCCATATCAGTTTTTTGCACAGTCATGATCGGATGATGCCACGTCTGCCGGCCTGCCTGGCAGCTTCTCGGCGCCAGCTACAGGGACTTCCGCCGAGTTGCCCGGGCCGACCTTGAGCGCGTGCCAGCCTGCCACGCCCAGTGCCTGCATCGTCTGCATGTTGGTGTCAAAAATGGATTCCGGGTTGGGGAAAGCGTCCACTGCCCGGTCGATGCTGTCCTCGCGCAACAGATGCAAGGTGGGGTACGGTGCGCGATTGGTGAAATTGGTCACATCGTCTGGGCGGGTGCCCGCAAACTGGTAGTCCGGGTGCAGCGAGGCGATTTGCAACACCCCGTCGAGGTCCAGATCAACCAGTGCCTGATCCGCCACATCCAGAAAGTCATTGAAGTCGAGAAAATCCTGCAGGTAATCCGGTACTATAAAAAGAGTAGTGTCCCGCTCTTTATCAGCATGGGCTACGAGCGCTTTCAGCTCTTGAATCAAGTCCGTCAGCAAATCCGATTCAGAGGTCGCGCGACTCACCGCGTAGTGCACCTGGCCTTTAACATGCACGCTTTTGGCAAACGGGCACAGGTTCAGGCCGATCACGGCACGCTCCAGCCAGGCTACCGTGTCTGCCACCACTGCTTTATCGTCCATCATGCTGATTCACCTTGAAGTTTGAGGCCAGTTTGGATGTAGTGTGCTGCTGCCTGGCGCTTGGAAATGGGTCTGCGTTTATGCCAGCAGTCGCTGACCGGTCAGGCGCTCATGCTCGCGCAGCGCAAACCGGTCGGTCATGCCGGCAATGTAGTCGGCCACCACCCGCGCATTTTTGGCATCCATACTACCGTCACCCAACCCTTCGTGCGCTGCCTGCATGGGATGGATGCGCTGGTGATACCGGTCTGGCATTTCGCCCGGCGCGCTGACATAGACCGCAAACAGTTCCCTGACCACCACCTGCGCCTGCCCAGTGGTGGCTGCCACCTGCGGGTGCCGGTACAGGTGCTGCAACAAAAATGCCTTCAAGGC
>CAIVHU010000257.1 GCA_903905735.1 uncultured beta proteobacterium
CGGCGCATGACAAGGCCCTGGGCCTCTTGCTAGCCGACTTGACTGACCAAACGTTCTGTCACCCGGAAACCGGAGCCAAAATGATCTTTCGCTTGGTCTGATGTGCCGTTGACGGTTCCTTGCGGATCAGGAAATTTGAATTGAAGGGGAGACTCGTCTGCGAGGTGCCCGTGCCGCAGGCCTGCAAACCTTGCGTGTTGAAATCAAAAGGCGGCCAGACTCAGTCCAGACACTTTACGAAGAAGCTCGAGCTGCCAATGTCGAGCGCAAAGAGCAGACGCCGCTCGATGATGCCCTTTGCTGGAAAGAGCTCCTCAACAGGAAGGTCTACCCGAACCAAAGGGCGCTTGGTCTGGCACTGGGTTACTCCGACGAAATTGTCAGCCGGACAGTATCCATAGCCAGCGTGAGTTCACGCGTCATCAATGTCATTGCTGAGTACCCGGACCTGCTTTCATTAAAGATGCTTGTTGCCGTTCGCGAGTACTCGGAGTTGATGGGGGACGATGCTGCAATGAAACTGATTCTGGAAATTGCCGCCAAGGGGCTCAGCGCTCGAGAGGTTGTGGCAAAGCGGATGGCGGCGCAAAAGTTGCCCGCAAAGCGACTGACGTCGAACCGCGAGCCAGTTTCGTACAAGGGTGCAACGGGAGAAATAAAAGCGTTTGAAAAGGGCGGCAGGTTGGAGTTATCACTGAAGGGCCTGACGCCAGATTCGGTGACCGAGCTGACCAATGCCTTGCGAACGCTGCTTGCATAACGTTTCGCTTGAGGAAAAAAACTACCCTGAAATCTTCCAGACCAACTGGCCTGTTGGCTGGCGCACGGTGCCTATATGACTGTTCTCGACGCGCGGACCATCCTTACAAATCGTCACCAGCACAAGCTGCGCATTCTTTTGTTTTGCGAAAAATCACTTCACCGGTCGGTATGTGAACCACCCGGATTTCATGCCCGCACGGTTTGGTCATGCTTTTTGCAGCGATGACCGTGGCCACAGCGCTGTCGAACAGCGTCAGCAGTTTGGCACCGGCAATCGGCAACAGTGGGCCGAACATGGGGTATGAGCTCTCCAGTCGGTAAATAGCATTGGGCATGATGGTCTCCTCGGGTTTTGATTGTTATTTGGAATGCTTTGAGCATAGGGGGTGGGCATGACGGCCCAGTGTCAACACGTAACAAGATGTTGGGTTTCAGTCCAACTGAGGCACAGCACAGCCACCATCAAGGGAATGCATGCCGGCTTGCAAGAGTGGGTGCTAGACTTTTGGGATGAAAGCCCGACGCGATGAGTTTGCACACTATTGCTGTGAACTGTTGTCCACGGCAGGTCCGTGCGTTTTGAGGCGAATGTTTGGCGGCTACGGCATCAGTACGGACGGCCTGACCATTGCCATTCTGGCGGACCTGGGCAAAGGAGAGAAGCTTTGGCTTAAGGCCAGTCCCGAATCAAGTGTCCAGTTTGAGTCGGCCGGGTGCGAGCGTTTCACCTACCTGGCCAAAGGAAAGCCGCGAAGCATGGGTTATTACAGTGCGCCAGACGAGGCCATGGAATCCATCAGCGAAATGGCGCCCTGGGCACGGTTCGCTTTGGAGGCCGCGTTGGTGGCGCACCAATCCCGGGCGAAGCCCGGCAAGAAAGTTGGCAGCAGGAAGTGTGCAGGCTGAGCAGAGAGCGGATGTGGAGATGTTGATTTACCGGCCAGACATGACGCTCTGATTCCTCAAGAAAGAGGCGCAGTCTTGCAATGCACGGGAATCTGAGGCTTCAGCCAATGCCAGATAGTGATTGGCATAGGAGCGGTCAGTTTGAAACCGGGCCATGTCAATCCACAGGCCCAGCCCAGCCAGCAGCCATTTGAAATTGACCTCGTCGAGCAGGACAACCCGTTCGTCGGAACGGGTGTCTGCTACATCCTCCAGTGTTGGGGGTTCTGTTGGCGTTTGCATGGCGGTGATTCATCAACAGGTTGGACATTACGTTCTGGCAATGACTGCGGCACCCGGAGGTGCCGCAGTCTTAGCTTATGCCAATGCAGTTGCCTTCTGGAACTTACTTGCTAGCTTTTTTGACCGCATCGGCGGCTTGCTTGGAAACTGCCGTGAAGTTGGACTGAGCGGCATCAATGGCTTGTTGAGCCGAGGTCTGAGCCGTCTTGAACGCGTTTTGGCTGGCACTCATGGCCTGGTTGAAAAAGGACATGGCGGATTCAGTGCCGGCAGGCGCATTTTTTGTGGTGCTTTCCATCAAGGAGGTGAAGCCCTTTTGGACGTCGGCCATGCTGGCTTGAGCTGCCTTGGTGAATTCTTCGCTGGCACCAGCGATGATTTTCTGGAATTCCTGAACGTAAGCGGTCGACTTTTCAGCCAAAGGCTTAGCCATCTCGCTAGCCAAAGCTGCAATGGCTTGCGGGTCTTTGGCACCAAGCACGGCCTTGGTGTTCTCGATGGAGTCGCTCAAAGCGGCCTTGGCTGTTGTCATGTTGAGGTCAACCAGCTTTTCCACGTTGGCGTGAGCTTTGGCTGCCAGCGCCTGAGCAGCGTCGATATTTGTCTTGGATGTGGCGACGAAACTTTCAGTGATGTTGTTCATTTGATGTCCTCTATTGTGTATGGCACTTGCTTCAGCAACCCAATCGGGTTGTTATGTTGCAGTGCAGCATAGCGCTCATTGTAGAGAGATTTAATGCGAGTGGGGAATTTATGCTGCAGTGCAGCAATTATTAGAGACGTAGAACTATTTCGTGACGGCAGAGAGTTGCCCCAGAGGCAAGTGCGTGGGAGAGTGGTGGATGCGCGCGAAATGGATTGAACCAGAAGGATGGGGACGGATGTTGAGCATAATGAAACGCATGACTCAAAGAATCTTTTCTCACCGCTGCGTTATTTCCCTGGTACTGATGGCAACGCTGCCGGCCATGTCGGCTCCGAATCAACTGCCAAAACGTGACTTGACGGTCGCAATGCGGCAGGTAGAGGAGGGTGATAGTTCAGGGTACTCGGTCAGCACCCAGCCCCAAGAAGCATTGATAGCGGAGCAATCTGTCAACGTGCACAATGGTGAAAAAGCCATGTTGACGGTGTCGAAAGCCATGCCGATGCAGTGGGTGCAGTCGATATCGGTACAAAACACTGCGCTGTCAGCATCAGGCATATCGGCCAGCAGCACCGGTGGTAGTGTGAAGAATGGACTTGTCTGGCTGGAAACAGGCCAGAGCCTCAAGGTTCAGCCAAGCTGGCCAGGGGGCAAACAACCCGTGAGCGTTGAAATTGATGTGCAGACGGCCGGCTTCGGGCAACGCAACGGCACTGAACTCCCAGACCAGTCACACAGTCAACTGGTCACAACGGTCAGTCTGCCCCTGGGTCAATGGGTCACCATTGCCAGCAGCGGCAGTAGCCCTGAGCCCGGTGTGTACAGCAGCCAGTCTGCCAGCAACCACAGGCGTCTGCTTCAACTGCGGGTTATGGCACCTTGACCCATGCATTGTGAAAGCCGTCGAAGCATCTTTGAAATCACCCTTTGTAACAATCGCCGCCGTGAGTAAGAAAGATGACGATGCGGTCGTCCCTGCTGATGACAGGCCAGCAACTAGGCAGTCACGGCTAGACCGCTGTTGAAACGAGCACTCTATGACAGACAATTTCGGCATGAAGCAATTTCTCAACGTGGCAACCAAAGCCATGGCGCTATCTGTCGTACTGCTGTTCAACGGATGCGCCGTCATCACTGTGGCAGACGCCGCTGTGTCAGTGACGGCGACGGTCGTCAAAACCGGCGTCAATGTTGCCGGTGCGGCGATTAACGCGGTGTTGCCGGACTGAGTGAACGCCGCTCAGAGGTTTGATTTCATTGGTTTGAGGATGGTGACTTCATGTTTTGAGCCGTAAACCATTTGTCGCTCTCTGTGCCAAACAGCTTCACCAATATCCATGCCTCCAATGGCAAGCTCAGATAGGTGAGCAATATTTCCAGGTCAGTCGCCTCACTTGAAACCAAATGCCAGCAAACTGGCCACTTCAAGTGCCACCAGGAAGGCATAAACCAGTCGAGCCAGGTGGCTACCTGCTGCAATCCTGAGCGTGACGATGACGTAGACCGACAGGAGCAGTCCATTGATGACCAGCAAGTCTACGGTGGCCTGGTCGGAATTGGCCCCTATCACCAGTGCAGAGGCGGCATTTGTGACCCACATGGCCAGAACTGCGTTTTCGACGCTCTTGGGTCTGGGCTGACTTCGGGTGGGCGTCATGAATCAAGTCTGCCTCAGATGCTTGGATGAATTTATCCGTCTTTGCGCCGCTTATCGCCCTTTTGGTGCCAGGCCATGCTGGTAAGTTCCACTTGAGCCAATGAGTCCCCATCATTGCCGCACTTCTAACGGTTTATTGCCATGAACATCACCTCAATTCTGGGTAGCACACTCACAGGTCTTACCGGGAGCGCTGCGTCGTCATCTCAAGCCTCCAGCGCGGTCAGTGGGAGCTCTCCAATGCTGGCCGCCGTGGACAAGCGACTTCAGTCAGATGTCGATTCAACCACCGCACAACTCTCAAAATTTGGATTGTTGAAGTCTGCCGTGTCTGACAGCCAGGTCGCAGCCAATGCACTCACTTCACTCCCATCAAGCGCCACTGCATCGGACTTGACATCGGCCATAGGCAACTTTTTCAACACATACGACGCCGCTATCACGGCCGCGAAGGCTGCATCAGCGGCTACGGGGTCCACCGCTGCATCCCAAAGTGCCACCCGGGTCACCAGTGACTTGACGCGCGCACTGTCGTCGAACCCGGCAACACAGGATGCTATGAAAAAGTTGGGACTGAGCGTTCAAACTGACGGAACCATCGTGCAGGATGCCCAAAAGTTCGCTGCCGCACTCAGCAGTGACCCGGCAGGAGTGCGAAGTGCGATGGCAACCATTGGCAAACAGGTTGACGCGGTCACGACCAAGGAACTCGCGACCAATGGCCGGGTGACTACCGAACTCTCGGCATTGAATCAGCACAGTGTCACCTTGGCTGCGCAGCAAAAGGCGATGGCGGCACTTGAAGCTGCCTTAGCATCCCTTCAAGGCACGTCATCCACGGCATCGAGCAGCAGCACGACAGGCATGGGTTTGGCCGCCTATCAGTCCAATTCAATGGGATTTTGAAGGCAAACCATCATCCAGGCTGATGCTACAGATTGGGAAGGCTTGAGAGCGGCTCGATTTTGAGTGGGGCTTTGTTGAGGTGCTGTAGCGTCTCAACGAACTCGCGCGCTTGGCGACGCTGTGTTTCCGAAAAACGTTTGCCGGCTTCACCGGTCAGCAGGACTTCCAACAGTCCGGTCAAGTGCAGCTGGAATTTCTCGTAATCAGGGTGCGTGGCCATGAGTGAGCCGACGATGGCCATGAGGCCTGCCTGCGTGGCCACCAGGGTATCGAGTTCCGCTTGTAATTGTTCGTTTTTCATGGGGTTGGTCGGTATGCGATGCCAATAGATTGAAGGTATTCAAACAGTGAGCTTTTTAGCGCCAAATTTTGGATGCCCTGGGCCCAGCTGCTCAACTGGTTTTGCTGGTTGTCAAGGCGCAAGCCAAGAATTTGATGGCTCACATTAGGTGATACCCCTGACCGTGCCTATTTGCGCTTGCGCTGTTGCTCGTGTTTGCGCCAATATTGAAACTCGTCTTCGTGAACCTCGATGTCAAGCTCCGAGACTCGCAACTGCAACCGCTCCTGAACAGCAGTGACTGCCTGGTTGTAGACAACGGGGCCAATTTCCTCCAGAAAAAAACTCAAGAGGGTACCAGCTGCGATGTTGCCAATCTTTTCGTCCATGTTTTCAAGGAAGAAGCGTTCGATGGACGCGATGGCCTGAGCACGTGCTTCCCTGGAAAGTTCAATCGTCATAGGTCGAGGTCCCTTCTAAAACGCGTGCAATGTGTTCGGTCTTGCTGGCTACGGACCTATTCCCGAGCCATCGCCATCAATGCCGCGAATCCGACGAACACGCCACCTGTCAGGCGGTTAAATGCTTTCATGACCGTGGCGCGCTGCAAATAGACGGAAAGCTGTTTTCCAGAGGCAGCATAAACAAAGTACCAGCTCACCTCGATGACTGAAAACGTGCTCAGCAGGATGGCAAACTGGGGCAGTTTCGCCGACATCGGGTTGATGAACTGGGGAAAGAAGGCCGCCGCAAACAAAATCGCCTTTGGGTTGCTGGCGGCCACCAGGAAACCCTGTCGGTACAACGCACCCGAAGTGGCCGTTGGCGCGCTGGCTGATGTTGACCCTGGCACCGGTTCGGTAACTGGTGAACGCCAACACTTGATGCCTAGGTACGCCAAGTAGGCAGCACCAGCCAGACGCAAGGCATCAAACACCGTTGGAAAGGCATGCAACAGAGCCCCCAAGCCTGCTGCAGAGATGCTCATCATGGCCAGCAAGGCGGTCATGCAACCCGCCATGGTGACCACCGCACTGCGCACGCCGTGGCGAGCGCTGCTGCTCATCACCAGCAGCATATTTGGGCCAGGTGTGGCTGAGACGACAAATGTCATCGCGACAAACAGCCACCAGGTGCTCAAAGACATAGATGAATCTCAAAACGCGGACGACGCGAGGCGACCACTGGGTGTCCAAGTCGCATCACGCCACAGTCAGCGTGACTTCAATATTGCCTCGCGTGGCGTTGGAGTAAGGGCAGACCATGTGCGCCTGGTTGACCAAGTCCAATGCCTGAGCGTGCGCCATGCCAGGAATCGTTACCTCCAACTGCACTTCAATGCCAAATCCGGCCGGAATTGGGCCAATGCCAACGGTGGCATCAATGCTGGTGTCTGCCGGAAGCGTGATTTTTTGTTTGCCTGCGACGAACTTCAAGGCACCGATGAAACACGCACTGTAGCCAGCGGCAAAGAGTTGCTCCGGGTTGACCCCACCCCCGGCGCCACCCATCTCTTTGGGCACGGCCAGTTTGATGTCCAGAAGACCATCAGAAGTCCGGGAGACACCGTCACGCCCGCCGGTCGATTTGGCGTGGGCTTGATAAACAACTTTTTCGACTTTGGTGACCATGGGTGATTGCTCCAAGTGTGCTGCGACCATGCAGCGGTTTATGAAAAGCCCAAGCCTCTTCGGATTTGGGACGTTGCCAGGACGTGGCCAAAAATTCGGCTGTGGCAACGGTCCCCTCGTGTTCATGGCAACACCACTGCAGAGAGATTGGAACCGGTAGTTTGCAAGGTTGAAGTCCTGGCCCGCGGCTTGGTGAAGGTTGGCCCTCACAAAAACCGGGGAATTACTGCATGAACACCTGAACGACACCCCACAGCGCACCCAGACCCAGTGCGCCAAAGGCAAGCATGGACAGGCCAAAACCGGTACCGCGTTTTTTTGGGTTACCCTGGTAGGCGATGGCGTACCAGATGCGGGCGGCCAACCAAAGAGTGCCCAGCACCGCAGCACCTCGGTCACTCATGAATCCGGCAAACAGCCACAGCGTTGGCAACACCAGGACCGCGCTTTCCAAGGTGTTCATCTGGATGCGATAGGCTCGCTCAAACATCTCGTGACCCGTAACTGCAGGTGCCTTGATGCCATAAAGTCCCCTGGCGCGGCCGACATTGGCGGCGGTTCCGAACAGCAGCAGGCAAATCAGCAGTGTGACCAGGGCGGTATAGGGTAGTGCGGTCAAGATAGCTGCCTTTCGTGCCGAACCAATTTTGACACGCTCAATTGGCCAATGCCGAGGTGGCATCGTCGATACGCGTCATCACCTCCGGCGTGAGCTTGGGCATGACCTCCAGCGCACCCAGGTTCTCCATCAATTGCGCTGACTTGGAGGCCCCGGTGATGACGGTGCTGACATGCGGGTTGCTGGCCACCCACGCAATGGCCAACTGGCTCAGACTGCACCCCAGCTCTGAAGCTACTGTGTTCAGTTGTGCGACGGCGGCGTTCTTGGCGGCATCGGTCAGGCCATGGACCAGAAATCCCATGCCCTCCAAGGCACCACGGCTGCCGGGTGGCACGCCGTTGCGGTATTTGCCTGTTAGCAAGCCACTGGCCAGCGGGCTCCACGTGGTCAGGCCCAAGCCGATGTCCTCATACAGCCGGGCGTATTCCTTCTCCACCCGTTTGCGGTGAAACAGGTGGTATTGCGGTTGCTCCATGACCGGCTTGTGCAGGTGATGTTTGTCGGCGATGTCCCAGGCTGCCTGAATCTCCTGGGCCGACCACTCGCTGGTACCCCAGTACAAGGCCTTGCCA
>CAIVHU010000258.1 GCA_903905735.1 uncultured beta proteobacterium
ATATTTCCGGAAAATCCACGCGCGTGAGCTTTCGAGAGACTTTGGGCGGCTGATGGAACTGACTTCACGTGGTTTCTGGAAAATATTCGCAAAATTCAGGGGAAAACCGGTGACTGGCTTTATGAGGTCACGGATTCAGGAGTAAATGTTGCGGCGCGGCACAAATTTGTGACACCTGGTTAAGCAAAATCAAATGCTCATCTGAATGCCATGATGCCAATATATTTAGCTATCTATCCACCAACGTCACTGTCTTAGATGCAGCTTTGGCGAAGACAAGTATGAGCCTTGAAACCGCTGCCAGTCTTGACACACTTTGACTTTCTGGTAATTCAACGAACGATAAAAATTGAGCATCGGCAATGAATTGCAGTGTAATTTGGCAGTCCAATGTCAACCGACCACCACGGACGGCAGCTTCCCGAAGGCAATGGCGGCTGTTTGGTGGTTGAGTTTTGAAGGCAGCACAGAGGCAAGCCAGCTAACTGGAATGCCTCACTGGCTCCCGTTGGCCTTCTTCCTACATTTTGCGAACCAACAGCAGTGTGGTGGTGGCAGTTCGGATCATGTGCTCGGCCACACTGCCCACCAGCAGGCGCTCAAATCCCCGACGGCCATGGGTCCCCATCACGATCAAGTCTGCATTCCACTGGGATGCCGCCTCGATGATCATGTCAGACAGGCGCTTACTATCGGACTCGATCAGGATGCAATACGGATCACAGCCCGCCACTTTTGCTTTGGCAGCAGCCCGCTCCAACAAGGCGTTGCCCGTATCGCGCATTTCCTGTTTGACTTTGTCAACGTCGATATACGAGCCCAGGCCCATGCCGTGCTGTGTCACCGGTGCTTCGTCCAGCGCGGTGCCGATGCACAGACTGGCACCCAGCTTGGCGGAGAGCTCAATCGCCTCATCAAGCGCCTTCTGGGCTGTGCTGCTATTGTCGATAGCCACAAAAATTCGTGAGTACATAGGTTTTCCTTAAATTACTTGGCAACCATCATCGTGAAGGGAAAGACGTAAGCCTGCAGCGTGACCAGGACACCAACCATGCTGGCTAGTGCGATCGAGTGAAAGAAGACATAACGAAGAATATCGCCTTCGTGGTTGAACCAACGTGTGGCGGTTGATGCCACGACAATGGATTGGGCGTCAATCATTTTGCCCATCACCCCGCCTGCGCTGTTAGCTGAGCCCATCAGGTTGACTGGGAGTCCAAGCTGCTGCGCAGCGACATGTTGCATTCCGCCAAACAGCACGTTGGATGCTGTGTCCGAGCCCGTCATCGCAACGCCGATCCAGCCCATCAAGGTGCCGAAGAAGGGGTACAGCAAGCCGCTGTTGGCAAACGCCAGGCCCAGCGTGGTGTCGGTTCCGGAATAGCGAGTGAGTGTGCCCAACCCCAACATCAGAACGATGGTCATCAATGAATACCGGACCAACCAGAACGTCCGCCCAAAGGTCTTGACGATTTCCATCGGTTTGTATTTCATGACAAACGCGCCGACGATCGCCGACAGCAGGATGCCAGTACCGGTTGCCGATAACAGGCCCAATACATAGACTGCACCTTCCTTGGTGGGTTTTAAAACGACCGGTGGCATTTTTTCCACCAGATTGTTCAAACCAGACATTGGGAACGCAGGCGCGTACAGGTGGTTCAGAAAGGCCTTGACAGGAGGCAATCCCCATACGAAAACGAACACCGTCAGGATCAACCAAGGTATCCAGGCCTGAATCACTTGAGCGCGTGAATAGGTCTTGATTGGCTCAGCCGCCTTGGGCTGCACTTCACCGGACTTGTGGCCTTTGAGATTGGGTGAAGTCCAAATCGACTTCGGTTGCCAAACGCGCAAAAACAGGATCAGCGATGCCATGGAAATGATGGCAGCAATGATGTCCACCAATTCGGGACCGATGAAGTTGGAAACAAGGTATTGTGGGATGGCAAAAGACAGGCCAGTGACTAGGATGGCAGGCCAGATTTCCATCATGCCCTTGCGACCCGCGAAGGCCCAGATCATCCAAAACGGTACCAAAATACAAAACGGTGTCAAGGTGGCGCCGATGGTGGCGGTCACTTGTGCCAGGTCATAGCCATGGACTTTGGCCAGGGTTATCACTGGGGTGCCGAGTGCGCCAAACGCCACGGGAGCGGTATTGGCGATCAGACAAAGGCCGGAGGCTGCGAGTGGCGAAAAACCCAGGCCAATCAATATCCCGGCGGTGACTGCAACCGGTGTGCCGAATCCAGCGGCGCCTTCAAAAAACGCGCCAAAACAGAAGGAGATCAGCAATAGTTGCAGGCGTCGGTCACTGGTGATGCCTGACAAAGATGACTGAAGAATCTTGAAACTGCCATTCTGTTCTGCCAACTTTTGCAGAAAAATGATGTTGAGCACAATCCAGCCGATGGGCAGCAAACCGGTGAAACCACCATACAGGGCAGCAGTACCGGCCATGCTGGCTGGCATTCCATACGCGAATACTGCGACCAGCACCGCTGCCAATAGGCCAAGGCCAGCCGCAATATGGGCCTTGATATCGAGAAAACCTAGGGAAACCAGCATCACCAAGACGGGTATTGCTGCCAGCAGGGTGGAAATCACCATGTTTCCAAATGGGTCGTAAACCTGTTGCCAAACCATAGCTAACTCCTAAAAGATCAATCAAATGTTGTGTTGCCGGGCCGGTTCTCACGGCGGCGCGAAAATGGGAAGTTCTTTAGCAATTGATACCGGCACCCTCCCTGCTGCATTCCTCTAACAGGTAGGCTATAGAGTGATAGCTGCGTCCGGTCTCAGCCGTCAGGCCGATTTCGCAGGTGCGGTTGGTGGACACACCTTCGCAGCAATTTTTGGGCAAAGCGTCATGCACCTTGCGCAGTGCATGCACATTGAGCTCCGGCACGACAAAGCCGCGGTCGCCGCCAAAACCACAACAATTGACGCCTGCGGGTTCGACGATATCGGTCACGCAGGCACCTACAACGGCGCGCAGTTTGACGTCAGTGGCCGTGCGGCGCACGCTGCAATTAATGTGTAATGCGATTGGTCCGGGTTTCTTGGTCAGACGCAGGCGCGGCAGCAACGCGTCGTGGGCAAATTCATGGAAATCATGCAATGTCAAGCGGCCGGCCAACACCTTTTGCATGCGCACCGAGCAGGTGCTGGCATCGATGATGACGGGGTAATAGCCGCCTTGGCCGTTGTCGGCAGCCAGCAGCAGCGCTTGCGTCACGGCATCGGCCATCTGGTCGGCTTCATCTGCCATCCCCTTGCTCGCCATCATCTGGCCGCAGCACAGCTTGTCATACCCTTCAGGCAGTATGGGCGCATAACCAGCGCGAACCAAGAGCTCCATGATCACTTCAGGCAGCGCGAGTTCGTCGGTGCTGTTGGCGCCGAAGATGCGACCGCCGCAGGCGGGGAAGTACACCACCGGATCGCCACCACCTGCGTAAGCCAATGGCAACTTGCCCGCTTGCGGCATGTCGCGCCGCCAGGCGCCACCCGTCATTCGGGCCATGAGGCCCTCTCCCACCAGACTCGAAGCCACTTGACCCACGCGGATACCGGCGCGCGACGCTGTCGCCACCTTGCCAAAATTGTCGGCAGTCCATTGGGCAACTTTGTGTGAGGTGTTGCCCATGCCGCGACCACGAAGCAAGCGCGTGAGTTCACCAGTGTCGATGCCCACTGGGCAAGCGGTGGAGCACAGGCCGCAGCCGGCGCAGGTGTCCAGGCCGTAGTAGGCGAAATCTGCCTCGACGTCAGCCGCGCTTTCTCCTGCGGCAGCGCGCCGAGACAGCTCTCTCCAACTGACGATGCGCTGGCGCGGGGAGAGTGTGAGCCGGTGCGAAGGGCACAGCGGTTCACAAAAGCCGCATTCAATGCAACGATCTACCAGTTCTTCGGCTGCTGGCATGGGCTTGAGGTGCTTCAAGTGCGCCTGCGAGTCGTCGTTCAGGATAACGCCAGGGTTAAGTCTGCTTTCTGGATCAAACAGGCGTTTGATTTGGCGCATCAAGTCCGTGGCCTGTATCCCCCATTCCTTTTCGACGAACGGGGCCATGTTGCGACCCGTGCCATGCTCGGCCTTTAGCGAGCCGTCATACTTTCCCACCACCAATTCGCAAACATCGTCCATGAAACGTGCGTAGCGCTCGACCTCGGCTGATTCAGAGAAATCCTGCGTGAAAACGAAGTGCAGGTTGCCTTCGAGCGCGTGGCCGAAGATGATGCCCTCGTTGTAGCCGTGGCCGCGCATCAGTGCCTGCAAATCGAGCGTGGCAGAGGCCAGCGATTCGATCGGAAAGGCGACATCTTCAATGATCACCGTCGTGCCGGCCCGGCGCATTGCCCCCACCGAGGGGAACGTGCCCTTGCGCACTTTCCAATAGATGTCGCAGGTAACGGGGTCGGTGGAGAACGCGGGTTTCTCAACTGTGTCGATACCGGTCAATGCGGCCAACGTCGCGTCTATACGCATTTGCAACGCCACCGCCGTTTGCGCACGCACTTCGATAAGCAGTGCCGCTGCCTCGTTGCTCAGACCGCGCATCACTAGCGGAATGGCGGGCTTGTCCTGGACCGAGCGCATGGCTGCACGGTCCAGCAACTCCACCGCGGACACGGGTTGATGCTTTAATTCCATGACGGCCTGGCAAGCGACTTCGATGCTGGGAAAGAACACTAGGGCGCTGGCCTTGAACGGATCTTCAATGACGGTGTCAAAGGTAATGCGCGAAATGAAACCCAGCGTGCCTTCAGAGCCAATCATCAGGTGCGTGAGAATGTCAACTGGGTCAGTGAAATCGATCAGCGCGTTCAGGCTGTAGCCGGTGGTGTTCTTAATCCTGTATTTGTGGCGGATGCGCTGTGACAGTGCCTCGTCAGCACGGGTGGCAACACCGAGGCGCTCGAGTTCGTCCAGCAGGTTGGCGTGGCTTTGGCGAAAGTGCTCAACGCTAGACTCGTCTTCGGAGTCGAGCACGGCACCATCGACGAGCACAACGCGGATGCCGGCCAGGGTGTTGTAGCTGTTCTGCGCCGTGCCGCAGCACATGCCTGAGGCGTTATTGGCTGCGATGCCGCCGATCTTGCAGGCGTTGATGGAGGCGGGGTCAGGTCCGATCTTGCGCCCGAACGAGGCCAGTCGGAAATTAACTTCGCCACCGATGATGCCGGGGCCAACGCGCACAGTAGCGCCGTCGGGACCAATGTCGCAGGTGGCGAAGCCCTCGCCGATTAGCGCCAGTACGCTGTCCGTGACACCCTGACCAGACAGGCTGGTGCCAGCAGCGCGGAAAGTGACAGAGCGGCCATGGGCTTTTGCCAACCTCAGCAGCGCCTGGACTTCTTGCTCGTTTTCGACCACGGCGACGACTTCAGGCGTCATGTGGTAGAAGCTGGCGTCGGTGCCGTAGGCCAGGCGCCGAAGGCTGTCAGCGATGATCTGACGCGCAGGCAGGATGCTGGCGAGGGCAGGTATCAGCTCACTCATCTTTTCTTTCCTTCAGCAGGTCGCGTAGGCGTTTGGGTGCGGGGATCAAAGGGGTCCGGCTGCGCGTCCAGGCGCCCTGTTCGGTCGGCGACAACGCGCGCCCGCGGCTCATGAACCAAGACGCCAGACGGTACAGGCCCAGTCGGCTGTAGACCTGCGCCCATACGCCCCAGATCGTCGTATCCATGATGGTGCGCGCGGTACCGCTGCCACGCAGCGTGGCATCTTCACCATCGGGCTTGGTCATGGCCTCGTTGCGCAGTCGCACCAGGATGTCAGGAATCGGAATCTTCACCGGACACACTTCGGAACAGGCACCGCACAGGGTCGAGGCAAAGGCCAGCGGGTAAGTCGATTCCAGCCCCAATAGATGCGGCGAAATGATCGCCCCGATGGGTCCCGGATAAGTCGTGCCGTAGGCGTGGCCACCGATGCGCGCGTACACCGGGCAATGGTTCATGCACGCGCCACAGCGGATGCACTGCAGGGTGGCCCGGAGTTCTTCGTCAGCGTAGGCTTGGGTGCGGCCGTTGTCTAACAGGATCAGATGCACCTCGTCGGGACCGTCTTTCTCGTTTGGTTGGCGCGCAGCGCTGATCATGTTTACATAGGTGGTGATGTTCTGGCCCGTGGCCGAGCGCGGCAGCAGGCTCAACAGCGGCACCACGTGTTCGAGCTTCTCCACCACTTTCTCGATGCCGGTGATGGCGATGTGTACGCGCGGAACCGTGGTGCATAAGCGCCCGTTACCTTCGTTCTCCACCAGGCAGAGCGTGCCGGTCTCGGCAACGGCAAAGTTGACGCCCGACAGACCGATGTCTGCGTCGGCAAACTTCGCGCGCAGCACGCGCCGACCGATGGCGATCAACGCGTCCACGTCGTCGGTATAGGCAACACCCGGAATTTCCTTGGCAAATAGTGACGCGATTTCCTGCTTGGTCTTGTGGATCGCTGGCATGATGATGTGCGAGGGCGCTTCCCCAGCCAACTGGACGATGTACTCGCCCATATCGGACTCCATGGCCTCGATGCCCGCAGCTTGCATTGCGTGATTGAATCCAACCTCCTCACTGACCATGGACTTACCCTTGATCACAGTGCGGGCATTGACTCGCCGCGCGATGCCCAGAGCGATCGCGTTGGCCTCATCAGGCGTTTGCGCCCAGTGCACCTGTACACCCCGCGCTGTGAGGTTTTGCTCCAACTGTTCCAGCAATCTGGGTAGGTGGGCCAGGCTATAGCGGCGTACCTGGGAGCCCAGTTCGCGCAGCCCCTGCAGTTCCTCTTGGTCGGGGAACTGGCCTCTCCGCTTGGCCTGCAGAAAGTCCATGGCACCGCGGAAATTCTTGCGCTGAGCCGGGTCGTTCAACGCGGCCCGACTACGCTCCTTGAAGTCGTCCATGGGATGGATTGCAATGGTGCGGCTCATGACACAAATCCTTCGGCATGGCGCAACAACAGCACCAGTTCGCGCGGGCCATGCGCGCCGTAAGCCAGGGTCTGCTGGATGTCGGCCGTCTTGGACGGTCCGCTGATCAACAGCGCGTTGGTCGGCATACCCTTGGCCCAGCCTTCTGCAGTGAAAGCGCTGTACATGTCGGCGTGGATCGTGGCCACATCGAGCAGCACGAAGTGAATTGGCGGCACCAGCGACATGAGTCGCGGCTCGCACGCATCAGGCCACAGGATCAGGCTGCCAGTTTCTGCGATGGCGCTTCGAGCCAGCGTGAGCGACGCATCGATGTCGTCGAACAGCACCTGGCGCCAGGCCTCTATGGGCTGCGCATAGCGACGTAGCGCCAATCGCTCGGATTGGTTCGTTTGAATCTGACCATGGCGCGTTTCGAGCTGTGCGCCATGTGGTGTGTCCGTGCCAATGAGCAGCTTGCGAACGCCCTTGGCCGCCGCTATGCGCATGAGGAGGTCAGGCCAATCGCTGGCCGTGGTGTCATGGACCTCAGTCTTCACAGTCTCCATGGCTGCGCGAAGCCGGGCCGCGCGCTGCGTCTGGGTCTCATCACGGCGCTGGGCATCAAACCAGGACTTGACGTCGGGCAACGCCGGTGCATTTGCAATGGTCGTGGCGCGCAACCTTGCCAGAATATTTGCTCGGGCGCTCATGTGCCTTGTGCGCTTGTGCGCTTCCACAGAAAGCTGGCCAGGTGCTCACCCGGCAGTGAAGCAGTCTTGAGCCCGGCGACTTCGTCCTGCTTGGCCGACCGACCTGTGATGTTGAGCAGGCAACCGCAATCAGCGCTGACGACACACTCAGCACCGCTATCCTTGATGCTGCTCACCTTGTCCGTCACGATGGCCTCGGAGATGTCCGGGTAGCGCATGGCGAAAGTGCCGCCAAAGCCGCAGCATTCTTCGATACGCGCTTGCTGCACGACGTTGACTTGGGCCAGGCTGTCCAACAGCGCCTCGCTGGTCTCGTGCGCACCCATTTCACGCCGTGCATGACAGGAGGTGTGCAGCGCCACGGTGCAGAGATCGCCCAGGTCCTCATGGTTGAAATTCACCACATGTACCAAAAACTCGCTCAGTTCATACACCCGCTCGGCCAGGGCAGTGGCTCGAGCCTGCAATACCGGGTCTGCGGCAAAGAGATGCGGGTAATGCAGTCTCATCATGCCGCCACAGGAGCCAGACGGCACCACGATGGGCCAGCTTTCTGTGAAGATGTTCAGTTGCTGCAAGGCGACCGCGCGCGCTTCTTCGGGAAAACCACTGCTGTGAGCCGGCTGCCCGCAACAGGTCTGCTGTTCCAGGTAGTGCACCGTGATGCCCTCGCGCTCAAGCAGTCGAACCGTGTCCAGGCCCGCTTGTGGCGTGAACTGATCAATCAAACAAGTGGAAAAAAGGTAGACGTGGGCCGGCTTGGGCGGATACCGCCGGGCACTTGGGGTAATGGACTCAGTGAGCATTATTTCTTTCCAACTTATATTGGTAAAGTGGTCTTACCAATTGTTGGGAGTTTAAAAAGTATTGCGCTGTGAAAAATAGGGGTTTTCCCTAATACCTAGCAAGTTAACGCCTTAGAAATGGGCTAATATTGCGTGGTCTTACCACTTTTTATGCAATGACTCAATTCCGTCCCCCTGCGATCCGGCTGGCTGACACAGTCGCGGCCGAACTGGAAAAGCGAATCCTTGAAGGCTCGCTCAAACCAGGTGATCGCCTGCCCGCAGAGCGCAACCTTGCGCTTGATTTGAGTGTGTCGCGGCCCTCGCTGCGTGAAGCGATTCAGAAGCTGGTTTCAAAAGGTCTGTTGAGCACCCGTCATGGGGGTGGCACCTTCGTTACCGATCGGCTTGAGGCGCATTTCGCCGATCCCTGGCAGGACCTGGTTAAAGGCCATCCCTTACTGCACCGCGACTTATTGGAATTTCGACAGATGCTTGAGAGCGAAGCGGCTCGACTGGCGGCAGATCGCTCCACAGATGTTGATATCAAACGCCTGGATGCGGTGTATTCAAAATTGGCGGAGGTCTATGCAAGTGATGACCTTGCGGCCTGTATTGACGCCGACGTTGCGTTTCATCAGGTGATTGCAGAAGCGGCTCACAATGTTCTGATAGGTCATCTGAGCGCAAGCTTGATGAGGGTGATTCACGGCCACGTATCGACCAATCTGGGGCACTTGCATGCACGGCCGCAGCGCTGGGATCAGCTGAAGGCGCAGCACCGTGCCATCTGGCAGGCGATTCGTGAAGGCAAACCACAGGAGGCCGCCCAAGCCGCACGCGGCCACATCGAATTCGTGCGCCAAAGCATGGAAGACAACGCTCGGGAAGAAGAACGCCGTCTAAGTGCACTTAGACGCGCGGGAGAACTTATCGATTGATTAAAGAGCCAGTCAACCCTTCCTTTTGCTGACCTTCAAAATTGAGTGTCTGCAATGGAAAGAAACTTATTTCGGGTGAGCAGCGGCAGAAGTCATTCGCCACGGACTGCTTCAGGGTCAGCCAATTCTGAACTTTTTGCAGGCCGGCTAGTTGAAGTCATTGGCGTGTGCTTTATGCCCGCTCCGGTCAGCCTGCTCGAAGGCGGCAAGCATGTGACCTGCTCGACCTGCAGCCGGTCGTAGAACTCGACCCGCAAGGTGGCCGAGCGCAGACATGGAAACACCTTCAGCCGCGGCACGTGTCAGCCGAACCGACCACCGTGCTCGCGGCTCAGGTCTGTGGCTGCGAAATGCCTACCAAGGCATCAGCGGACGGTTGGATGTCGTCGGCAGAGACGGCAAAGTCGCCGAGTGCCACGATGCCCACCAAGCGCTTTTCTCGATTCACCACCGGCAGGCGCCTGACCTGAAGTCTGCTCATCATGTCGGCACCCGTCTCCACAGTGTCGTCCTCATAACACCAGATCACGTCTTCCGACATCACCTCGCGAACCAGCGTGTCGCCGCCTTTGCCTTCGGCGACGGCACGCACGGCAATATCGCGGTCGGTCACGGCGCCGATCATCCGGTCGTTTTCGCCCACGGGAAGCATCCCGCAGTCGGTATCCCGCATCTGGGTGGCGGCTTGCTGTAGCGTCGCTTCGGGGCTGACAACCTGCACGTCGTAGCTCATTACGTCTTTGAGTAGTTGCATCTTTATGACCATGTTAGAGTTGGTTGAACGAGTTGCCACTGGTGTTGTGGGTTGGCCCGCGCCGCCTGCAAGTCGAATGTGTGGCGTTTTGCAGTGGCAGTTGATGCATGGTCGCGCCGGTCCCAGAGGCATCTGCAGCGCCGTCGGTAAATGGTCGCTGGACCAAGCTGGTGAAGTAGCGGGTTTCGGACATCAAAGGCTCCCAGCGTCAATGACGCGTTGGCGGTGATAGGCGCGAGTTGGCTTGCATGGGTGTGTGCTCGCCTGGAAGCGGCGGCTCGCCGATCTCGGGCGGAACTTGAGGCGGTGTGTCAATCGGCTCAACGGGCGACGGCACGCCCTCGGGTGACCACGGTTGCCCCGGTGGCTGTGACGGCAAGGGTTCGGGCCAAGACCCGGGCACAGGAGACTGGACCGGGACCGACGCAAGGGCAGGCGCGCGGCAGAGGACTGGCAACGCAGCAAGGCAGTTCATAAAACATCCCTTTCAAGGTAGGTGCGGGTGCGTGGCGGGTGGTAGCCGAAGCTGGACAGATGATCATTCACTTGCCATACCCCTCGGTCTGTGCGGTCGCGTACGCCTGGTGGCACAACAAGACTGATTCGGGATGGAGCCGCTGAGGTGGGCATTGCTCAGCGCGCCGAGGCAGCTGTCTCACGTTCGGGATGACGGTGTCTGCCTAACGCGGTGATGAAGTCCAATACTGCGTCGTCGGTTTTCGATTCAGATCCCAACATGAGTTTCGCTGCGGCAGGAATTAGCCACCCGAAGGTGGTGGCTTGCCGCCGGGGCCGGGAACAAGGCGCTCGCGCAGCGCCGCGTTCTGGCCTGGGGTGGCATGCATGTCGGTGTCGACCTAGCCGGCGTCGATGTCACGCTTGGCTTGGATCATCTTGGGGTCGGGCGTGGCGGGCGGGGCGTCGGGCGATTCGTCACGTTCGTGCGGCAGCGGTAGACCGACGTCCGACAGAGGCGCTTTCGCGCCACGCGGCGGTGTCGCCTGCTCGCGCCCGACGGGACGCCGTTTTCTTGGGGTCATGGGCATTTGGTTATCTCAATTGGGTGATCTGCACGCTGGGCCAGCTAAGTCCGGATCGCACCCGGGTCTATCACTCGGTCGTGTTGTTAGCGGCTGTATGAAAGCGCGCACAAATGGCGCTTGAGCGCGGTTTGCTTAATGGGGAGCTGTGCATCGCTGGCGGCAGTGGGGGCGAAGTGTGCACGTTTGCGCACCACGCCCATGCGCGAAGGTGGCAAGGTGATGAGTCCATCGGCCTGCATGCGCAGCAATGCCACGCGGCATGTCATGTC
>CAIVHU010000259.1 GCA_903905735.1 uncultured beta proteobacterium
GCCAGCTCACCAATCGAGCAGAGGTTTTCCATGCAAATCTCCTAAACAGTTGAAATTCAACTGTTTAGGGAAAATGAGCAGGTTTGAGCAGACCTGGCGGTTACTGTGTCAAACCCCTGTTGCGTCATGGACGGCCACCCGCTTAAAGGCAATAATGTGTCAACTCTTGTTTACCGGATACCCTGATGACCCCGCACACCCTTGAAGCATTGCCACCCTGTGTTCTGGTGGTCGATGACGACGCGTTTAGCCGTGAAGTGATGCAGGAGATGCTGGCCGCCGAAGGTGTCATTGACATTCAGATGGCAGATAACGGTCGTAGCGCCTTGCGCGCCCTGGAGACCATGTCCACGCCCCCTGATTTGCTGATTTGTGATGTGTTCATGCCTGACATGGACGGCATCGAGTTCATGTCCGAGCTGGCGCATCGCCAGTACGCGGGTGCCGTGGTGCTGGTGACCGGCGTGGACATTGAGACTCTGGCGCTGGCGCGCGACCTGGCCAACGGGCAGGGTCTGCGGCTGCTAGGCTCGTTCACCAAACCCATGCGCCAGGATGACCTGGCGCAGATGCTGGCGCTGCGCTAATCAGGCGCGTGAGTCGAACTGCAGAATTGCCCGGGCGATGCTCTCCAGCGGCAGGATGTCATCCACCGCCATGAGTTTGATGGCTTCCTTGGGCATGCCAAACACCACGCAGGTTTCTTCGTTTTGCGCAATGCAGCGCGCACCCAGGTCATGCATGGTCTTCATGCCACGCGCGCCGTCGTCACCCATGCCGGTCATGATGATGCCCAAAGCATCGCGCCCGGCGCATTCAGCGGCTGACTTGAACAGCACGTCCACCGACGGCTTGTGGCGGTTCACCGGCGGGCCGTCGAGCACCTTGACGTGATACTGGCCGTTCATTTTTTGTAGCTGCATATGCCGACCGCCCGGCGCAATCAGCGCCACACCGCGCTCCAGCCGGTCGCCGTCTTTGGCTTCGCGCACGTTCATGGCGCAAATGCCGTTCAAGCGCTGGGCATACATGGCGGTGAATTTCTCAGGCATGTGCTGGGTGATGGCGATGCCGGGCGCGTCAGAGGGCAAACTCGTCAGCACCAACTCCAGCGCCTGCGTGCCGCCAGTTGAGCTGCCAATCACCACGGGTTTGTTCATGGCAAAGGCGTGCACGCCACTGAGTACCGGTGCCCGGATTTGTATGGTATTTTGGCAAAACCCCAAGTCCAGACCTGTAGCCCCCGTCTGTAAAGGGCGAGCAGCTATTGAAGGCGTAGCGCCGCGGGCGCGTGGTCGCGATCTGGCGGCGGATTTCAGCGTCTGGATCATCTCGTGGCGCGAGTCATCCAGATGCTGCTTCAGGCCCAGCTTGGGCTTGGCCAGCACCGCCACGGCACCGGCGCTTAAGGCATCGAGCGCCACCTTGCTGCCCTCGGTGGACAGGGTTGAGCAGATCACCGTGGGGATGGGCGTGCCGGCCATGATCTGGCGCAGAAAGGTCAGGCCGTCCATGCCCGGCATTTCAATGTCCAGCAGCAGCACATCGGGTGGATTTTTGCGGATCGCAGCCATCGCCAACAGCGGGTTGGGCGCGCTGCCAATCAATTCCACCTCTGGGTTGCCCGCCAGCATATGCGCCAGCGCTTGCCGCACCACCGCCGAGTCATCCACCACAAACACTTTGACAACCATCTTTCGTCCTCTTTTTGAATCAATGTTTTGTCATGCCTGCGAAACCGCTTCGACCACCGGCTCACCCGGGCCCACGGTCCAGACCAGTTTGCGGTAGGCACTGCCGCCCAGGTCTTCCTTGAGCACCGGAATTTTGTGATGTGCCAGGTAGCCCATGACCCAATCGACGTTGCTGGCACCCACATGGTGGTGGGTGAACAGATGGGGAAACATGTTGCCGCCACCCATCACATAGGCCTGGCAACTGCGCGGCGCAAACCCCACGCTGTACAGCAGGCGTATCATCTCGGCCATGGCCACGCTGCCGTAGGCGGCGTTGTCATGGTTGGCGGCGTTGGGGTGGCCCACATGCACGATGTGGCTCATCACCCCCACGGTGCGGCGCGGGTCGGTCAGGATCACGCTCACGCATGAACCCAGCAGGGTTTTGAGCTGGTCACCCGCGTAGCCCAGGGCCACGTCGCCAGGCATCAGTTCAAAAGCAGCCATGGTGACTTTCGATGCTCAACTCAGCCCACCTTGCGAAACGCACCGGGCTGCACGGTTTGCAGCGGGGTCTGGCAAGCGACACGCCCTTCGGCCGTGCCCAGAAAGAACAGGCCACCGGGTTTGAGCGTGGACAGTACCCGGTCCACCACCGCAATCTTGGTGGGAACGTCGAAGTAAATCAGCACGTTGCGCAGAAAAATCACGTCAAACGGGCCGATGCCGTCCACCGGCTGGCACAAATTGAGGCGGCCAAACTGCACGCGCTCGCGAATTTTGTCCTGCAGCAGCACCTGGCCGGCAGATTCACCTTCGCCGCGCAGGCAGTAGCGGCGCAAGCGCTCCGGGCTGACCGCGCGTAGCCGGTCTTCGGGGTAAATGGCTTCCTTGGCACTGAGCAACACGCGGTGGCTGATGTCGGTGGCCAGGATCGACCAGTCCGGCCCGATACGCCCTTGCATCTGCAGGTCCGACAGCAGCATCGCGGTGCTGTAGGCCTCGTCGCCAAAACTGGAGGCCGCGCTCCAGATGGCAATCGGGCCCCTGCTTTTGCGGCTCGTCAACTCGGCTTCTAGCACCTCGTAGTGCTTGGGCTCGCGGAAAAAATAGGTCTCGTTGGTGGTCAGCATATCCACCGCCATCTGAAACTCGGCGGCCTGCGATTCGTCTTCCAGCATGTCGATGTAGTCGCCAAAGCTGGCCAGGCCCATGCGCTGGATGCGCGTGGCCAGGCGCGACTGGATCAGCGACTTCTTGGAATCGTTGAACGACAGCCCGGCCGCCTCAAACATGATCTGGCTGATGCGCTTGAAATCCCGGTCGCTGAAGGTGATGGTGGCCAAGGAAGACTTTCTCAGTAAGGCTTGAAGTTGCCCGCATCACCCCGGCGCACCGGGGCTGCAATCAGCCATGCGTGAGTTGCAGGCTTGTTGCCCAGCGTCCGCGCGGCGGGTGCAAAACGGTCATGTACGGGTGCATCACTCTCGCCAGTGTTGAAAAAGGCGATGCTTTGCTGCAATTGCTCTGCCTGGCCGGACAACTCTTCGCTGGTGGCAGCGAGTTCTTCAGAGGCACTGGCGTTCTGCTGGGTGGCCTTGGACAGTTGACCCATTGCACCGCCAATCTGCACCACCGATTCACTTTGCTCGCTGCTGGCAGCAGCAATTTCCTGCACCAGCTCCGAAGTTTTCTGGATGCTGGGCACGATTTCATTGAGTAGCTTGCCTGCGCGTTCTGCAGTCGTCACGCTGCTACCGGCGAGTTCACCAATTTCCTTGGCGGCTTCCTGGCTGCGCTCGGCGAGTTTGCGCACCTCGGCGGCGACCACCGCAAATCCCTTGCCATGTTCGCCAGCGCGGGCAGCTTCAATGGCGGCATTCAGCGCCAGCAAATTTGTCTGGTAGGCAATGTCATCGACAATGCCGATCTTTGCCGCTATCTGTTTCATAGCTACAACCGTTTGACTGACGGCGGCTCCGCCCTCGGAAGCCTCTTTGGTGGTTTTGGTGGCCATGCCATCGGTGACTTTGGCGTTGTCGCTGTTCTGGTTGATGGAGGCCGACATGACATCAACCGATGCCGTGGTTTCCTCGACGCTGGCCGCTTGTTCGCTGGCGGCCTGGCTCAAAGACTGGGCAGTCGCTGAGACCTGGTTGGCCGCCCCAGTCAGTGCGTCGGCAGCGCCCCGCACTTCTTCAATCACGCGGGTCAGGTTTTCATTGGAGCTGTTGACGCTGTCTTTGACTTTGCCAAACAAGCCCTGGTAATCGCGGGTGATGCGCTGGGTCAGGTCGCCCTCAGACACCGCCTGCAATACCCTCGCCACATCCTGAAGACCCTGTTCGCTGGTTTGGACAAGCTGGTTCATACCCGCAAAAATTTTGCCAAAGAAACCTGTTTTACCTTCCAGGTTCAGGCGGCTACTGAAGTCACCATGGGTGGCCGCGCTGACCATGTTGTCAAGCTCCAGCTCCGAGGCAATTTCATCAGTGCGGTCCAGCCACTGGGTGATGCGGCCAATGGGGGTTCCATGGCCGTCGGTCACCGGGCGCGCCAGCAAGCGCAATTTGCGGCCCTGGATTTCCATGTCCACGGTGTCGCCTGAGCGCACGGCCTGGTCAAACCGGCTGGCATCCTGCGGGTCTTTGAACAGGGTGCTGAGCTTGTTGCCGTAGAACTTGTCAGCGTCAAAGCCGGCTCCACCAATCAGTTTGAGCAATTCTTTGGCAGGCGGCGTGGCATGCACCAGCAGCGCCTGCGCGTTGGACACCGTCACACACACCGGCAAGCTGTCCAGCGACAAACGGATCCGCTCATTGAAGGTGGCCGCGAAGGCAGCATCCTTCATGGCCGCCTGAACCTTGTCCATGGCCTCGGATACACGGGCTTTCTGCCCTGGTAGGCGGTCCATGGCCACGTCCAGGCGGCCTTCGGTGTAGGCGGTCACCACTTCCACCACCTTCATCTTCACCGCAATATGTGATTGCACCAGTTGGTTGATGGATTCAGCCATGGCCGCATAGGCACCGGGCAGCCCTTGGGTGTTCATCCGGAAGTTCAGCATGCCAGCGTCGTGCTGGCGCGCCAGTTCGTCCTGCGCGGCCTGAAACTGAGCCAGAACGCCCTGCATGGCGATCAGCGACTTGAGCACCTGAGCAGGTTCGTCACGCCCAAAGGGCTTGGCCTGGATGTCGCTGAGGTCGCCACCAGCGATTTTTTGCAGATGCCCATTGACCAAGGCCAGGCCACGACTGGTGACCAGAAAAAAACTGTAAAACAGGTAGGCTGTCAGCAGCAGCACAAAAGCGCCCACGCCAGCGGAGATAAACAGGCGCTTTTGCATGCTGTCAAAACGGATGGTCAGAAGCTCGTCGAGGGCAGGCAACCCCTTGTCATAAAAAGACTGAAGGCGCAGCACTGCCGCTTCACCTTTGCCGAAATATTGCTGCGGCGTGAGGGCCTTCTGGCTGATCAAGACCTGTGGGTCGCTGGCTACACCCAAAAACGCGGCGACGTCGTCCCAGACTGCCATGTCCAACTTGGCTTTCAAGCCTTCATTGGCGGCAAATGAGCGCTGAAGATAAGAGCGCGACTGCTCCACGCCAACGGCCAGGCCTGCCGCCCAGACCGCATAGCGCTTTTCCTCGGCCACAGACAGCTCTGACCGAGCCAGTGCATAGGTGCCCCAACCCCAAATTTGGCCCAGGTTTTCAGCCAGGCCTGGCATGGTTAAGGCCATGGTATTGACCATGTAAAAACTATCGATATCCGGGTCAAGCACCAGGTTGGAGTTGTCGCCAATCAGCACCAGCAAGCTGTTAATAGACGCAGACACCGGCCCAAACACCGTCCGTCCGTCTTTGTCCGCCCCGTTGGCAGACTGAGTCGTCGCTGACCAGGCCGCCTTGAGTTTTTCAAACTCGCCCTTGAGTTTCAACGCGTCCGCAGAATCCACGATGTACTTGTCAAAGTCGCTGATGGCCTGATCAGTTTGAGCGCGCGCTGCCAGGTATTTGCTCTGGCCGTCAAACCCGCCCAACGTTGCCCGTGTGGCGTTGCGCGCCTGCAGCACACCGGTATAAACCGGAATGAATCGCCGCATGGCGACCACGCCAGCACGCTCTTGCGCGGTGAAATTCATCTGTTCGTTTTGATTGCTGGCAAAAAAGTACCCGAACAGCAGGGTCGGCAACAGGAACAACACACAGATCAGCAGCGCCTTGCCGCCAAACTGCATATTGCCCATCAATCGCATACCTGGGGCAAACAATCCGCTAGGATGACTGGATTTAGGGCTTGGAGTTGTTGTCTGGGTCATGTGACGCCGCCATTCTTTAAAGTAATCTCTGATTCAAAAACTCAATAAGGCTTGAAATTGCCACCCGATCGACCCGGCGAGGCAAGTTTGGGGGCGCTGGCACGGCCCGGTAGGCCTCTGCGCTCATGGGCAGGCGATTCATGTCGGCTCCGCAACACGGGCGTTTCATCTCCCAGGTTGAAAAATGCCACTGACTGCTGCAATTGCTCTGCCTGCCCTGAAAGCTCTTCACTGGTAGCGGCCAACTCTTCACTGGCGCTGGCGTTTTGCTGCGTAGCCTTGGACAGTTGCCCCATGGCCCCGCCGATTTGCGTCACCGATTCGCTTTGCTCGCTGCTGGCTGCCGCTATCTCCTGCACCAACTCACTGGTCTTCTGGATGCTGGGCACGATTTCATCGAGCAGTTTGCCTGCACGCTCGGCCGTGGTCACGCTGTTGCCAGCGAGTTCGCCAATTTCCTTGGCCGCCTCCTGGCTGCGCTCTGCCAGTTTTCGCACCTCGGCGGCCACCACGGCAAATCCCTTGCCGTGTTCACCGGCACGGGCGGCTTCGATGGCAGCGTTCAAGGCCAGCAGGTTCGTCTGGTAGGCGATGTCGTCCACAATGCCGATCTTAGCGGCTATCTTTTTCATAGCTACTACCGTTTGACTGACGGCGGCTCCGCCCTCGGAAGCCTCTTTGGTGGTCTTGGTCGCCATGCCGTCGGTGACGCGGGCGTTGTCGCTGTTTTGCGTGATGGAGGCACTCATCACGTCGATCTGGCTGGTGGTTTCTTCCACGCTGGCCGCTTGCTCACTGGCCGCCTGGCTCAGGCTTTGGGCCGTCGCACTGACTTGATTGGCCGCGCCAGTCAGGGCATCGGCCGCGCCGCGCACCTCACCGATGACCCGGGCAAGGTTCTCGCTGGAGGTGTTGACGCTGTCCTTGACCTTGCCAAACAGGCCTTGATAGTCGCGCGTGATGCGCTGGGTCAAATCGCCTTCGGCCACCGCAGTCAGCGCGCGCGCCACATCACTCAAGCCCTGTTCGCAGGTGTCGAGCAAGGTATTCATGCCCTCAGAGATTTTGCGCAAAAAGCCGGTCTTGCTGTTCAAGTCGAGCCGACCGCCGAATTCACCTTGCGTTGCCGCCATCACCATATTGTCTATGCCAAACTCTGCGGCAACTTCGTCGGTGCGGTCCAGCCAATGGGTGATACGTCCGACAGTTTCACCATAGCTGTCCAACACCGGCTGAGCTCGCAGTCGAAGTTTGCGGCCCTGGATGTCCATGTCTATCACTTCGCCGGAAATCACTGCATGGCTAAGGCGCGCTGCATCGTCGGGGTTCTTGAACAGGCTGGTGAGTTTGTTGCCGTAAAACTTGTCAATATCAAAGCCCGGCCCGGCAAACAGCTTGAGCAGGTCAACAGCCTGAGGCGTCGCTCGCATCAATTCCCCATTGACATCAGACACCGTCACCGCAACCGGCAGGTTTTCCATCGCAAACTTGACTCGCTGTTCCGCAGTGACATCGGTAGCGATTTTCACCACCTTCATCACCCGTCCCATTTCGTCGATCACCGGGCTATAGACGGCCTGTAACCAGACTGCCTTGCCGCCTTTGCCGACACGCTTGTAAATTGATTTCTGTGTTTTGCCGGCTTTCAGATCGGCCCAAAATTGCTGATAGGCCGCACCAGCCGCCTCGCCAGGATCGACAAACAGGCGGTGATGCTGACCGACAGCTTCAGCGCGGCTGTACCCCATGAACTTCAGAAAATTGTCATTGGCCTGCAACACATGCCCGCCCAGGTCAAACTCGATCATGCCGTACGAACTGTCAATGGCTCCCAGCAGGGCGCGGGCAGCTTGACGTTCGGTTTCCATGACGGTGATGTCGTAGCGAACGCCCAAGTACTTCATGGGTTTGCCGTTGTCACCAAGGATGGGGGCAATGACCGCATCAACGTAATACGGCTCGCCGTCTTTAGCGCGGTTTTTGATCACACCACGGAACATTTCGCCCCGCCCAATGGTCGCCCACATCTGCTTGAAGGTCTCCTTGGGCATGTCGGGGTGACGCGTTGTGCTGTGCGGGTGGCCGATCAGCTCGCTTTGGCTGTACTTAGACACCTCCATGAACTTGTCATTGATGCTGATAATGTCGCCCTTTTTGTCCGACTCCGACACGATGGAAGTCATGTTCATGATGTCGGTGCGCACCTTGAGCTCGTCTTCAAGGGTGACCAAACGATAGTTAATTTCGTCACCATTGAACAGGCGCTCAAAAAAGGAATATTGCTTGCGGCTCATGAATGTCTCCTACTGCTAAAAATGAATGTTGGTTTGAGCAATGGGTGCTGAAATGGGGGGGCGTCAGGCCAGGACTTTGCGCAGTGTTGCAGCAAGTTCGCGAGGCGAAAATTTGCCGACATAGCCGTCTGCCCCGACACCCTTGACGTGGTTTTCATTGGTGGTGCCGGTCAGCGACGAGTGAATCACCACCGGAATGCCGTGAAAACGCGCGTCCTGCTTGATCAGGCGTGTCAGGGTAAAGCCGTCCATCTCGGGCATTTCGAGGTCGGTGAGCATGACGGCGATCTTGTCCTTGACCCGGGAGCCGTCGGCCTTGCATTGGTCGGCCAGCGCCAGCAGGTAGTTCCAGGCTTCCTGGCCGGTTTTGGTCATGATGAAGTCCACGCCCATGGCCTTGAGGCCGAGTTCGATGACCGAACGTGCCACATGTGAGTCATCAGCCACCAGCACCTTGGTGCCCGGCGGCAGCGTGAGCTCCGGCCCCACCACCTCGCGGTTGATTTCTTCCTTGGTCACCGGGGTCACGTCGCGCAGCACCTGCTCCACGTCCAGCACCTGGGCCAGTCGGGTATCAGGGTTGCCGGGGTCCAGCCGGGCAATGCCGGTCACCAGCGCACCGGCGTGCGTACCTTCAGAAGGCAGGACCTGATCCCAGTCGAGCCGGACAATCTCGCGGACATCTTCCACCGCAAAGGCCTGTACCGTGCGGGCAAATTCGGTCACCATCAGGATGGTGTGGCCGTTTTTAGGCTTGCAGCCCACCACCGCCGACAGGTCAATCACCGGAATGATCTGTCCGCGGATATTGGCCACACCCATCATGTGTTGGTGCGCGTTGGCCAGTTCGGTGATCTTGGGCATGACCAGTACTTCGCGCACCTTGAACACGTTGATGCCAAACAGCTCACGTTCACCACTATGGGGTCCCTCGCCCAGGCGAAATAGCAACAGTTCAAATTTGTTGTTGTGGGTCAGCCGGGTTCGCTCTTCGATTTCTTTGTCGTGGCTGTTCATGGTGTCATCCGCCGATCTGGTAAGTAGAGCCCTGTGTTGGGAAAAAATTTGGCAGCTTGGACATCAGTTCCCCGCACGTTTTAGCCTTCCCAGCGTGGCAATGACCACATTGGATGCGTCGGCAAATTTGGACTGATTGGCAATCATTTTTTCGGCCTGCGTGTACTGCTGCTGATTGATCGCATGCGCAACATCCCCAGCACAACGGTGAAACTGCTTGTGTTCGGTCATCAACTGGGTAAACAAGCCATTGCCGGTTTTTGCGGCACCACAGGAATAAATCCATTTACCCAACTCACATAGGTCATCGCGGGCGATGTCGGCTGCTTTGAGCTGTTCTTTGCGGCTGATGGCGGCGCGAAATTTGGTTTTCCACTGCGCGTGTGCAGAGATCACTTTGTCAAAGTCCAGCTTCTGTCCAGACGATTGGCTGACTCTGGTGGGTGTAGCGTTGACGACTGACCTTTCTGGCGCAAATCCCACCAAAGCCTGGCTTTGGGATGCACGAATCCGCGATCCAGCAGGCTTGGCCATATGGCCTGCAGCCGCATCAATGTTGAAAAAGCCAATGCTTTGCTGTAACTGGTCCGCCTGGCCAGACAACTCTTCGCTGGTGGCAGCGAGTTCTTCTGAAGCGCTGGCGTTTTGCTGTGTAGCCTTGCTGAGTTGGCCCATGGCCCCGCCAATATGAGTGACCGACTCACTTTGCTCCGAGCTGGCGGCAGCAATTTCCTGCACCAGCTCGCTGGTTTTCTGAATGCTGGGGACGATCTGGTCAAGCAGCTTGCCCGCACGCTCCGCGGTATCGACGCTGCTGGCAGCGAGTTCACCAATTTCCTTGGCCGCCTCCTGGCTGCGTTCGGCGAGTTTCCTGACCTCAGCTGCCACTACCGCAAAGCCTTTGCCATGTTCCCCAGCGCGGGCGGCTTCAATGGCGGCGTTCAAGGCCAGCAGGTTGGTCTGATAGGCAATATCGTCCACGATGCCGATCTTGGACGCTATTTGTTTCATGGCAATCACCGTTTGACTAACGGCGACTCCACCGTCGGAAGCCTCCTTGTTGGTTTTGGTGGCCATGCCGTCGGTGACCTTGGCGTTGTCGCTGTTTTGCGTGATGGACGCGCTCATCACGTCGATCTGACTGGTGGTTTCTTCGACGCTGGCAGCCTGTTCACTGGCCGCCTGGCTCAGGCTTTGCGCCGTAGCGGACACCTGGTTTGCCGCGCCGGACAGGGCATCGGCGGCGGCGCGCACTTCACCTATTACCTGCGTAAGCTTGTCGGTTGACGCATTCACACTGTCTTTGACCTGGCCAAACAAACCCTTGTAGTCGCGCGTGATGCGCTGCGTCAGGTCGCCCTCGGCCATGGCACTCAGAACGGTTGCCACGTCCGACAGGCCTTGCTCGGTGGTGGCCACCAACTGATTCATGCCGCTCGCCAACGTAGCAAAAAAACCGGACTTGCCCTGCAAGTTGAGGCGCTGGCTCAGCTGCCCCTGTGCTGCAGCGTTGACCATCTGGTCAATTTCTTCTTCAGCGGCCAATTGTTCCGTGACATCATGCCACTGGCCCACCGTGCCCAGGCGCTCACCCTCGTCGGACAAAACTGGTGTGGTGGTCAGGTCATACATGCGCCCTCCCAGGTTAAGACGGCTTTGCGCCACCGCACTCAAACTGCTCAAGCGGTTCAACGCGGCCTGCGGCTCTGCGTAAAACATGCCAATGCTGCCACCGACCACTTTGTCCGGATCAAACCCTGGGATCTGCCTGGAAAAGCCCTCTGCATTGCGGCGCAAGGTGTCGCGCAGCGCATGGTTGATGTAAATCACCGTGCCGTCGTCGTCAGCGATACGCACCGGCAGGGTGACGTTGTCGAGTGCCAGGCGGATGCGACGGTTGGCGTTGGCCACCGGGCGCTCACGCTCTTGCGCTAGCAGCCTGGCTTGTTCGACCTGCTGTGCAGCCAGCGCGCTTTGCGCCATGGTCTGCAAGGACTGGTTGGTTTGCTCCAGTGATTTTCTGAACGTGCCGCGCAGCCCGGTACCCTGCGCCAGCCTGAAGTACTGCCGCTCGCTGGCGTACTGCAGCGCGGTGGCCTGCTCGCGAAAACACGCCTCCAACTGGTCGAGCATGTCGTTGAAGTCCCAGCACACGTCGTGAAACAAACCTGTGGCGGGAACTTTGTGCAGGCGCTGGTCAAACTGGCCATGCGCCACCGTTTGGGCAATGCCCTGAATGTCAAGAATCAGGCGCTGCTGGCGTGCCATGGCACCCAGCCAGAGCACCAGACACAGCAAGGCAGGCAGCAACCAGACCAGCGCGAAAAGGCCCCCATCGTCGTGCCAGATCTGCAGCGCACCGCCGCAAACCAGCAGTGCGGCCATGACCCAGCCATAGACAGACAACTCAGAGCGAGAGGATGAGTTGCTCATAGCTGACTCCTTTTTGTTTTAACACGTCGCCCAGCAGCGCCAGAGAGGCATCGCAGGCATCCTTGGCACCGGCACGGTATTCAGCGTCCAGCATGGCTTTGTACAGGCCGGATACCACCGCAATCGCCTTCGGGCTGGCTTTGCGGCGTACCGAAAAATACCCCATCACATTGCCCTGCGCGTCCAGATCTGGCGTGACGTTGGCCATCACCCAGTAAAAATCCCCGTTTTTGCACATGTTCTTGACATAGGCAAAACATTCTTTTTTTTGCGCCAGCGTGTCCCACAAGAACTTGAACACACCGCGTGGCATGTCGGGGTGGCGAATGATGTTGTGCGGAGCGTCCAGCAGTTCGGCTTCTGTATAGCCTGAAAACTCGATGAAGATGCGGTTGCAGTAGGTGATGCGGCCCTTGAGGTCAGTCTTGGAGACGATGAAATCGTCCTCGCGCATGACCCGCTCGTGGGTGGTGGGCTCAGTTTTGTATTTCATATTGTCTCCGTCGCAACTTGATGAGCGTGTGTCATGGCAAGGGGCTCAGGCCGCATGCCCTTGCGCTGCCAGCGCAGCCATGTCGTCAATGTTCAGAGCCCGTTCAGGCTCCAGAATCACAATGAATTCATCTCCCACCTTGCACAGCCCATGGATGTATTCGCGCGCAATGCTAGTGCCGAAGGCCGGCGGCGGCTCGATCTGCGAAGGGGAAATATCGACCACCTCACTGACCGCATCGACCAGCAGGCCCAATTCCACCCGGTCGCCCTCCGGGCCGACATCAAAAATGATCACACAGGTTTTTTTGCCCGGCTGGGCCTTGGGGCGGCCAAAGCGTGATTGCAGGTCAATCACCGGCACCACCGCGCCGCGCAGGTTGATGACCCCGCGCACAAACTCGGGCATCAGCGGCACCACCGTCATAGCACCGTGCTGGATGATCTCGCGCACGCTGCGAATGTCCATGGCAAACACCTCGTCCCCCAGGCTGAAGGTGAGGTATTGCAGGCTGTCTTCTTTGGTGGCAGAGCGGCCATAGGGTGCGCCGGTGTGACTGGCCGGGGCTGCCGCCTGGTGATGGGTCATGATGACAACTCCGTGATGGGTTGGTTGGGATCAGGGTACGGCGTCAAGCCGACGGCTGCGCCGCACTGACACCTGCGGCATGCGGATCAGCGGTGACCAGCTCACCGAGCGACGCGCCGTCCAGAATCAGCGCCACTTCACCACTACCCAGAATGCTGGAGCCCGAGATGCCGCGCAGCGTCTTAAACAAGCGGCCCAGCGGTTTGATCACGGTTTGCTGCTGGCCCAGCAGCACCTCGACCTCGATCCCGTATTTGCCGCACGGCGAATTCACCACCACCACGCTGGTGCGCTCGGGCAGGGTCGATTCCACGCTGTAGAGCGTGCGCAGGCGCACCACCGGCAGCACGTTGCCGCGCAGCTCCACGCAGTGGCGGCCACTGGCATCCATCCGCACGTTTTGGCCACCGGCTTCGATGACTTCAACCACCGAGCCCAGCGGCAGCACAAATTTGGCCTTGCCCACGCCCACCAGAAAGCCGTCGATGATGGCCAGGGTGAGCGGCAGTCGGATGTCTACTTGAAGGCCCTTGCCAGGATGGCTGTTGAGCTTGAGCGTGCCACGCAGCGCCTCGATGTTTCGCCGCACCACGTCCATGCCCACACCCCGGCCCGACAGGTTGGTGACCTGCTCGGCGGTGGAAAAACCCGGCTCGAAGATCATCATGTTGATGACATCGTCAGACGGCACCACGCCTTGCTCGATCAGGCCACGGTTCCAGGCGCGTTGGAGCACGCGCTCGCGGTTGATGCCACGGCCATCGTCCTCGATGCGGATCAGGATGGCGCCAGTTTCGTGCTTGGCGCTGAGCACCAGCTTGCCTGCGGGCGCTTTGCCTGCAGCGATGCGCTCTTGTGGCGGCTCCAGACCGTGGTCGAGCGAGTTGCGCACCAGGTGCATCAGCGGATCGGCGATCTTTTCGACCATCGATTTGTCGAGTTCGGCATCGCCACCCACAATCTCGAAGTTCACCTCTTTGCCCAGGCTGCTGGCGGTGTCGCGCACCACCCGGCGGAATCGGCTAAAGGTCTCACCCACTGGCACCATGCGCAGGCCCAGGGTGCCGTTGCGGATCTCCTCGATCAGGCTGTTCATGTGCAGGTTGGCCTCGATGAGCGCCACGTTGCGGGTTTCGCGCGCCAGCAAATTGGCACCGGCACCGGCAATCACCAGTTCGCCGAGCAGGTTGATGACCTCGTCAAGCCGATCCGCCTGCACGCGGATGTAGCGGTTTTCTTCACCGCCGCTGGACTCGCGGGTTTTTTGCTGCTTGGTGAGGGCGGCTTCGACCACCTCGGGGGCAACGCCGGCTTTGGTTTCCAGAAGATTGCCCAATTTGGCCTTAAACCCTTTATCGGTCTGGGCTGACAGCTCTTGATTCGAGAGCACTTCGATGAGCTTGCTCTGGCTCACCGCACCCACCGACACCAGCATATCGCCCAGGCGCGGTGTGGTGGGCATGTCTTCAATGGCGCGCACCAGCTTTTGTTCGGTGCTTTCGGGGGCTTTGATGTCCAGCTCGCAATCGTCGGCCACAAAGCTGAACGCGCCTTCAATCTCGTCACGTGGCGCTGCCGATTCCAGCGCCATGACAAAACTCAGGTAACAGGTTTCGGGGTTGAGGTTGACCAGCGCGGGCACCGCATCGGTGCTGCATTGCATGGCAGTCACGGTGCCCAGCCCCTTGAGGTATTTGACGATCGACAAAGGGTCCATGCCGTTGCGAAAGGTCTCGGCACCAAAACGGGCCGAAATCTGCCAGACCGTCAAGCCCTTGGCGGCGGCAGGTAGGGCACCTGCGGCTGGGGCGGCAACCTGCGGTGCGCTGTGCGCTGCAGCGCTGGTGCTGACACCGTCGGTGTAAGCGCGCAACTGAATGACTAGATCAGCGCGCAAGTCTTTCTGGTCCGGTGTGTCGGCGGACTCGTCGCTGGCGGTATCGACCAGAAACTGGATCTGGTCGTTGCACTGCAGCAGCAGCGTACTCATCTCGGGCGTCAGTGCCAGCTCGCCTTCGCGCAGCTTGTCGAGCAGTGTCTCCACGTGGTGGGTGAATTCCACCACCTTATGCAGGCCAAAAATTCCCGCCGAGCCTTTGACCGTGTGGGCGCAGCGAAACAGGTTGTCGAGCAGCTCACGGTTGTCGGGTTGCTCTTCCAGTTCCAGCAGCAGGGTTTCAATGGCTTCGGTCTGTTCACCCGCCTCGCTGATGAAAGCGGGCATGGCGGCGGCGATGAAGTCCTGGTCGGCGTCAGATGCTTGGCTCATGGCGGCCCTCTTTATGCGTTGGCAATTTGCTGGTCGAGCCAGTCACCCAGGCCCATGGTTTTGCAGGCCTCCAGCAAGGCGTTGCTGGGGTTGAGCAACTGCCAGGGTTGGTCCATGTGCGCCAGCGAGGCCAGCAGTTGCAGGCCAGAGCCGTCAATCTCGCTCACTTTGGCCGCCGATATTTCCAGCAGCTTGGCCGATTTGGCGGTCTGCTCAGTGACCCAGCCCAACAACGCGTCACGGGTTTCGAGTGCGCTGTAGATGGTCATCTCTTCGGGAAGCTCAAAGGGTGTACTCATGACAGGTACCTGGTGTCGTTTCAATAACAAATCTGACGGCGGGCAAGACCGCGTGCTGCGCCCGGGGCGGGCGCCCGGCTCAAGGCAGGCAGAGCTTGGATACCGCGTTGAGCAGGGAGGCGGGCGAGAACGGCTTGACCATCCAGGCGCGGGCACCGGCGGCCTTGCCTTCTTCTTTTTTGGCTTCCTGGCTCTCGGTGGTCAGCATCAGGATCGGCAAAAAGCGGTAGTTCGGCAGTGCCTTGGCGGCCTTGACGAACTCGATGCCGTTCATGCGTGGCATGTTCACATCACATACTGCCATGTTGATTTTGCGACCGTCCAGCAAGGCCAGCGCTGCCTGACCGTCACCGGCCTGCAACACCTCGTAGCCCGCACCTTGCAGGGCCATAGCCACCACCTGGCGCAGGCTGGCAGAGTCGTCGATCACCAAAATTGTTTGTGCCATGCTGATTCACCTTGTCAAAAAAAAGTTGTTTCCTCGTCGGCGGCATTCGGGTCTGCGCTGTCGCCGGTGTGGTGCTGACGCTGCTCGTTCATCACGTAGGTGGATTCGAGGCGCGCCAGCCACTCGGGTGCGCTGACGGCGGTGCTGGGCTGTGCCAGAGCAAGTTGCAGGCGCTCAATGTCTTCATGCAGCGCCGCCATCATCTGGCTGATGCGGTCCTGGTACTGGAAGCCCTTGTACATGCGCTCGACCTGCTGGCTGACCAGCTGTGTTTCGCGCTCAAAAGGCTTGGCGATGTCTTCCAGGGCATCGACACAAGCGTGGATCATGGACATGACCTGCCCGATGGCCTGGGCCGCCTGCGGCGTGCAGCTGGCCAACACAGGTTGCAGGACGGTGTCACAGGCGCTGGCAAGTTGGGTGATGCCGCCATTGCCCTGGGCCAGTGCTTCGGTGATCTGGCGCGACTGGCGCGAGGCCATGTCCAGATGTGGGCCGATCTCGGCAAAGGCCGACAGCATCTCGGCCACCGCAACCTCGGACTGGCTGCGGGAGCTGGCCAACTGGCGTGCCCACACGGGAAGGATCTGGGCGCTGAGTGCCACCAGAGCCTGGGCCGACATGGTCTCAGGGGGCGACTCTGTTTTTGAGGAGACTGTCATGCGTTCAGCCATTGGGAGTTGAGGTAGCAGCCACAGCCCAGCAGGCGCTGGTCGTCCAGCGGGACCACATAGGAGGTTTTGGCCTGGGTCTCGCGGGTGACGGGGTTGGTGATCACATAGTTGACCCATCCGCCCTGATCCCGGTCACATACGTCCCACGCGTCGGCCACCAGCTTGTCGGCATCCAGGCCTGGGATGATGCGCAAGTCGGTGTTGTCTTTCTCGGGTAAGGCACCGTGAACCTGGTAGATGCCACGGCGGTCAAAAATGAAGATGTACATGTCGCGGTCAATGAACGGCTGGCTGCGGTCATGAAAATCGCGCACGGCCTGTTCGTAACCCACACTGCGCAGGTGCACCATGGCATCAAACACCAACTGGCGAGCCTGGTCGGCCGTGCCCTGGCGCAAGCGGATGTCGCCCACCGAGATTTCCAGTGTCGAGGCCTGGTTGATCAAGCGGTCAGAGTTGTCTGCCGCGCGACTCACCAGCGCCGCGTTTTCATGGGTCAGTACGTCCAGGTCGCCCACCGCATGCACCACTTCTTCGAGTGCGGCGCTTTGTGAGGCGCTACCTTCGGCCATGACGTTGACGTTCAGGGCGATTTCGCCAATACCGGAGATCAGGCTCTCCATGGTGTCGTTGATCTGTTTGATGCCTTTGACCGTGTCGCCCACGCGGCTGGACGACTCGGCAATCAGGCCACGGATTTCGGCGGCGGCACCCTGGCTGCGCTTGGCCAGGTTGCGCACCTCGGCGGCCACCACCGCAAACCCCCGACCCTGCTCGCCGGCACGGGCTGCCTCCACCGCCGCATTCAGCGCCAGCAAATTGGTCTGGAAGGCGATGCCGTCGATCACACCGATGATTTCCGACATGCGTTTTGAAGTAACTTCCAGCGGGCCCATGCTTTGCATGGCCTCGGTCATCATCTTGCCGGCGTTGTCTGCCTCCTTGTGCAGGCTCGATGTCATCATGCTGACCTCTTGCGCGGCCTGGGCGTTGCGCGCCACGGTTTCACTCACGTGTTTGACGTGCAGGGAGGTTTGCTGCAAGTGTTCCCCCTGCGCTTCGGCCCGGTCAGCCAGCGCCCGGGTGTCGTCAACGAGCTTTTTGCCGGTGTCACCGAGCAGCACGGCCGCCGTGCGGATATTGGCCACCATGCTGGACATGTTGGTGATCATCAATTCGAGATGCCGTCCAAAATTGCCCAGCGTCAGTACGCCACCAGAGAGCCGTTGGGCGAGGTTGCCCTGCGATACGTCGGTCATGGCCTGGTCCAGGCGTTCACGCTCAACGCGCGTGATGCTGAAGTAGGCCAACTGGAAGTACAGCCAGACGGCCAAACCAGTCAAGCCCAGCAGGCTGAAGACGGCACCCTCATCCTCGCGCGCGACCGATCCCATGCCTGCCATGACCACGATCGCCAGCAGCACCAAAATCATCGGGATTGGCAGCACCCAAAAGCGCGTTCGGCCTGAGAGTGGTCGCAGCAAGGCGATGGCGGGCGAAAGCAGGTTCATGGCGGAGTCTTCCTGGACGGCAAGGGCAGTGCGGCTTTACTTCAGGGCTTGTTCCAGTTTCGTCTGGAGGGTTTCAGGTCGCGGCGGCTTGACGATGTAGCCAAACGTGCCCAGAGGCAAAGCCTGCTCCAGTGTCTCGGTACTGGCATCGGCGCTCATGAAAATCACTTTCATGTTCTTGATCATCGGGTTGCTGTGCTGGCGCAAATGCTGCACAAATTCAAGGCCGTCCATGGGCTGCATGTGAATGTCGGTGAGCACCAGGTCCGGTTTGAAACTGACCATGGTGCGCAAGGCACTCGCACCATCCGCTGCCACTTCAATGGCCTGAATGCCGATACGACGCAAGCTGTTCACCACAAAGGTTCTCATGACCTCATCGTCATCAACAACCAGAATGCGGGCAAGGGTTACTTTCATTTTTTTGACTTCTAAGTAAGTGGGGACAAGCAGTTCAGGTCAATGCACGGCGGAGTTGTTGGCGTACATGCTTCGAATTAATACTAGCAGTATGCATACAGGCGAAAGAGGCCAAAAAGGCCGGTTATTGACCCGAATTCAAAAAAAGTTCGATTTCTGCCAACAAACCATGCAGTTCAGGCCCGAGCTGCTGATAGGTCACCTGCACCACGGCGGCAGGCTCGGTTTTGCTGAGCTTTTCAACCGCCGCCACCTGCTCAATCAGGGCGTTGCTGCCGAAGATGGGCATGTAGCCTTTGATGGCATGCAGCAGCCGGTTGGCGGTGGCTACATCACCGGTTTGCAGTGCCGTGTCAATGGTGGGCAGGTCTGCGGCCATGCTGATCACCACGGTAACGAGAATTTTGCGCAACGCGGTCTCTGAACCCATCATGCCCACGCCGCGCGCAACATCCAGGCGCGCCGCGGAAGGTGTGCTGCCAAGTTGACTGTTCATGACTCAAACCCTTTTACTTCCGGATACCACGAACCATTGTGGCCATGACCGCGCCAACAAGAAGATGGACAGGGCAACTGCCATTCTAGAGCGGCGTTCTTGCGCCGCCAAGTCAGGTTTTTACCAACCCCAGCCCAGATGCAGCGGCAGATAAACCACCATGCCCGCCACGATGGTGCCCAGCACTGCCTGGCGCTGATGTTTGTGTCCAAAAAACCAGACCACACCCGCCAAGGCCGCAAACAGCCGTGCATCGCGCCAACTGTGGATGAACTGGCCTTGCGTCATCAGCAGTTCCGGCACGATCACCGCCGCCAGCGCCGCGATGGGCGCGTATTGCAGGCCGCGCTGCGCCCAGTGCGGCAACTGCCAGGGTTTGCTGGAGATGAAAAAAAGCGTGCGTGTCAGCACCGTGACCACCGTCAGGCCCAGGATCACCGCCACCGTCCAGAGATCGGTTCCAGCGCTCATGGTCCGGCTTCCGGATCGCCCGCGCTGACACCGCGCGCGGTCTCCAGCAGCAGGCTCATGGCCACGGCGGCGGCAATGGCCAGCAGGATGTTGAGCTTGTAAGGCAGCGCAAACGCCGCCACTGCAGCGGCGCCAGCCACTCCGGCGCTGACCCAGCGTAGCGGGCTTGATGCCAGAGAGAACAATATCCCCAGCAGCGCCAGGATGCCCGCGAAACCCAGGCCCCAGGCGACAGGAATCAACCCGGCCAGCAAGACACCCAGCACACTGCAGCCCACCCACGACACCCAGGTGACCGCGCAGTTGCCGGCCAGATAGGCCTGTTGCGCATGTCGCTGCCCGTGATCGGCCCCTGGGCGGGGGTAGCGGCCGGTAAATTGGACGTAGCTCAAATCGGTGATCAGATAGCCGGTGAGCAGACGCTCGCCCAAGGGCAGGTGCATCACATAGGGCCGCAGGTGCGCGCTGAACACCACAAAGCGCAGGTTGACGCAAAACCCAGTGGCCAGCACCACCCACATGGGTGCACCGGAGGCGATCAGCGGAATCGCCGCCAACTGAGAGCTTCCAGCAAAGACGGTTACGCCCATCAACAGCGCCTCAAAGGTACTCATGCCCGAGTTCATCATGGCCACGCCAGTCATCAGTCCCCAGGCGGCCAGACCAGGCGCAGCGCCCAGCGCGTCCACTGCTCCGGCCCGAAACTCGGCGTGCTTGAACGTGGAACGCCTGAAAAACACAGTGTCTCAGCCCAGCCGCATGCCAGGCTGCAGCGCAAAGCCACGCAGGAAGTCCGCCGCCGCAAGACGCTTGCCGCCAGGACGCTGGAGTTCGGTCAAGACAACTACTGAATTCATAGCTGCTACCGCAATACCTGTCTGGGCTACAGCCACTATTTGTCCATAAACCGGCCCGGCAGGCACGTCACCGGGCTGCAGGTGGGCGGCCCAGACTTTGAGTGGCTCGCTGTTGAGTACGGTGCTGGCGCCCGGAAACGGGTTGAACGCGCGCACGCGCTGGCAGATAGTGGCGGCGGGCTGCGACCAGTCGATCACCGCTTCGGCTTTATCGACCTTGGCGGCGTAGGTGACACCTTCAAGGGGTTGCGGCACGGGCTTGAGCGACCCTTCTTGCAGCTGTGCCAAAGCTTGCACCATGAGCGCGCCACCCAGTTCGGCCAGCTTGTCGTGCAGGCTGGCGGTGGTGTCAGACTCCAGAATTGGTAGCGCCTGCGCCAGCAACATGTCGCCGGTGTCCAGCCCAGCATCCATCTGCATGATGGTGATACCGGTTTGCGCGTCGCCAGCCTCAATGGCCCGGTGGATGGGTGCCGCACCGCGCCAGCGCGGCAGCAAAGACCCGTGAATATTGAAACACCTTCGGCTCGGTCCATCCAGCACCCACTGCGGCAGGATCAGGCCGTAGGCCGCTACCACCATGGCATCGGCCTGCGCCGCTTGCAAGGCGGCTTGCCCAGCGCGCGCGTCGTCAGGGTATTTGCCATCCAGCCGCAGGCTGCGTGGTTGCGCGACGGGAATGCCGTGTTGCAGCGCCAGTTGTTTGACGGGTGAGGCCTGTAATTTAAGGCCGCGCCCGGCGGGCCGATCCGGCTGGGTCAGAACCAGCACCACCTCGTGCCCGGCGGCCAGCAGTTTGGTCAGCGCAACGGCGGCAAATTCGGGCGTGCCCGCAAAAACCAGTTTCAAACCAGCTTGGCAACGCGGCCTTCGCGCTGCGCTTTCTGCAATTTGGTCTTGATGCGGTTGCGTTTGAGGGGCGAGAGGTATTCCACAAACACCTTGCCCAGCAGGTGATCCATTTCATGCTGGATGCACACGGACAGCAGGCCCTCGGCTTCGATCAGGCGCGAGTTGCCCGAGCGGTCCAGCGCTTCGATCTTGATCGCATCATGGCGCTGCACGCTGTCGTAAATGCCGGGCACCGACAGGCAGCCTTCTTCATTGAGGTGTGTTTCAGAACTGTTCCAGAGCATCTTCGGGTTGATCAGCACCAGTGGGTCGTCGCGACCCTCAGAGATATCCATCACGATCAGACGTTCATGCACATCGACCTGGGTGGCCGCCAGGCCCACGCCGTTGGCCTCGTACATGGTTTCCAGCATGTCGGCCACGAGGGTGTCGATGCGTTCATCCACCGCAGCGACGGGTTTGGCCACGGTGTGCAGGCGGATGTCGGGATAGCAAATAATTGTGAGTAGTGCCATAGTGAGTGTCCTGATATGTCGTTATTTTCGCTATTTTTTTGGCTTGTCGCACAATCCCAGGGCGAGAATCGTTGTCCAATCAAGGGCTTGGGCGCAAAATCTCACGCGATACAACAGGGTACGAAACACCATGTCAAAATTTTCTCTACAAGCAGCGCTCACCCCGGTAGCCTGCGCCATGCTGGCTTGGGGTCTGCTAGCCAGCGGTGCTGCCTATGCGCAGAAATATCCCATCACGGCCCAGCAGCGCGCCACCGCCAATCAGGTGGCGCAAAGCGGCGTGGCTTTGAGCGAGCTTCGGGCCGACGCGCCTGATCACTACACCGTCAAGAAGGGTGACACGCTGTGGGCGATTTCGGGCATGTTCCTCAAATCGCCCTGGCGCTGGCCTGAGCTCTGGGGCATGAACCTGGCCGAGATCAAGAACCCGCACCTGATCTACCCGGGGCAAACGCTGTACCTGGACACCTCCAGTGGCCGCGCCCGCCTGACGCTTCACGGCGATGGCATTCCCACCGTGAAGCTGTCACCGCGCATCCGGGTTGACGACTTGGCGGACGGTGCCCTGCCCACGCTGCAAAACCAGCTGATCGAGCCTTTTCTGTCAGACGGCATCATTGTTGATGACCAGACCATGAGCAGTGCGCCGCGCATTGTGGCGGCACAGGATGGCCGGGTGTTTCTGACGCGGGGTGACCGGGCTTATGCGCGCAGCAGCTCTTCCAATGAACTGATCGACGATCCGCACAAGAAAGAAAAAGCTTTTCGCGTGTTCCGCAACGCCACACCTCTGAAAGACCCGGTCACCGGTGAATTGTTGGGGTACGAGGCGGATTACCTGGGCAAGGCGCTGTTGACGCACAGTGAAGGTACCCAGGAGTCCATCGGCAAGGACGGCGGCACGCAGGTGGACATTGTGCCGGCCACCATTGACATCGTGGAGGTCAAGGAGGAGATGCGCGTGGGCGACCGCCTGTTGCCCGAGCCACCGCGTCAGCTGCAAAGTTACGTGCCCCATGCGCCTCAGGAGCCGGTTGATGCGCGTATCGTGTCGATCTATGGCAGTGCGGTGGTCAACGCGGCACAAAACCAGGTCGTGATCATCAACCGGGGCTCCCGTGATGGTCTGGAAAATGGCGATGTGCTGGCCATTTTGCAGACCGGTGCACGCCTGGTGGATGAAACCGATGAGAACCGGGCCGACATCAAGTTGCCTGATGAACGCAACGGCTTGCTGATGGTGTTTCGCACCTTTGACAAGCTGTCCTACGGGCTGGTGCTGGACATTGTCAGTGGGGTCAGAGTGGGCGACCGGCTGGTTAACCCGCGCTAAAGGCGCGACTCCAACGCCGCGACTCTCTGCCAGACAACTCCCGCACCTCGTGGAACGCGACGAAATTGCGGCCTGGTTGCGCCTGACGCTGACCCCCGGCATTGGCAACATCAGCGCCCGCAAACTGCTGGCGGCCTTTGGCCTGCCACAGTCGATTTTTGAGCAACCAGCGAAGGCCTTGAAGCAGGTCGTCAGTGCGCTTCAGGCGCAGGCGCTGGGCACCGAACCCGAAGAGCTTGCTGCCCTGACCGATGTCACCTGGGCCTGGCTACAGCAAGACACCGCCCAGGGCATACGCCGCCAGGTAGCCACCCTGGGCGATCCGCGCTACCCGCAGGCGCTGCTGAATCTGGACGACCCGCCGCTGATGCTGTACCTGATGGGCAACGCCAGTTATCAACAAAAAAATGCTCTAGCCCCCGCTGATGGCGTGCTGGCAGCTACTGATTCAATAGCTTCGTGGCCTGTGATCGATACCACATCCAGCCTCGCCATGGTGGGCAGCCGCAACCCGACGCCGCAAGGCGCGGCCAATGCCAGGCGGTTTGCCAAGTCCTTTGCGCAGGCCGGGCTGACGGTGGTCAGCGGCATGGCATTGGGCATTGATGGGGCAGCCCATGAAGGCGCGCTTGAAAGTATCAGCGCCAGCCATCAGGCCGTCACGGTGGCGGTGGTGGGCACCGGGCTGGACCGGGTCTATCCCAAGGCGCACCACGATCTGGCGCACCGCATCGCGCTGAATGGCCTGCTGGTGAGTGAATACCCACTGGGCACACCACCGTTGAATGCCAATTTTCCGAAACGCAACCGGCTGATTGCCGCTTTGGCGCAGGGCACGCTGGTGGTGGAGGCCGCGCTGAAATCCGGCTCGCTGATCACCGCGCGGCTCACGGCGGAGCAGGGCCGTGAGGTGTTTGCCATCCCGGGATCGATCCACGCCGCCCAGTCGCGCGGCTGCCACGCGCTGATCAAGCAGGGTGCCAAGCTGGTGGAGTCCGCGCAGGATGTGCTGGAAGAATTGTCCTGGCCGGGCAGGCTGCCACATGCTCCTGATATTGAAGCTGCCAGCACTGACCCTGAAAGGGCTGAGGGCATTTTTTATCAGGATACCCAACTGGTTAACGCCTTGGGGTTCGATCCAGTCAGTTTCGAGGCGCTGCAAGCCCGCACCGGACTGGAGACAGCCGATTTGCAAGCCCAACTGATGGGGCTGGAGCTCGATGGCCTGGTGGCGCGGTTGCCCGGCGGCTTGTTTCAGCGCCAACGCCCTGAAGTCTGATTCCCCGGCCAGTTTCACGGTTTAGGTCGATGGTCCGGCGGTATATTGAGGCCATGTTTGAAGTCCTCGCGTTTGTTTACGACAACTACTCCGACAGCCATGCATGCCCTGAACTTCCGGTCTTGCATCGCACCTTGAACACCCTGGGTTTTTCCCCGCGCGAGGTCGAAGTCGCCTTGCTTTGGCTGGAAGACCTGAAAAGCGCGGCACATCAGATGTCAACCCACCCGTCAGCCTCAAATCCACCCGAACCGTTTGCTGTTGAGATGCGTGTACTCATTCAATCAGAGCAGGCGCGGCTCGGCAAGGAGGGTTGGGGTTTTCTCGTTTTTCTGGCAACGATCGGTGCCCTGACCGGAGAGGAACTCGAGTTGGTGCTGGAGCGCGCCATGGCCACTCCCTGCAAGCCTCTGCATCTGAGTGACCTGAAGCTGATTGTGCTGCTGGTTTTTTGGGGTCTGGCGCGCGAGCCCGATGCCTTGGTGCTGGACGAGCTGTGCGATCACCAGACAGGCCGTCTGGCCCACTGACACATCAGTTGAGCAGCCGCGCCGGATTGGCCTGGATTTCGTCCAGGGCCGAGCGGGTGGCACGGGCGGTCAAGGGTTCGTCTTCCTGCGGCTCCAGCAACCCGACTTGCAGGTAGGCCGCCAAGCGCGCCTTCTGGAACAGGTAACTGTGTCCGACGTTGTTGGCAAACAGGTGTAAATGCCCCAGCGGGCTGCGCCAGACGAACTGCACTTGCGCCGTGTTGGACTTGTAGTCCAAAGCAAACCAGGAGCCTAGCGCCAGATCCCGAGCCCATTCCATCATCACCGCGCTGGCTTTGCCGCCGCCTTGGTTGATGACATCGAGATCCGAGGTTTCAAAGCCCAGCAGTTCCTCAACATTCTCGTTGTCCAGCGGCAATTCTTCGCCGCCGTCGTCGCTGATGTAATCGTCAAGTTCGGCCAGCCGCTGCGCCATCGCCTGGATCTGTTCGTCAGCAATCGCCTCGGTCTTGGCCATGAACGCATCAGCCAGGGTGTCACTGATGACCTTGATGTGCGCTTCCTGCGCGGAGCGCCCGGTGCCCAGCAGGTTCATGCCATCTCGCAGGCTTTGCAACAAGCCCGACAGCCCGTTGATGACCTTGGTGCGATCCGCCCGGTTGGGCTTGGCGCTGGCCGCCCAGATGAGGTCGGTGGCGGTTTTTTTGAGCCGCAGCGTTTCCTCGTGCTGCTTGCCCTGGCGCACGGTCGATACCGCCAGCACCTCAGCCCACACCTTGAACAGGAACGAGCGGATCTCGTCGCGCACCGGCATGTCCTTGAGCTGGTCACGCAAGTCGATGGTGTACTGGATGGCCAGGGTTTCCTTTTGCTCCAGCTGCTCGGCCACGCCCAGCACCTTCTGCGCCGAAGGTTTTTTGGCCAGGTGTTTTTTCAGGAACTGTTGGAACTCTTCATACACCCGCTTGTAAACGCGGTCACCGGTCTCGGGGTACTGCTCCACCACCTGAACGACGCGTTTGATCTCGGTGACAAGATCCTCGGCGCTGATGCCGCTGGAATCAAAACCCAGCACGCAGGAGCCCATGTGGTCAATCAATTGGCGCGCCGGGTGGTCCAGCTTGTTGAAAAAGTCCGGGTCAGCCAGTGCGATCCGCAACACCGGCATCTGTAGGCGCGCAAACCAGACGCGCGCACCGGGAGGAATGCGGTCTTCTTGCAGGATGGACTGGAACATCAGGGCCACCAGTTCAATGATGGCTTTTTCATTGTCGTTTTCAGCCTTGCCTTTGAGCTCGGTGGATTGCTGGCGCAACTCGGTGGCCATCTGGGCTACCGCTACCGGATAGACGATCTGCCCACCACCTTCCGAGGTGACAAACTGTGCGTCTGGCAGACGGGGTTGCTGTGCGATGGCCATCATCAGCGGCATAGACGGGCCTGCATACGCGACACGCGAGCCATTGCCACCCGCAACCGAGGCAGACCCCGGACCACCCACCATCATCTGACCCGGGTAGGCACCACCTGCATAGCCCGAGCCGACGTAGCCTGCCTCGCCTGTCATCACGCCCCCTGGACCGACCCCGCCGCCAGCAGGCATGAAGCTACCACCTCCAGGTGAAAAAAAACCTGCAGGGCTGCCTGCTGCGCTACCGGGCGCATAGCCGCCACCCGATCCGGCTGGCGGCGGAGCACCCTCCAGAAAGGCACCACTGAGCAAACGGCCCACCTGCTCCATCAAACCTTGCGCACGGCCGTAAATGCCGGCCGCCCGTCCGACCGGTGACCCGATACGCACACCACCACGACCAGCAGGCATTCTCTGCTGCCGTCCGGCAACCGCATCAGACGCCCGGCGCTGCGGTGGTGCGTCCGGCACCTGAGGCTGCGGTTCTTGTGGATAGGGCTGATTGATGTCTTCAAAAGTCGATGCGCTGGTGGCTGCGCCGAACTCAATGACCGGCATCACACCGAGTTTGATCAACTCGTCATTGCAGGCGATGTAGGCTTTTTCCAGATGGTCGTTGAGGTGCTTCTGCACCACTGGCGCGACGAGTTGCCACGCATCTCGCGACAGACCAGCGGCCTCCCAATGCTCCAACAGAAAGAGAATCAGCACCTCTGGATGGACAATGTCGCGCGCGCTCAAAGTCTGGTTGTTGTTGAGAAACTTGAGCCGCTTGCGCAGGTCGTTGACCGGCTCGGCACCTTTTTCCATCAGATTCAAGGCCATGCGCGAGGCGATGATCTTGTTTTCGACCACTTCGGTACCCAGCAGTTCGAACTCCACCGAAAGTCCACCACGGCTTGAGGTCGCCAGCACCTTTTTGTCAGGAAGCAATGCCGTTTGCCAGGCTTTGATGGTGCCGTCTTGCCAGCGTGTTTTCAGGCGCTGGTAAGCCATCCAGGCATCCCGGCGCAACTGCATCTCGCGAGAGGGTGCGGGCTCGTCCATCATTTGGGTCAAGCGCTCCTGCACCCTGTCCATCAGGACATTCAGTGACGCCGCCACTTGGGACACCAGGCGCTGGCGTACCCGCGCGGCCAACTGCGTTTGCGAGTTTGTCAGCGGGGCGATGGCCATGACGATGACAGCAGGTTAGACCATGGCCCCGGCGTTGGGATCATTGGGGTCCGTGTCCTTCTTGGAAACCTGGCCCTTGACGAGGTCTTCACGCTGAATGCCCAGCCACATGGCAATCGCGGCCGCCACAAAGACCGAGGAATAAATGCCAAACAGGATACCGATGGTCAGCGCCAATGCGAAGTAGTGCAGGGTGGCCCCGCCAAACAGCAGCATGGATAGCACCATCATCTGCGTGGAGCCGTGCGTGATGATGGTGCGGCTGATGGTGGATGTGATGGCGTTGTTGATGATTTCCACCGTGGTCATCTTGCGGTAGCGCCGGAAGTTCTCACGAATCCGGTCAAAAATCACCACCGACTCATTGACTGAGTAGCCCAGCACCGCCAGCACGGCAGCGAGCACCGGCAGTGAGAATTCCCATTGGAAAAATGCAAAAAAGCCCAGAATGATGATCACATCATGCAAATTGGCAATGATGGCCGCTACGGCAAACTTCCACTCAAACCGTACTGCCAAATAGATCATGATGCCTACCACCACACAGGCCAGCGCCTTGAGCCCGTCAGAGGCCAGTTCATCGCCCACCTGCGGGCCGACAAATTCAGTGCGCCGCATCGTGGCACTGGCATCCAGCGTCTTGAGAGCTGACATCACCTGATTGCTTTGCTGCGCCGAGCTCACGCCTTTCTGCGCGGGTAGCCGGATCAAAATATCACGTGCCGTACCAAAGTTTTGCACCTGCACGTCGACGAATCCCAGCTTGGCAACGGCATCACGCACCACACCGACGTCGGTTGGCTGCGAGTAGGTCACTTCCATCACCGTACCGCCGGTGAACTCCACCGACAGATGCAAACCGCGTGAAAACAGGAAAAAGACTGCCGCCAAAAAGGTGACCAGCGATACCGCATTGAACGCCAAGGCATGGCGCATGAAGGGAATATCTCGCTTGATTCTAAAAAATTCCATCTTTTTCCCTTATTCAGCCTTGACGGCAGTGCCAGATTCAGGCCGCCAGATGGTACCGATAGACACCGTCTTGAGCCGGTTCTTGCGCCCGTACCAGAAATTCACCACACCACGCGAGAAAAACACCCCGGAAAACATGCTGGTCATGATACCCAAACAATGCACCACTGCAAAGCCTCGCACCGGTCCCGAACCGAACGCCAGCAAAGACAAACCGGCAATCAAGGTGGTGATGTTGGAGTCAAAAATTGTCCCCCAGGCGCGGTCATAGCCGGTGTGAATGGCCGCCTGCGGCGAGGCCCCATTGCGCAATTCTTCACGGATGCGCTCGTTGATCAGCACATTGGCATCAATGGCCATGCCCAGCACCAGGGCCATGGCTGCCATGCCCGGCAAAGTCAGCGTGGCCTGCAGCATCGACAAAACGGCGACCAGCAGCAACAGATTGAAAGCCAGCGCAATGCTTGAGAACACGCCAAACAACATGTAGTAAATGCACATGAAAATCGTGACTGCGACAAAACCCCAGGTCACACTGTCAAAGCCTTTGGCAATGTTTTCGGCACCCAGACTCGGTCCGATGGTGGTTTCTTCAATGATTTCCATGGGCGCAGCCAGCGAACCGGAGCGCAACAGCAAGGCTGTGTCATTGGCTTCCATCGTGGTCATGCGACCCGAAATCTGCACCCGACCACCGCCAATTTCCGTACGAATCACCGGTGCGGTCACCACCTCACCCTTGCCCTTTTCAAACAGCAGGATGGCCATGCGTTTGCCCACGTTGTCACGCGTCACATCGCGGAAAATGCGTGTGCCCTTGGCATCCAGGTTCAGGTTGACGGTGGGTTCCTGTGTCTGGCTGTCAAAGCCGGGCTGGGCGTCCGTCAGGTTTTCGCCGGTCAGGATGACCTGCTTTTTGACGATGACCGGCTGGCCGTTACGCTCCAGATAACGCTCCGAGCCAAAGGGCACCATGCCGGTGCCACTTTCAGCCGCGCGCGCTTCGGCGCTTTCATCAACCATGCGCACTTCCAGTGTGGCGGTGCGACCCAGAATGTCCTTGGCCTTGGCAGTGTCCTGAACGCCCGGCAATTCGACGACGATACGGTCCAGTCCCTGCTGCTGGATGACCGGCTCTGCCACCCCCAGCTCGTTGATCCGGTTGTGCAGGGTGGTGATGTTTTGCTTGAGCGCCTGATTCTGAATGCGCAACGCTGCCTCAGGCTTGATGGCGGCGGTCAATTTGAGATCCGCGCCGTCCGTGGACTCAGTGGTCTGTAAATCAGTGAACTGATCCTGGAACACCGCCTGCGCGGCAGCCAGCGTGGCAGCGTCACGAAACTTGACCTCAATCGTCTGCCCCACGCGATTGATGCCGCTGTGTCGGATATTCTTCTCTCGCAAGATGGTGCGCAGATCACCTGCCAGCGACTCGGCCCGCTTGGTCAGTGCGGCCTGCATGTCCACTTGCAACATGAAGTGCACGCCACCGCGCAAGTCCAGCCCCAGATACATGGGCGAGGCATGCAGTGCCGACAGCCAGGCGGGCGATCGCGACACCAGATTCAGCGCCACCACGTAGCCGGGGTCAGAGGGATCAGGCACCAGGGTTTTCTGGATCACGTCCTTGGCCTTGAGTTGCGCATCCGTGGTGTTCAGCCGCACCTTGATGGAGGCACCTTCCAGGACAGCCTGATCCACCTCGATCGACGCGGACTTCAACGCCGCCTCGACCTGGGCCAAGGTGCTGGCATCCACCTTGAACATAGATTTCGCCGAGGACACCTGCACGGCAGGCGCTTCACCAAAAAAATTGGGCAGCGCATACAGGCCGCCCACCACCAGCGCGATCACGATGATCACGTATTTCCAGACCGGGTAACGATTCATAACCGCCCTTCAGATAACAAAATGCTGGCCAACGCCAGCTTTGTGACGGATTACTTGATAGTGCCCTTGGGCAGAACCTGCACCACGGAGCTGCGCTGCAGTTGCACCTCTACCCCGGTGGCTATTTCGATGCTGAGAAAGCCCTCAGTCATCTTGGTGACCTTGCCCAGCAAACCGCCTGCTGTGACAACCTCGTCACCCTTGGCCAGAGCTTCGACCATGTTCTTGTGATCTTTGGCCTTTTTCATTTGGGGGCGAATCATCACGAAATACAGCACCACAAACATCAGGACCAGGGGCAGCATGCCCATCAGCGACGATTGCACGTCACCGGCAGCGGCGGGGGCGGCTTGCGCAAATGCAGAGGAAATAAACACAAAAGACTCCAGAATTCAAAAGAAAAACAGACCAGATATCAGAACAAGCTACACGATTAAGCTGGCAAAAAGTTCAACGGGGATTGTATGGGGGTTGCCCGGTGGTGATTTTTCCAACCCCATCAGAGCCTCAAGCCATACAGGGACACCCAGCGCTGCAGCCTGCGCCAGCGGCGCCAGACCAAAAAGCCCCGACTGCCCCACAACCAGGCGCGCCGAGGTTTGAAGATCACCAACGCGGTGACGGCTGTGGCTACCACCAGAGGATGACTGCGCAGGTAAGTTGCAGCCTCGTGCAGCCATTGCGACACCGCATCAACCCCACGCACGGCGCGCTGGACCGGTCGCCATTGCTCTGCCACGCCTTGACGCTGGGAGGCAATCCTCTCCAGCAAACGCCCTTGCTCGCGATACAAGTCAACGAGTCGTGGATTCATGTCCGGCGGCCTTCCTGAGTTGATGCAAATCCTCCTGCAACTCAGTCAGACTCAGAGTCAAAACAGGTGCCTGCTGCACGGCGCCACGGCGCAAGAGCATGAAGAAAAACAGGCACAGGACAAAGAAGACGAGCAAAAACACCCCCAATACCAAGAGCCGCTGATCCCACCAGACCACCAGTGCCAATCCGATCAGTACCAGAATCATGAGCACAAAACTCACCAGCAAAGCCAGTGTCAGCTTGAGCTGCGTGGCCAAATGGCATTTCTGGATCTGGATTTCATTGACCAGCAGGTCCAGGCGTGTCTGCAACAGATCCAGCACGCCACCAGAAATGCTTTTGAGCGCTGCCATCACCCCCGGTGAAGCGTTTGTGGATTCGTCAGCCATGGCGCATCAGGTCAGGGGAACCCCACGCTGACGTGGCGGCATCAACGCCGGGCAATGACCACACCCAACAATAAACCGACACCAGCAGCAATGCCGACCGCGGTCCAGGGAGATTCGTGAACATAAGTGTCAGTGGCTTTGGCGGCGGCCTTGGTCTTGGCAACCAGCAACGCTTCGGCATGTCCCAGACGCACTTTGGCGTCCTGCAGGCGCGTCTGAACACGGGCGCGCAGGCTGGCTACCTTTTCGCCAGCCTGATCTGCTGTGGCAGTCAACACCTCTTCGGCATCGGCAATGATGGTTTTGATGTCCGCGATGCGTTGTTCCTGCGCATTGATATCGGCTTGTTGAGCGGTTGACATGATGATCCTTTCAAAAAACAACTCTAATTCCAAAATGAAAATAGATCTTTGTCAGCACCAATGGTCGCACTTTCGCTGTGGTAGTTCAAGCCAAATCCTTGCAAATATTGCCGATGAAATGGCACCAAGCCCCACGCTGCGTACAGCCTCGGGATAATGGCAGTTGCGCCTTAACGGGACGACAGCACCCGAAACCTCTGCGCCAGCACCTGCCACTTCTGCTGCGCCGCTGCCAGATTGCGCGCCTTGACGTGACCAAAACCTTTGATCCCCTCGGGCACGCTGGCCATCTCAAGCGCCAATGTGTACATCTCGTTGCCATGCGGCTGGTCTGCCGCGCCTGACAGCACGGGCAGCAAGTCAGCCAACATGGTTTGGTATTGCGTGATCAGGGCACGCTCAGCGCGGCGCTCGGTCGTGCGGCCAAAGATATCCAGCGCGGTGCCGCGTAGTCCTTTGAGTTTGGCGAGCCATTTGAAGGCCGTCAAAGTGGCCGGGCCAAATGGCCGTTTGACCAGTTCGCCTCGCTCATTGGTTTTGGACCACAGTGGCGGTGCCAGATGAAACTGCAGACTGTAGTCACCCTCAAACTGCCCAGCCAGTTTTTGCGTAAAACTGCCATTGCTGTACAGGCGCGCCACTTCGTATTCGTCCTTGTAGGCCATCAGCTTGAACAGATAGCGTGCCACGGCTTCGCTGAACAAAGTTTTGCCCCATGTGGTGTCAAGGCGCTGCGCCTGCGCCACTAGCGCGCTGTACTGTGCCGCATAGGCAGCACTCTGGTAAGCGGTGAGGTGGGCCACACGCTTGGCCACCATTTCGGATAACGCCGGTTTTTTGACGAAATTGATGACCTGCACCGCCTGGAACAAGGCCTGTACTGCCGCCAGGTCATGCGCACAGCACCGTCCCCATTCAAAAGCAGCCTGGTTGTTAACAACCTGCACGCCGTTGAGTTCCATGGCGCGCAACAGCGCCGCGCGGCTTAGAGGCACGCGCCCTTGCTGCCAGGCGTAACCCAGCAACAAAGGGTTGGTGTAGATGGCATCGCCCAGCGCCTGGCGCGCCACCCACTCGGCATCAAGCAAGCCCAGGCCTTCGGTGCCTACTGCAACGCGGATGGCAGATTCACAGGCGTTCTCGGGAAACTCCCACTGGGTGTTGTGCACAAAGGCTGCGGTGGGTGTGGCGTGCGTGTTGAGCGCCACATAGCTGCGTCCGGGCTGCATCACGGCTAGCGTGGCCTTGCTGGCGGCCACGATGGCATCACAGGCGATCACCAGGTCTGCCTGCCCCGTATCCACCTTGCTGGTGTAAATCGCGTCGTGTGTATCGGCGATCTGGATATGGCTCCAGGTCGCGCCACCTTTTTGCGCCAGGCCACCGGCATCCTGCGTGACCACCGCCTTGCCCTCCAGATGCGCCGCCATGCCCAGCAACTGCCCGATGGTGATCACGCCGGTACCGCCAACACCGCCCACCACGATGCCCCAAGCGCCCGTGGTGTCGGGCAACACCGGCTCGGGCGGTTCAGGCAAGTGGGCCAGGCGGCTGGCTTGGTCTTTTTTGGGTTTTTTGAGCTGCCCGCCCTTGACCGTGACAAAACTCGGGCAAAAACCTTTGACACACGAAAAGTCCTTGTTGCAGCTGTTCTGGTTGATGACGCGCTTGCGGCCAAACTCGGTTTCCAGCGGCTCCACGCTCAGGCAGTTGGACTGCTCGCCGCAATCGCCACAGCCTTCACACACCAGTTCGTTGATGACCAGGCGCTCGCTGGGCTCGGGCAGGCTGCCACGTTTGCGCTTGCGCCGCTTCTCTGTCGCGCACATCTGGTCGTAAATGATGGCGGTCGTACCCGCGATCTCCCTGAAAGCACGCTGGACCGAATCCAGCTCGTCACGGTGATGCACCTTCACGCCGTCGGCCAGCGCCGCGCCCTGGTACTTGGCGGGATCATCGGTCACGATCACCAGGCGTGTCACGCCTTCAGCGCGCAGACAGTTCATGATCTGCAACACGCTGTGGCCCTCGGGCCGCTCGCCGACCCGCTGGCCACCCGTCATGGCCACGGCATCGTTGTACAGAATTTTGTAGGTGATGTTGACACCCGCAGCAATGCTCTGGCGAATGGCCAGCAGGCCGCTGTGAAAGTAGGTGCCATCACCCAGATTGGCGAACACATGGGTGTCCGTCGTGAAAGGCTGCTGCCCGACCCAGGCCACACCTTCACCGCCCATCTGGCTGAAGGTGCTGGTGGAGCGGTCCATCCACACCGTCATGAAATGGCAGCCAATGCCCGCCAGTGCGCGCGAGCCCTCGGGCACGCGGGTGCTGGTGTTGTGCGGGCAGCCGCTGCAAAACCAGGGCGTGCGCTCGCCAGTGCCGGTGGCGAGCGTCTGCAAAGCGCGTTCTCTGGCGTCCAGCTGTTCCAGATGCTGGTCCATGCACCGCTGCACGTCGGGCGGCACACCCAACCGGGTCAACCGCTTGGCAATTGCGTTGGCGACCAGTCCAGGGGACAGGTCGGCGTTGGCGCGCAACAGGGCATGGTTGGCGGGATTGGGGTGGCTCCATTCGCCGCCTGCACCGTCCGCATCGACATCGAACTTGCCCACCACATTGGGCCGTTCGCGCCAGTGGTACAGCTCTTCCTTGAGCTGGTATTCGATCAGCTGGCGCTTTTCCTCGACCACCAGAATCTCTTGCAGTCCTTTGGCAAAGTCGTGGGCGATGCTGGCTTCCAGCGGCCAGACTACATTGACCTTGTGCAGCCGGATGCCCAGCTGGCGACAGGTGGCGTCACTCAGACCCAAATCGTGCAAAGCCTGCCGCGTGTCATTGAACGCCTTGCCGCTGGCGATGATGCCAAAACGGTCCTGCGGTGTGGCGATCACGTTGTGATTGAGTCGGTTGGCGCGCACATAGGCCAGCGCGGCGTACCACTTGAAATTCATCAGCCGGGCTTCCTGATCCAGCGGCGCGTCGGGCCAACGGATGTGCAAGCCGCCGGGTGGCATGTCAAAGTCTTCGGGCAGGACGATCTTCACCCGGTCGATGGCCACATCCACCGAGGCGGACGACTCCACCACCTCCTGAATCGTCTTCATGCCTGCCCACACACCCGAAAAACGGCTCAAGGCAAGGGCGTGCAAGCCCATGTCCAGAATGCCTTGTACGTCTGACGGAAAAAACACCGGCAGCCCGCAGGCCTTGAAGATGTGGTCGCTCTGGTGTGCGGCCGTCGAGCTTTTGCTGACATGGTCGTCACCCGCCACCGCCAGCACGCCGCCCAAGGGCGCGGTCCCAGCGTTGTTGGCGTGCTTGAACACGTCCGAGCTGCGGTCTACGCCGGGACCCTTGCCGTACCAGATGCCAAACACGCCATCAAACTTTTTGGTGTTGGGGTACAGGTCCAGTTGCTGCGTGCCCCAGACGGCGGTGGCGGCCAATTCTTCGTTCACGCCGGGCTGGAACACGATGTGGTTCGCGTCGAGGTGTTTTTGCGCGGATACCAGCGCTTGGTCATAGCCGCCCAGCGGCGAGCCACGGTAGCCACTGATGAAGCCTGCCGTGTTCAACCCGGCCAGGGCATCGCGCTGGCGCTGCACCAGTGGCAAGCGCACCAGCGCCTGCACGCCGCTCATGAAGGCCCGGCCCTGTGTCAGCTTGTATTTGTCGTCCAGCGTGGCAGAGGGCATGACCTGGCTGGCAAGCTTGGGCAACAGAATGTCCATCGTGTGAGGCCTCATGGTGTGGAGAAGGTATCGCGCTGCGTGGTGCCCTATTTTGAACGCCAATCAGCGAACCAGCGGCCAATAACAACGTGTGTCCAAGCTGCAAAGGGTCTTTTGCCACCCGTCACTGCCTAGGGATACCGCGCAAGAATCTACAAGAAATTGGCCTCCAGCCCTTATAGATAAATCGCTGATAGCTATTATTTTTGAATCATCCTGACCGAGGATTTGTGCCAACCGCATCAAAGCAATACAAATTTGCCATGACTAGGTGTAAATACTAGGTCAACTTTGCAAGCGAGTATCAACATGTCCGACTTAAGTATCAAAGCCGCATCACAGGATCAGTATCGTTGCCCCTGTCAGCGCCCGAGAGGCACTGAACAGAGCAAATCACACCCCTCTCAACGGAGACCACACCATGAAACTGAAAGTTTGCCTCACCCTTGCCGCCTCTCTGGTTTTGTCGCTTTGCGGCATGACCCACGCGGCCACCGAGCTGGTCATTGCCACCGTCAACAACGGCCACATGATCGAGATGCAAAAGCACACCAAGGAATTTGAAGCCGCCAACCCCGGCATCACCCTCAAGTGGGTCACGCTCGAAGAAGGTGTGCTGCGCCAGCGCGTCACCACCGACATCGCCACCAAGGGCGGCCAGTTTGACGTGATGACCATCGGTATGTACGAAACCCCCATCTGGGGCAAAAAAGGCTGGCTGACCGAGATCAAGCCCGATGCGGCTTATGACGTGAATGACCTGTTGCCCGCCATGCGCGACGGCCTGTCGGTGGATGGCAAGTTGTACGCCGCACCGTTTTATGGTGAAAGCTCGATGCTGATGTACCGCAAGGATCTGGCTGACAAGGTCGGCGTCAAAGTCAGCGACCACCCCACCTGGAACGAAGTCAGAGATCTGGCCGCCAAGATCAATGACCCGGCGCATGGCGTCTATGGCATCTGCCTGCGCGGCAAACCGGGGTGGGGCGACAATATGGCCTTCCTGAGCACCCTGGTCAACACCAACGGCGGCCAGTGGTTTGACATGAAATGGAAACCCCAACTGGAATCGCAACCCTGGAAGACCGCGATCAACTTCTACGTGGATCTGTTGAACAAATACGGCCCTCCGGGCTCTTCAGCCAACAGCTTCAATGAAATTCTGGCGCTCTACAACGAGGGCAAGTGCGGCATGTGGGTTGATGCCACCATCGCCGCATCCTTCATCACCGACCCGAAACAGTCCAAAGTGGCTGACAAAGTCGCCTTTGCCCAAGCACCTATCGCCGTGACCCCCAAGGGTGCCAACTGGCTGTGGGCCTGGGCGTTGGCGATTCCCGCAGGTTCACAAAAAGTCGAAGCCGCCACCAAGTTTGTGACCTGGGCCACCAGCAAGGAATACATCAACCTGATCGGCAAGGAGGTGGGCTGGGGCAACATTCCCACCGGCACGCGCAAGAGCACCTACACCAATGCCGAGTTTCTGAAAGTGGCGAAGTTTGCCTCCGCTGAAAAAGCCGCCATCGACAGCGCCAATCCGAACGATGCGACGCTGCCCAAGAGCCCGTATGTTGGTGTGCAGTTTGCCGCGATTCCCGAGTTTCAGGCGATTGGCACCACGGTGGGTCAACAAATGAGTGCGGCATTGGCTGGCAAGATCAGCGTTGATGCCGCCTTGAAGGCATCGCAATTGGCCGCTGAACGTCAAATGACGCGGGCTGGCTACTACAAATAGGGCGCATCTGTTTGGCGACTGCGCCAGCTGTTCTGGGGCCGATGGTTCTCACCGTACATACGTATGGTGCGGTACATCGACCCGATGTCGAGCCCGGCGCGACCGCACCTGTCTGAATATGTCGTGACTTTCTTTGACTGACATCTTTCAAGGGCATTTCCATGAACCGATTTCTACCCCGTGTGCTGTTGGCACCGGCGATGGTCACCCTCTTCCTGTGGATGATCGTGCCGCTGGTGATGACGATCTACTTCTCCGTCATCCGCTACAACCTGTTGCAGCCCGACGAGACGGGCTTTGTCGGGCTGGCTAACTATGTCTACTTCATGACCGATCCGTCGTTCGGCACGGCGATCATGAACACCTTGCTGCTGCTGGGTAGCGTGATTTTGATCACCGTCATTGGCGGCATCATGCTGGCGCTGCTGGTGGACGCGCCATTTCCTGGCCGCAACATCGTCCGCATTTTGCTGATTTCTCCATTTTTCGTCATTCCAACAGTCAACGCGCTGTTGTGGAAACACATGATGATGAACCCGATTTACGGCGTACTGGCGCAGGTCTGGAAGTTCTTCGGTGCCACGCCGGTGGACTGGCTGACCGACTGGCCGCTGTGGAGCGTGATCCTGATCGTGACCTGGCAATGGCTGCCCTTTGCCACGCTGATTTTTATCACCGCGCTGCAAAGCATGGACCGCGAGCAACTGGAAGCCTCGCGCATGGATGGTGCCAACTACCTGCAACAACTGCGCTACCTCTACATCCCGCACCTGGGTCGCTCCATGGCGGTGGTGGTGATGATCGAGATGATTTTTCTGCTCAGCGTGTTTGCCGAGATTTACACCACCACCAGCGGCGGGCCGGGGGATGCAAGCACCAACCTGGCGTTTTTGATCTTCAAGCAGGCCTTGCTCAACTTTGATGCCGGCGCGGCGTCTGCCGGAGCCCTGCTGGCTGTGGTGCTGGCCAATATTGCAGGCATTTTCCTGATCCGCATGGTTGGCAAAAACCTCGACAAGTGAGCACCCCATGAACACCCAAAACAACTTATTGCTCTACGTGCGCACTGCGATTGCCTGGGGCGTGACCCTGCTGCTGTTCTTCCCGCTGGGCTGGCTGACACTGACCGCCTTCAAGACCGAGCTGCAAGCCATCTCGGTGCCACCGTTGCTGTTTTTCAAGCCTACGCTGGAAAACTTCTCCATCGTGCAGGAGCGTAGCGACTATCTGCTGTATGCCCAGAATTCGCTGATCACCAGCGTGGCCTCGACCATCCTGGGGCTGGCGCTGGCGTTCCCGGCGGCGTACTCCATGGCCTTCTTCAAGGGCAAACAAACCAAGAACATCCTGATGTGGATGCTGTCGACCAAGATGATGCCTGCTGTGGGTGCACTGGTGCCGATCTATGTGGTCGCCCAAAGCTCAGGTCTGCTGGACACGCGCACCGGCTTGACCATCATCTTCACCATGAGCAACCTGCCGATCATGGTCTGGATGCTGTATTCACAATTCAAGGAAATCCCCGGTGAAATTCTGGAGGCCGCGCGTATGGACGGTGCCACCCTGTGGCAGGAGTTCCGCATGGTGCTGCTACCGCTGACCCTGGGCGGGTTGGCCTCCACAGGCCTGCTGTGCCTGGTGCTGAGCTGGAACGAGGCTTTCTGGTCACTCAACCTGAGCGCCGCCAAGGCAGGCACGCTGGCCACGCTGATTGCCAGTTACTCCAGCCCGGAAGGCCTGTTCTGGGCCAAGCTGTCTGCCGCATCCTTCATGGCGATTGCACCCATCGTGGTGTTTGGCTGGTTCAGTCAGAAACAACTGGTGCAGGGCCTGACCTTCGGCGCCGTCAAATAACAAGATAAGGAGCAATCCAATGGCCTACCTCTCACTCAACGGCATCGAAAAAGTCTTTGGCGAAGTCCGCGTCATCAAGGGCCTGAACCTGGACATCCAGCAGGGCGAATTTGTGGTGTTTGTCGGGCCCTCGGGCTGCGGCAAATCGACGCTGCTGCGCCTGATTGCCGGACTGGAACATATTGATGCAGGTACCCTGCAACTGGACGGTCGCGACATCACTCACCTGCCGTCCAGCAAGCGCGACCTGGCCATGGTGTTCCAGAGTTATGCGCTGTACCCGCACATGAGCGTGTTCGAAAACATGAGTTTTGCGCTGAAACTGGCTAACGAGAATCCCCAGGTGATCAAGGAAAAGGTGGCCCGCGCCGCCGACATTCTGAACCTGACCCAGTACCTGGACCGTACGCCCAAGGAACTGTCTGGCGGTCAGCGCCAGCGGGTGGCCATTGGCCGCGCGATCGTGCGTGCGCCCAAGGTGTTTCTGTTTGACGAACCCCTGTCCAATCTGGACGCCGCGCTGCGCGGTCAGACCCGTATCGAGATCGCCAAACTGCACCGCGACCTGGGTGCTACCACCATTTATGTCACGCACGATCAGGTGGAAGCCATGACGCTGGCCGACCGCGTGGTGGTGCTGCGTGACGGCGTGATTGAGCAGGTCGGCACACCGCTGGAGCTGTATGACCGCCCGGCTAACCAGTTCGTTGCGCAGTTCATTGGCACACCGCAGATGAACATCGTCTCGGCGGCACAAATGCCGGCGCTGGCGACCACCGCTGGCTTGTCGCTCCCAGTCGGTGGCTTTGTCGGCTTGCGGCCGGAAAACGTGATCCTGCACCCCGCTGGCCAGGGCCTGCTGCAAGGCAAGGTGGATCTGATTGAAGCGTTGGGTGCCGAGACGCTGATCTACGTCACAACCAACCAAGGCGCCCAACTGGTGTCACGCCAAAACGAACGTACACCGCTGCGCACCGGCGATGCCGTGGGCATCCAGATCGACACCGATGCCGCCCATGTGTTTGACGCCAATGGGCGCATCACGCGCACCGGCCAGACCCACGAGGTCCCTACTCATTGATTTTCAACTCACCGAATCACATCATGTATCAAACACAACCTCTGAGCGGCCAGATGGCCGCCATCACCGGGTCAGCATCGGGCATCGGTTTCGCCAGTGCTCAGGCGATGATCTCGGCTGGTGCCCAAGTCGTGCTGATTGACCGCGACGCACCCGCCCTGACCAAAGCCCGGGAAATACTGGGCACAGCCGCCCTGCCGCTGGTGCTGGACCTGCTCGACCCCGCGCAGTGCGCTGCTTTGCCCCAACGCATTCTGGACATGACCGGCGGTCGGCTCGACATCTTTCACGCCAACGCCGGGCTGTATGTGGGTGGCGATCTGATTGACGCTACCGACGACGCGATCGACCGCATGCTCAACCTGAACGTCAACGTGGTCATGAAAAACGTGCGGGGTGTGTTACCCCACATGATTGAGCGCGGCGTGGGCGACATCATCGTCACCAGCTCGCTCGCAGCGCATTTCCCAACACCCTGGGAGCCGGTCTACGCCTCCAGCAAGTGGGCCATCGACTGTTTCGTGCAGACGGTGCGCCGCCAGATGTTCAAACACGGCATCCGTGTGGGTGCCATCTCTCCGGGGCCGGTGATCACCGCGCTACTGGCCGACTGGCCGGCCGAGAAACTGGCAGATCTCAAGGCCAAGGGCAGTTTGCTGGACGCGGCTGAGGTCGCCGATGTCGTGATATTCATGCTCACGCGGCCACGCGGCATGACGATCCGCGACGTGGTGATGATGCCAACACATTTCGACCTCTGAACCGGTCATCCACGAGGCTTTTCATTGACATTTGAAACTACAAAGAAAGCAAACCATGAACACCATCCTCCACTTGGGCCTGGGTTCCTTCCACCGTGCCCACCAAGCTGTTTACCTGCACCAGTTGCAGCAGACCGGCGACCACCGCTGGGCACTGGCTGGCGGCAATATCCGCCCCGATATGAAGGACACCATCGATGCGCTGATTGCCCAGGACGGCGCCTACACGCTGGAAACCGTCACGCCGCACAACGAGCGCACCTACACCCGTATCACCTCGATCAAAACCGTGGTGCCGTTTGATGCTGAACTCAGCGGCCTGGTCGCCATCGGCTCGGATGCCAACACCCGCATCATCTCCTTCACCGTGACCGAAGCCGGTTATTACCTCGATGCCAAGTACCAGCTCGACCTGAACTTTGCCGACCTGCGTGCCGACCTTGCCGCAGTCAAGGCGGGCGAGCCGGTCTGCACTATTTACGGCGCACTCAGCGTGATCCTGCGTGCCCGCATGCAAGCCAACGCCGGGCCGGTGACGCTGCTGAACTGCGACAACCTGCGCCACAACGGCGAGCGTTCACGCGGCGGCCTGCTGCAGTTCATAGAACTTGTGGGCGACAGCGCCCTGCTGACTTGGGTAAAGGCCAACACCACCAGCCCCAACGCCATGGTAGACCGCATCACACCGCGCCCGACCCCTGAAGTGCGCGCGCGGGTGCTGGCCGCCACCGGCGTGGACGACCCCGCCGCACTGATGGGTGAAAGTTTCATCCAGTGGGTGATTGAAGATAACTTCGTTGCCGGTCGCCCCGAGTGGGAAAAGGTTGGCGTGGAGATGGTGGACTCGGTGCAAGCCTACGAAGAAGCCAAGATCCGCCTGCTTAACGCCACCCACAGTTGTATCGCCTGGGCTGGCACGCTGGTGGGTTACACCTATATCCATGAAGGCACGCTCGACCCGGTGATCCGCCAGTTTGCTTATGACTACGTCACCGACGACACCATTCCGGTGCTGTTGCCCTGCCCGATTGACCTTGAAAAATACCGCGATGTGGTGCTGGACCGCTTCGGCAACCCGGCCATTGCCGACACCAACCAGCGCGTGGCGATGGATGGCTTCTCAAAGCTCCCCGCCATGATCGTCCCGACCATTCGCGACCGGCTGGCGCGTGGCGAAACCATCCACAGTGTCGCCATGCTGCCAGCCCTGTTTCTGGCCTACCTGCAACGCTGGCACGCCGGGCAGATTCCCTACACTTACCAGGATCAGGCGATGGACCCCGCTGCGGCGCACGCCATCTGCGAAGCCGCCGACCCGGTGGCCGCGTTCTGCGCCGACACCGTTTTGTGGGGCCCCCTGGCCAAGGATGAACGATTGGTGCAAGCCATGCCCAAAGCTTTTGATCGCGTCACTCTGTTTACAAGGAACCATCAATCTTGAGACCCATCCCATCTGCCCGCTGATCTTTTTCAGCTCGCTTCAAGCACGAATCACCATGTCCAACCTGCCGCGTCAACTCAAGCCCGAACTCGAGCAGGATTTCGTTCGCTCGACAGATCTGGGTTATGAGGCACCTGACGAGTCAGGGTTCATCCGCTGTCTGTCCCATGGTTTTCCGACACCGCTGGCACGCTGGCATCACCACGACGAGTACGAGCTGCACCTGATCACCGCCACCTCGGGCAAGGTGTTTGTGGGCGACTGGATTGGGCACTTCCAGCCCGGCCATGTGGTGCTGACCGGCCCACGCCTGCCTCACAACTGGGTCAGCACCGATGTGCCCGAGGGCGGCGTGGCCCAGCGCGATCTGGTCATCCAGTTTCAGCATGATCCAATTGAAAATGGTTGCCAATGCATACCAGAACTGCGTGAGCTGCTACCTCTTTTGGAGCGCGCCAAACATGGCATCGAGTTTTTTGGCATCTACACACAAACGGTGGCGCATTGGCAGCGCGTCAAACAGCATCAAGGCTTGGCGCGTTTTGCCGCTTTTTGTGACCTGATGCATGAATTGGCGCAGTGCACCGATTACCGGCTGTTGTCCAACACCCAGATGCAGAGCATGGACAGCGACACCCAGCTTGATCAGATCAACGCCATTCTCAGCCGTATCAGCGAGAACCTGACTGAACCCATCTCCGCAGCGGACATGGCGCGCGAGCTGAAGATGAGTGAGAGCGCCTTTTCGCGCTTTTTTCGCCGGGCCACCGGCAATACCTTCACCGACTTTGTCAACCATGTGCGGGTCAGTCGGGCCTGCCAGTTACTGATGGAGTCCGAGATGCTGATCACCCACATTGGTTACCAGGTGGGTTTCAACAACATCGCCAATTTCAACCGGCGCTTTCTGGACATCAAGGGCATGACCCCCAGCGACTACCGTCGCCAGGCCGCCAGCCGCTTTGGCCTGAACGCCACACCACCGCAAAACCACCATGTATCTCGGCATTGACCTGGGCACGTCCGGCCTCAAGCTCCTGCTTTCGGACAAGCAGCACCATGTCCACGCCAGCGTGGACGCCCCCATCACTTTGCAACGCCCGCATGCCCTTTGGAGCGAGCAACACCCTGCCGAGTGGTGGCAGGCGCTTGAATCAGCCGTGGCGAAATTGCGTGCTGCCGCGCCCCAAGCCTGGAGCCAGGTGCGCGCCATCGGCTTGTCAGGCCAGATGCACGGAGCGGTGGTGTTGGGCGCGCAGTCCGAGGTCTTGCGACCGGCCATTTTGTGGAACGACGGCCGCTCCGGCGCCCAATGCGAGGAGCTGGAGCGCCTGGTTTCCGACTCCCGCCAGATCACCGGCAACCTGGCCATGCCGGGTTTCACTGCCCCCAAGTTGCTCTGGATAAAAGAGCATGAACCACATATATTTAAAGGGATAGACAAGGTTTTATTGCCTAAAGATTGGCTGCGCCTGCAACTCACAGGCGAGTGTGTGAGCGAGATGTCTGACGCTTCGGGTACGCTGTGGCTGGATGTGGGTCAGCGCTGCTGGAGCGAACGCATGCTGGCGGCCTGTGATTTGACCCTGGCACACATGCCGCGCCTGGTGGAAGGTAGCCAGCCCAGCGGCAATTTACTGCCCGCGCTAGCAAAGGCGTGGGGCTTGCCTGACAACGTGATGGTGGCCGGTGGCGGTGGCGACAACGCGGCCAGCGCCGTAGGAGTCGGTGCGGCGCGGCCCGGCCAGGGCTTTGTGTCGCTCGGAACCTCGGGCGTGGTGTTTCTGGTCAGTGATGTTTACAAACCCGCCCCCGAACTGGCCGTGCACGCCTTTGCCCACGCCCTGCCCAAACGCTGGCACCAGATGTCGGTGATGCTGAGCGCGGCGAGTGCCTTTGGCTGGGTTACACAGATCACCGGCAGCACCGACGAATCCGAGTTGTCTGCCCGGGTGGCCGCACTGAGCCCGGACCGTCGTGCTGCGGCCCCCGTGTTTTTGCCTTACCTGAGTGGCGAGCGAACCCCGTACAACAACCCGGATGCCAGCGGTGCCTTCATCGGCTTGCGCAGCGAGCACACGGCGGCGGACCTGGGCTACGCGGTGATGGAAGGCGTGACTTTTGGCCTGATGGATGGCTTGCGCGCCATGGGACAGAGCGAGCTCTCTAGCGTGCCTTTGGCCCTGGTGGGCGGCGGGGCGCGTAGCGATGTCTGGGCGCAACTCCTGTCAAGCGGCCTGGGTTGCCCACTGGAGCGGTCTGATACAGCGCACGCTGCAGCGGCGCTGGGTGCGGCGCGGCTGGCCTGGCTGGCCGACGGCGGTTCCGAAGACGAGGTGTGTCAGCCTTTGCCGGTGGCGCAGGCGTTTGCGCCGGATGCCGCGCAGCGCGAACTGCTCACCCGGCGCTACACCCGCTTTCGGGCGCTGTACCCGGCCTTGAAGACCTTGTTCTAACTTGTAAGCTTTTTAGGCCTCTAGCCCTTATACATAAAGGGCTAACAGCTACTCAAAAAATAGCTGATTTGACGGATTCAGTCTGCCTGTTCGGGCTTTGCGAAATCCTTCAACGCCGCATGGCCGACACACTGGTCAGCGGGTGAGCACCTTGCGAATAGCTTGCGCCAGTTCTTCAGCGACAAACTTGGCCACGTAACCGTCGGCACCCACTTTTCGCACATGGTCTTCGTTGGTGGCTCCGGTCAGTGAGGAGTGGATCACCACCGGCAGGCCGCTAAAGCGTGCGTCCTGTTTGATGTTGCGCGTCAGGGTGAAACCGTCCATCTCGGGCATTTCCAGGTCGGTCAGCACCAGTGCCACCTTGTCGCGGATGGTCTTGCCCTGCGATTCGGCTTCCGCGGCCATGGCTTTGAGGCGGTCCCAGGCTTCCTGACCGGTTTTGGTCATGATGAAGGGCACGTCCATGGATTTGAGACCCTGCTCGATCATCATGCGTGCCACGGCCGAGTCGTCAGCCGCCAGAATCACCGTGCCCGGTGGCAGGTGCAGCTTGTCTTCGACCTCCACCTCGGAGGAATGTTGCTCGGGGAACACGTCGCGCAGGATCTGTTCCACGTCCAGCACCTGCGCCAGGCGGGTGTTTTCGGCGTTGCCGTCCAGCCGCGCAATGCTGGTCACCAGGCCACCGCCCCGGCCTTCGGCCGAGAGCACGTTTTTCCATTCCAGCCGCACGATTTCATTGACTTCTTCCACCGCAAACGCCTGGGTGGTACGGGCGAACTCGGTGACCAGCAAAATGCCCAGGCCCTTGGTGGGGTTGGTGCCGACGATTTGCGGCAGGTTGATCACGGTGATCATCTGGCCACGGATGTTGGCGACACCCATCACCGACGGCGGCGAGTTCACCATGGCGGTGATTTCGGGCATCACCAGGATCTCGCGCACCTTGAACACATTGATGCCAAACAGTTCGCGCCGGTCGGTGCCCGGCGCCTCACCCAGACGGAACAGCAGCAACTCAAACATGCTGTTGCCCGCCAGATTGGTGCGTTCGTCAATGTCGCGCATGGATGATTTGTTCATGGTGTGTCTTCTTGGGGAGGATCGATCAATCTTCTTGAATGGTAACGTCATTGCAACGGCTTTGGCCACAGCACCCAGAGTCTGAGCGGCTGTTTGAGGCGGCCAGCCAGCTCGCCCGCCTGCAAGCCCCAGCCGGCAAAATAGTCCGCCCGCGTTGGGCCGACGATGGCGCTGCCGGTGTCCTGCGCCAGCACCAGACGCTGCAACGACAGGTTGGGTCCCTCGGACGCCAGCCAAATCGGTGTGCCATAGGGAATGCTCTGCGGGTCTACCGCGATGGAGCGCCCCGGTGTCAGGGGCACGCCTTGCGCGCCGCGTGGCCCGAAGCCAGCGTCAAAGTCTCCCAAAGTCTCTTCCTTGAAAAACACCAGGCGCGGGTTTTGCCACAGCAGCTCCTCTTGTCGCTGCGGGTGCTGGCTGATCCAGGCGCGTATGCCGGGCCAGGTGGCATCGCGCAGTTCACCCTGATCTAGCAACCAACGCCCGACACTTTGATACGGTTGGCCGTTGTTGCCCGCGTAGGACAGGCGCACTAAATGCTGGCGGCCATCGGGTTCGGTGACGCGCAAGCGCCCGGAACCCTGTATCTGCAGCAACATCGCATCCACCGGCTCGGCCAGGTACAGCAGCTCGCGACCCCTCAGCGCCGCTTGTGCCTGGGGCAGGGTATCTGCTTCTCGGCGGGTAAACCATGGCTTGCCGGGGTTCAGACCGGCCGGGGGCTGGTACAAAGGCGTGTTGAAACCTTCGCCAGGCACGCGGCGGGCCGCAAATTCCGGCTCGTAGTAAGCGGTCAGCAAACCTGGCGCAGGGCCACCCTGAAGGGGTTCAACCCGGTAAGGTTGCAGACGTGACAGCATCCACGCGCGTTGCGTCTCTGCATCACCGATGCTCAGGCGGCGCACCTCGGGGCACAGGGGGGCAAACACCGGGCCCGGGCGCTCACAGCTCTTGATCCAGGCGTTCCAGGCTTCATACAGGGCATCTGTATCAAAACCAGGCAGGTCGGACCATGGCACGGGCACCCAACGGCTGTTGCGTTGCAAGAGTACCGGGCCGGTTGCAGCCGAGGTGGTTTCGGGCAAGGTTGCCGTGGGCGCGGCAACTGCCGCGCCCTGATGGGCACCTGTTCCTGGTGTCATCAGGGGCACGCTGCTGCAGGCACCCAGCAGCGCGAGTGCGGCGGCCGCCATCGGGCGGCCCAGAAAAAGTTGCAAAAATCGCAGGTTCATAACACGCGATGCGCCAGCGCTGGCAGGCGGCTGCGGCAGGCCTGGAGCAGCTCAAAATCCAGATCGGCCAGCACCACACCGGCCTGTTGCTCGCGTCGTGCCAGTACCTGGCCCCAGGGGTCGATCAGCATGCTGTGGCCCCAGGTCTGGCGACCGTTGTCATGCAGGCCGCCTTGTGCGGCCGCTGCGACAAACGCCAGGTTTTCAATGGCGCGTGCCCGCAGCAACACCTCCCAGTGCGCCTGACCGGTGGTGTAGGTGAAAGCGCTGGGCACCAGTAGCAGGTGTGCGCCAGCGCGGGCGTAGGTCCGGTAGAGTTCAGCAAAGCGCAAGTCGTAACACACGCTTAAGGCCACGCGCCAGCGGTGGCCGTCGCGCGAATCCAGGTCAAAAGTCACGGGCTCGGTGCCCGCCACCAGCGTAGCGGACTCGTCATAACGCTCGACACCGTTGTCAAAGCGGAACAGATGTATTTTTTGATAGCATGCTACGCTTATTCCATCTGGGCTAAAGGCCAAAGTTGTATTAAAAACTCGGCCAATGGGTGCTGCCGCACTTGCACCATTCGTGGTCAATGGAATCGTGCCACCCACCAGCCAGAGACCGAGCTCGCGTGCGGTATCAGCCAGAAACTGCTGTAGCGGCCCGTGGCCAAAAGGCTCGGCGATGGCCAGCTTGTCGGCATCGCGCTGGCCCATCAGGCAGAAATACTCGGGCAACACCGCCAGTTCGGCACCGGCTTGGGCGGCCTGTTGCAACAAGTCGCGGGCCTGGGCGACATTGGCTGGCACGCTGGCGGATGACACCATCTGGATGGCAGCAACTTTCACGGGGTTTTCTCCTTGTTGGCCGCGCTGGCGGCCTTGGCCACTTTGGTCACGATGGGGTCGGCCCATGGGCCGGTGATATGAAACTCCTGGGTGGCGGACTCGGTGAGTGGCCGACGCAGGAACATTTGCGCCAGAAACGAGCCCAGCCCCACGGCAGGGTTGATCACCGTGGCAATCAACGAGGCGGTGCCGGCGTTGATTTCGGGCACCACCACCACCTTGAGGTCCTGGGTCTCGTTGGCGATGTCGGCCGTGCCTTCCATCAGCACGGCAGCGTTGACACCTTTCATCTGCAGGTTGTTGGTGCGGGCCAGCCCATGATCAACCGTCACGTCACCACGCAGAAAGTCAAAAGAAAACCCTTCGCTGAACACATCCCGAAAATCCAGCGTCAGGCGGCGTGGCAAGGCCTGCAGGCTGAGCACGCCCAGCAATTTGGCCAGCCCGGGATCGGCTTTGAGGAACTGCCCAGAGGCGACATTCACCGTGAAAGCACCGCCCAGCGTCGGGTAATCGGGCTTGAGCGGTGAGCCAATCCACGCCGCCTGGCCTTCGATCTTGCCGCTGGCCCTGCGGATCACGTCGTTCATGCCAAAGCGGCTGAGTAGCTTGCCGCCGTCAGATATCTCCAGCTTGAAATTGAGCACCGTGCGCCGCCGCTCAGAGGCCTTGCCGGCACCGCTGCCACCGGGCGCGGGGGCCTGGGCGTTGATGCGCGCCCAGTTACCGGTGGTGGTGAGTGTGGCCTCGTGGGTGATCAGGTTGAGTTTGTTGAGGCGCCACTCGCGGGTGGCTGCCGCTGAAGAAGCCCCGGCAGAGCGGTTCACCGCATCCACTTCCAGGCGACCCAGGTGCTTGCCACGCAGCTCAAAGTCGTCCACCACAATGTCCAGCGCCGGTATGCTGGCGGGCTGGGTATCGAGTAAGTCCTCAAAGTCATTGGTGGCACTCGGTGCCAGGGTCAAGCGGGCCAGACGGGCATACACCCGGCCCCCGCTGCCAGCTACCGTGGTGTCGCTGGGCTGACGGTATTCCACGTAGCCACTGAGTTCGGTGGCATCCACGTTGCCACGCCAGGCAAGTCCCTCGCGGTGTGCACTGACCACCATGTGGTGAAAGTCGCGGCCCCCCAGCGTCAGGCTGTCTGCGCGCAGCGCCAGCGAGCTCGGCAAATACGCAACATCCACGCCGCTCTCCGATGCCGGGCCGACTGCCAGTGGCAACTTGCCGGTGATGGGGATCAGCGCTTCGCTCCAGGCATCGGCATCGAGTTTGGGCAGGTTGATGTTGGCCTGGACGCCTTGCGCTGGCAGGGTGGCATCAGCCGTTGTTTCTGCCCCCAGCACCACCAGACCTCGCAGCACACGTGGCTCGGCTTTGGATACATCGCGCTCGTACACCACCCGTCCAATGCCTTCCAGGTCCAATGTCAGGCGGTCTCGTGTCGGAGCACTGCCTGAGGCAGAGTCGCCCGTCATGGGAGCCGTCCGGTAGCGCAGGGGCAATTTTGTCTGTGCCTCTTTTTGCAACGGCGCTGGCAAGGTGGAGGCCAGGCCCTGCAGACCGCTGGTCACCAGCACATCCGGCGCATCATCATGCCAGCCCAGGACGGCGTTGTAGGGCGTGCTGCCGCTGACGTTTTGCGCCAGGCGCGAGATGAAGCCAAGCTCTTTGGCCTGGCGCAAGCCCTCGGCACTGGCCACACCGGTCACGCGAAGCACGGTGGGGGCGTTCCCAGCGGCACCCCCTGGGGCCAGAACCCAGCCGCCTTCGAGCCGTGCATCACCGCCGAGCAAGCGCGCCTGTACGCCTGCCACGCTGAATCCGCTCTGGGTGTAGTTCACCACACCGCGTGCACGGGTGAGTTTGGGTGTGTCGGGGCTCATCTGCAGGTCGTTGCCCGCCAGCGCCACGCTGCCTTTCACCGTGGATTTGCCGATATCGGCGATCGGCAACATCAGCTTGAGCTTGAAGTCTGCATTGCCGGAGGCGACCGTTTTTGAGAGGGCCTGCCCCAGCAAATCTGCCAGTGCGGAGTTGTTGACCTCGCGCAAGGCGTCTTTGAGCGGGCCTGTCATGTCAGCATTGACCACCACCTGGGTGTGTGCCAGGTCGGCAATCGACACATCGGTCTTCGAAATTTGTAGCGCGCTGCCTTCGCCCAGCTTGGCCTGCGCACCTTTGACCTGCAATTGCGCGCCATTGATCAGCAGTTGCCCGCTGAGATCCGTCAGCACCGGCCAGGGCAGCTCCTTGGCATCCTGCAGGCTTCTGGGCAGGTAGGCCAGCCGGGCGTGGCTGACATCGGCGCTGATTTTGAACTCGCCTTGCGCGGGTCGCGTGGCTGGCATGTCATTGATCTCGCCCTGGACGGCAAATTGCACATTTTTGGCGCTGCCTGCCAGCACGGCATCGCGCACGTAGTCACGTGCCTGGGCATCAATCACCAGCGGCAAGTAGCGGTACACCCGGCTACCCTCGGCACGGCTCAGTGTGGCCTGCAGATTCAGCACGCCGGGGAAGCGTTTGTGGTTGGCCGATTTGGTGGGGTCGCTGGTATGCCACTGGATATTCGCCAGCCCGTCGGCATCGGCATTGCTGAATTTGACGTTGGCCAGATCCACGTGGATCTGTTCGCCAGCCAATTGCCATGATGCGTCGGCAGAGAACTGGTTGATGGGAATCAAACCCTCCTGAAAGATGCCGGGCACATCCGCACTGCCTTTGACCATTGACAACTTGGCACGGCCCGAGTTCTGGTCCAGCTCCACATCGGCATCGAGACCCTGGATGCCAGGCACCTCACCCACCGCAGCCAGCGCCAGATGGCGCAAACGCCCTGTCAGCATGTACTGGCTAGGCGAGGTCACTGTGCCTTGCCAACTGGCATTGAGTGACTCGACCAGTCCATGGGGCGCGTAGCGCAGCAATTGCTCACGCAAATTGGCATCCAGCGGCAAGCGATCGGCGATTTGTGACAGTGCGGCCAGATCCAGCTTGTCGGCCTGCACCTCGCCACGCGCAGCGATCCGTCCCTCTGCCCCCATGGACACCACCCGCACATTGCCCCCCTGCCAGTGCAGGCCTTCTGCTGTATCAAACGTCAGCGCCTGGGTGGATACCTCAAAACCATTGGCCAGCAAACGCCCGGCAACGCGCCCCTTTATCTGTCGTAGGGTCAGCGGCTGCAGATCGCGACCCAGCGTCACCGCCACTTCTGCCAGAGCCAGGTCGGCCGTCACGCCGGTGAGCTGCCCCTGACTCACGTCACCCCATGCCCGCAGCGCACCCCGGCCCTGGCGCAAATCAAAGCCCAGATTGGCAAACCGGCGCAACTCGGACAGATCAACGCGCGCAAAGTCGGCGTACAGTTGCCCCTCCCAGTCTTGCCATTGACCTTGCTGACGTGACAGAAGTGGCTGCATAAACTGCCCCTGCACACTGAACCGGTCGCCCCACGTCTCAGGCGGCGTGGCATCAGCCCGCAGGTCATGGTGTCGCCCGTGGTTGCGCGCCACCACATCCACTTGCTGCAGCACCACCGGCTCGGTGTGCCGCATCTCGTCCGTCCAGCGCACGGTACCGCCCTGGATCACCAGCTCGGGCTGTGAAAAAATCCAGTTCAGGGTGTCCTGGTTGGTTCCGCGTTCGCCGGAAAAGGCGAGCCCCGCCACGGTGATCCGCCCAGCGGCATCGCGGTTGATGTCGAGTTTGGGGTGGTCAATGTAGAGTTGCTCGAAACCCAGCCGCCAGACTGAACGCGGTGACAGCGTGACCAACACGCGCGGCAAACTCAGAGCCACCCGACCCTGGGCATCGAGCATCTGCACGTCCGTGAGCGCCAGCGATGGCATCAAGCCACCAGATTGAGCTGTGATGGCACCCAAGCGCACGGCAACCCCGAGCGCCTGGCTGGCCCGCGCTTCCAGTTGCGGGCGGAATTCGCCGATTCGCGGCACAATCCACCAGTGCAGAGCTCCCCAGGTTGCGCCAAACAGCAGCCAGACCAGCAGCGCGATGAGCAGCAGACCGCGGGTCAAGGCGGACCAGACTCTCAGGAAATTGAAGGACAGGGGAGACAAATTTTTTGGAAATGAAGTTGCACAGCAGAATTATGACCGGCACCTCCCTGGCTAACTACTCCCGCTTTGCGCAGCGCGTTCTTCGCCGGTTCGAGCAGCAACTGCCGCTTCTGGCACCCGGCGTACCCACGCCAGCTCACCTCCAAGCCACTTTTGATGCGCTGAAGTCCTCGGGTCAGGACACTGCCAGCGCCCTGCGCATCACCCGTGCGCTGGTGTTGGAGCGCCTGCTGTGTCTGGACTGTGATGCCCAGGCCAGTCTGATGGAAGTGACCCAGGCCATGACTGATCTGGCCGAGTTTGCTCTGAACCAGGCGCTTGATGAGGTGCTGGCTGCGCTGGACCGGGCCCACGGTGTGCCGCTGACACCCGGTGGTCAACGCGCCGAGCTGTGGATCGTCGGCATGGGCAAGCTCGGTGCACGGGAACTCAACGTCTCCAGCGACATTGACCTGATCTATATCTACGATGAAGACGGTGACACCGCTGGTGACGCATCAGGCCGTGGCCGCATCACCAACCACGAGTACTTTGGCAAGGCCGTGCGTGCTGTGTATGGCCTGGTGGGCGACGCCACCGAGTACGGCTTTGTATTTCGGGTTGATCTGGCCTTGCGCCCCAATGGCAATTCGGGACCTGCGGCAGTGTCTTTGGATGCGCTGGAACAATACCTGCACGTGCAGGGCCGTGAGTGGGAGCGATTTGCCTGGCTCAAAAGTCGGGTGGTGGCCCCGCGTGCCAGCGTGGAAAGCGGAGCCACTCTGGCTTTGCGCCAGGTCGTGATTCCGTTTGTTTACAGGCGCTATCTGGATTACAGCGTGTTTGACTCCCTGCGCCTGCTGCACCATCAGATCCGCGACCATGCCAGCAAACGCAGTGCCGGACGTCCTGAGCGTGCCAACGATGTCAAACTGTCGCGCGGAGGAATTCGTGAAATAGAGTTCATCGTGCAATTGCTGCAAGTCGTGCGTGGCGGTCAATACCCGGAGCTGCGCACCCGCCCGACGCTTAGCGCCTTGCCCAGACTGGTGAAAGCCAATCTGATGCAGGAAGAAACGGCTGACATGCTTGCCGAAGCCTACGAGTTTTTACGCCGTGTGGAGCACCGCATCCAGTATCTGGACGACCAGCAAACGCATATCCTGCCCACGCTGGACGCGGATCTGGCCTGGATCGCCAGCACCATGGGCATGGGATCACCCTGCCAGTTGCTCAAACAGCTTGACACGTATCGGGAAGGCGTGGCGCAGGAATTTGACAAGCTGCTGGGCGGTGGTGCGCCGGTTTGCAAAGGCTGCAACGGCGGCAAGCCGGTTGATATCAGCGATAGCATGGCTGAACTGTTGCCCCAGTTGGACACGGCGTTTCGTCAGCGGCTGGAGTCCTGGCTGGACCACCCGCGCGTGCTGGCGTTGCGCGAGGAAGCTCGTATGCGTTTGATGCGCCTGCTGTCTCGCACCGCCCAATGGGTGCGCGAAAAGCGCGTTACCGAAGCCGCAGCGGTGGGTTTGGTGGATTGGATGGAGCCTCTCTTGCGGCGTGAAAGTTATCTGGCCTTGTTGCTGGAGCGACCCAATGTGCATGAGCGACTGCTGCGTCTGCTGGGCGCAGCGCGTTGGCCGGCACGTTACCTGCTGCTGCACCCGGGGGTGATTGATGAACTGGCCGCGGCAACCATGCTCGATGAACGATTTGATTCAGCCGGTTTTGAAGCCGAACTCGAACACCGTCGTCTGGCCCTGCAATCTGCAGGAGAAGATGACGACGAGGCGCTGCTCAACTTGTTGCGTCGCGCGCACCACGCCGAGGTGTTTCGCACGCTGGCGCGCGATGTCGAGGGCAAACTCAGTGTCGAACAGGTGGCCGATGACTTGAGCGCGCTGGCCGACGCGGTGCTGCGCGTCACCACCCGCTGGTGCTGGAGTCGACTCAAGAACACCCACCGTGCGCAGCCTCAGTTCGGCATCATTGCCTATGGCAAGCTCGGCGGCAAGGAATTGGGCTACGGCAGCGACCTGGATCTGGTATTTGTCTTTGACGATGACGACGAACGCGCGCCCGAGGTGTATGCCAGCCTGGTGCGCAAACTGATCAACTGGTTGACGGTGAAAACCGGCGAGGGTGATCTGTATGAAATCGACACTGCGCTGCGCCCCAATGGCAATGCCGGCCTGCTGATCACCAGTTTTTCGGCTTACGAAAACTACCAGCAGCAACGTGGCTCCAACACCGCCTGGACCTGGGAGCACCAGGCCATCACCCGCGCGCGCTGCGTGCTCGGGGACCCGTCGATGCGCACCCGCTTTGAGGCTGTTCGTTTGTCCGTGATCACTGCCGAGCGCGACTTGGAAGCCTTGCGCACCGAGATCCGCGCCATGCGCGAGCGCGTTGGCCAGGCACACCCCGTCAGCCCCCGCAAGTTTGACGTCAAATTCAGTCACGGTGGCATGATGGATGCCGAATTTGTGATGCAGTTCCTGGTGCTATCCCAGGCACGCCTGCACCCGCAGTTGCTGGCCAATGCGGGCAACATTGCCTTGCTGGAGCGCGCCGAAAGTTTGGGGCTACTGCCCGAAGGCGTGGGGCACGCGGCGGCCAGCGCCTACCGCAGCCTGCGGCAGTGGCAACACCGCGCCCGCCTGAATGAAAAATCGTCATTGGTGGGGTCCGATGAACTGCCAACCGAGCGCCAGGCTATCCTGGCACTGTGTCACGCGGTGTTTGATACCTGATCAAACACTGTTCACCGGGCGGGGTCATCGCTATGGCGGCCCTGCCCAATCTTGTCTTTTCTATAACCCGCTGTTTTTCCAAGTCATGTCCAAATTACTCCCTATTACCCTGTCGCTGCTTGCCTCCGCTGCCCTGTTGGCGGCCTGCAGTGACAGCGCCAAAGATTCGCACCCGCAGAAACTGCTGACCAAACGCATCGCCGTTTTCAAGAAAATGACCAAGACGCTTGAACCCCTGGGGCTGGTTGCCCGTGGCCGGCAGGACTATGTCAAGAGCGAGTTTGTCGATGGGGCTCAGGCGCTCAAGGACCTCTCCACCCAGCCCTGGGCATTTTTCACGGCCGATGGCAATTACCCACCCACGCGAGCCAAACCTGAGGTCTGGAGCAAACCCGCCGAGTTCAAACAAGCGCAGGACAAATACCTGGCCTCAGTGGACAAACTGGTGGAAGTCGCTGGCAGCGCTGACATGCCTGCCATCAGTGCAGCGGTGGATGCGGTGCAAAAGAGCTGCAAGAGTTGCCACGAACAGTTCCGCAACGAGCGCTGATCACGGCGCGCCAGCATCTCGTAGCCAGCGGGCTTCAAATTCTTCGGCCGTCACGGGATAACCGAACAGGTAGCCCTGACCTGTCTCGACACCCAGCGAGGCCAGTCGCTCGCGCTGCAAGGGTGTCTCGATGCCTTCAGCCACCAGGCTATGGCCCAAGTCGTGGGCCATGTCCACGATGGTGCGCACCAGCACGGCATCGTTGTCGTCGGTGAGCATGCTGGCCACAAAACTCTGGTCAATCTTGATCACCGACACCGGCAACAGGCGCAAGTAA
>CAIVHU010000260.1 GCA_903905735.1 uncultured beta proteobacterium
ACGAATCGGTTGTCATGCGGTAACCAACCCGCGCATATCAGACTGATCAACCGTCGCAAAGCCGTCCGTTCTGCTACCAACACACTGCATGAAGACAAATACCGTTTATCAAGAACTTGACAGGTCAATACATATCAGCCCAATGTAGACATGGGATTTCGCAAAGTTCGGCTCAAGGACTGTCTTTTCTCGGCGCGGCTGAGTAACTGACTCAGGATGCCAATATCGAATCGCGTACCAAAGACATTGATGGCATGCCCACTTGCAACAACACAGCTGTGTGAAAAAATCAGGACATGCAAAAAAAACCAACGATAGCTCTTGATGCCGATGGTGTCCTTTTGGACTACCACCAAGCCTACCGCCAAGTCTGGCAAAAGGCCTTTGGTGTCCTGCCCGAGCTTGCCGATCCTCAGGCCTATTTCCCGTATGACCGATGGAAGGTTCCATGGCTCGATTTTGCTGAGCGTGACCATTTGCGCTCGTTCCAAGATGATGAGTTCTGGCAGACACTTCCTGCAATCGATGGCGCAGTGCAGGCCGCGATGGAGCTTCATGCGGTGGGTTTCGAGTTGGTTTGCGTGTCGGCGTTGCCCTTGCAGTTTGAGTCGGCCCGGCTGAAGAATATCCGTGACCTGGGTTTTCCGATTGAGCGCGTGTTTGCGACCCCGGTGGCAACGTCGGACGCTAAATCCAGCCGAAGTGTGAAGGCCGACGTCCTGGAGCAAATACGCCCGATGGCCTTCGTCGATGACTTTGCACCGTATCTTCGCGGTATTCCATCCGGTATTCATGCCGCACTGATATTGCGCGAGCCCAATGGAAGTCCCAATGTCGGCAACGATCTAGCGCTGGCTCACTCAAAACATGAGGACCTTGCAGACTTTGCCCAGTGGTGGCTTGATCGAATGGATGGAACATGAGTTCAGATGAACGGCTTGGGCACTAGAAGTCGTCACTTTCGCCGCACGCCTGGGAGCGTCGTCCACCGACAAGGCCCGGCGGGTTTGCGCCAACGGGGTGGTGCTCTGAGCCTAGACCAAGCCGAGCGGTAGCCCTGCACGGCTTGCCGGGTGCCTCGCCTAGCGAAGCCGGGAAAATTAGGTGCAACAGTTTCCGACCACAGCTACACTTTAGCCATGTGTAAACCTACATTTCAAGGAGGGGCGACGGACTTCTAGTTACATCAACTAGGAGTTCTCATGTCTACATCAACGCCCACCCGTGCGTGCGCATTCGGCCTTCGAATCGTAGCCCCCGATGGCGAGCAATGGTTTTGGTTCGATAGCCTGTTGGGGATAGCTCGAAGTCTTGCCTTACGGCTTTTTGCCTCCACTCAACGACTCGGACACAAGGCCGATATTGGTTTTCGGGTGCCCTTCACCATTGTGGACGATGACGGCCTCTGCCTTACATGGCTTCGCAAGACGCCATATCAAGCAGCGCATACGCATTTCGGTGCCACTTGGCGTATCCGCACGAAGTGGAAAACCTATGAAGTCTTTGATCGCAATGGTCGCCCGTTGCAGATTCAAAAGGTGTTGGGGGTTTTCGATCTTGAAGAGCACCTTGGCATTCGCAAGACCAGGCGTTTGGAGCATGGAGACCGTGGGCGTGGCCCAGTCCCGCGAATTCATAAATCACGTGGAGGCAATGGATGGTTTCGGGGCATTCAGACGAGTCATGAAATCAAATTAAACGAATTGGTTCTGGCGGATGAAGGGGAAATCCCCGTCCGGCCTGCTCGCAACAAGAATAATCTACCGACAGCCTGGGAAGACTTTCTGCGCACCCCTCAGAGAAATTGGAAGGTGCAGCGTAAAGCACGCAAGCAGTGGGATCGCTGCAGATAGCGGCAAAAGTTCTGCCCTCAGTTCAAGCGGAGGTGGCGGTGAGCGAGTCATTGGATGTGTCAGCGATCCTGCAGCAGGTTTTTGACCATAGCAGTAACCTACATGTGTTCGGGGATGTGGCTTGTTCAAGAGTTTGCAGGCGGACACGAACTGTCTGAGTTGCTCAATCGGGTTCTGCATCAATAGTTGTTAAGTTGCCACCTTTATATTAAAGTGGCAACTAAATGAAAAATATCCCTGTTAAGCCAACTGTTTCGACCCGTGAGAATGTTGACCGTTGGGACGGACCCTCAGGACAGATCTTTGTCGAAGTCAAAACGACCAACAGCGTGCGTGATGTACGTGGTGTATTCTTGGCACTGGCCTACCTTATCTCAGACGAACCCTCCCAGAACATCGCAGTCTGTGTTCTCGTTGGAACGCGGCTGTCCAACCAGCGACTGCACGAGGAGCTGACCCGGTTTCGGCAAGTGGTCCACCCCGCCATTGCCAAGCGCATCCACTGCCTCCTGGGAACGGGTGATCAACGGGAGGGACTCACGTTCGTCGGCTCGATCAATGAAACGCCAGAGGGGTTCATCGACTGGCTAGCAGAGCGGGTTTCCAGTGAAACCCTGAACGAGCATCTCCCTCAACTCCCCGCGCGCCAGATCGTCATCGCCGTTCTGGCGCAATTGCTTCTTTGGAATGAACCTCCGGTGACGGTCAAATACCTTCAGGAGATTTGCCGAGTGAGCTATCCAACTGTGGCGGCTGTGCTCAAAGATATGCATGACAAAGGCGGGTTGGAGGACTCTGGCAAGCGTGGAGTCCGAATGCGGCGCCTCAGCACTGGTGAATGGATGGAGCTGGCCCGTGACCATGCCAGGCAGCGCAAGGTGTTCTTGTTCACCGATCCGACGGGGCAGAGTTTGCCAGAGCAGTTGGTCAAGCGCCTGTTGCACCTTCAGGATGCAGAAAAGCTTGGGCGAAGTGTTCGCATCGGAGGCGTCATAGGTGCCTCCAGCCATTTTCCCAAACTGGACATCACCGCTGCGCCCAGGCTGGACTTATCTGTTGTTATTGATCCCACTCAAATTGCAGCGCTGCTGGACGCGGGGCTGCTCCAGAAGACTAGGCCTGGGCAACGCGTTGCCTTGGCCATACATGTCACGAGCTACATCTCGGCCATGACTGGCAGGCAATCGACGTCGCATGGACCATGGGCAGATGAGCTGGAGTGTTTGGCGGACCTCGTTGAAATGGGGTTCACGCGGGAAGCCACCGAGATGGCGCAGCACATGGAAATGACCAACAAGAAAGGCAGTCCAACCAACTGACTCCACCGACACCCGATGTAGTGAGGCTAGGATCGCTGTGTCGCTACCGGACGATTGCAGGCAGAACGTTCTCGTCATCGGTGGCCTGACCGCAGGCGACGGGCAGCGCAGCATTCGAACGACGGAATTGGACTGCATGTTCACTCCGCATGTAAAGGCCGCCGCTGCCGGACACCTGGGCAGAAGAACCATGGTGCGGCACACCTTTATCACGTCCATGTGGCGGAACTGCCTGAATGGTGAACGGCACATTTGCGCAATTTGAAATCAGCATCAGCAGCCATTTCTCAGGATGGAGGGGCGCCGCCACCATTTTCAACAGGTACGTCCACCAATGTGATTCGGCTTGGTCGGCCATCAATCCAAGAGCGTTCGACAACGATAATCATATTGATCTCAATTTTGTGATCCATGGCCGTCTGCAACCGCGTGCCGATCATCACGTGTCGACACGCGGTGCTACGGTAGCAAATGATTTTTGATCCGGACTGAAGAAGAACTGATTCTCCGGGTTCCTTTGGCAAGTTGTCATGAAGGACGATAGTAGCTTCAGCTACGCGCAGTTCAATGACTTTGGCCGTAATCTGAAATTCGCGCGTGTTTGGCAGGTGCTTTGGTAGACCTTCGAATTCATATGGCTCACCCGCAACCGTAGTGTGAATGTGGACTTGTCCGGCTGTTGAACTGTTGGCCAAACGTTGACGGAGGTCTCTTATTCGCTCATCTTGAGTTGGGTCGGCGGTCGATTTGTATGCCCGTTCGTAGGATTCCAAAAGGGAGCGTTGATTTTCAAGAACATTGTTAACGTCCTGGAAGTAGACATCACCTTTAGGATCTAGACGAGAGCCAAACTGCAGGTTAAGCTGGGGAGTCTCATTTAGAAAAACCAGAACTTGCAATGTCGTGGCTTCAATTTGGTAGGCGAACTCCAATCTGCTGGACCTTAGTCGACGCAACGCTGGCATGTCAATCTTCAATTCTTCAGTAATCTGCGCCTTGCGATGTTGCCATGCCTCATCTGTGAGTGTTGTTCCCGTATGTGCAATGTCGCGTTTGGACAGTAGATGGGTGCGAGCTTCCATACTCATTTTTTCTCCACCAGTAAGAGGTATGCCTGTGCGCAAATGAGCCAGCTGATAAGACCCGCGACCTCGCCAGCTGCGCTGGAGGTTGTGCTTGCTGAGTTATGAGAGGTCCAGGCCAGGTAGGCCATGGGGCGATCAGCTCGGAATTGGCGGGGTTCGATGATCGGGACGGAGCCAAATTCCTGCGTGAAAACATCGTGAACTTGCGACTTCACTGTCGCTGTCATCGACTGGGATTTGCTAGTTGAAATTGATACATCACTCCTCGGATCTTGTACCAATGGCCGTAGCAACAATGAGTTGACTTTAGCTTGCTTGAACAGTTGCAAGAGTCCCCGGGCTTTGTATGCAGGATCAAGCGCAATGAACTTGCCCAGCGCGCAGTCACTCCAGCTATTAACCGCAGCTCCAAGAACTGCACGATCGGGGCTGGATTGGAAATATTCACAAAGTGCGTGGTACTTCACTTGGTGCGTGCGTTCCATGTTGCCTCCCAGAAGTGCAATCAGTTCGATCAGCGACTTCGAGCTCAGATTTATCCCAACACTTGCTCGCGGGAAACAGATCCTGATCCGGTTTTGCAGATTCGTCATGAGCCTTGTCAACCAGGCCTCGGCTGCGCCAGCATCCATTTGAACGCGATGCGCAATTGCCTGAATTGTGATGCCCCGAATCAGGTCTTGCAGGGATCGCTCCACGATGGCAACAGTCAAGGTTCGGTCTTGCGGCAAGCGAATTTGGACAGACTTTGGATTGGTCCATCCAAAGGGTTGGGCTGCACTGCCAATTCCCAGACTTTGGTTTTTTGCATCAAGCAATTGCCATGCGTAGGACATCGGAGTGAGTGCCTTGCGTCGAGCGGTTATCCCCAGTGTGTTGGCCGTCAGGCTAACGAGTTTCCCCAATTCTTTGAGTGACAGAGCGTTCGCTTCGAGACGAGCGAAGTCAAGCCAAAACCGTATCGGCTGTTCATACAAATGAGAGTAGATGCGCAGGGTTGTGAATGGCGAATTGTGACCACTGGTGGCTGCGATGATCTCCAACGGATTGACATCAGCGATAGTGGAGGAGCACCAAGCAACTTCCACTTGCAGGCTGATGGCGGTGTGCCGTAGGGTGTGGAACCGTGCGCGCGGTGCGCCTGTTGCGTGTTTGATCAGGGTATTGAGGTAGGCGTGAACAGCACCAGGCTGATAAAGCTTTTTGTCATCAGATGGGTCGCCAAACAAAAAAACGGAGCTTGTCGCACCTTCGCACTGTCGCTGTGTGACCAACTGCCGTAAGCAATCGATGGCCGAGGTTTGTCTGATGATCAACCGCCGTTGGCTTTGAACGGTTTTGAGCCGACCGCGACTTGCATCCCGTGCGACTTCAATCTCGCAATAGAATCCTAGCGTGTCGATGGCGAAATGGATACTGCAAATGCGTAGCCTCTGCAAGTCCTGGATTCGAACACCTCGTTCTGAAGCGATGTGCAGCATCGCTTGGGCATAGCGCCCGATGATGGGATCCAGAGCCCTTGATGCCGTCTCAATGCACCAGCGGATTTCATGCGGCCAAATCACTTCCGCGAGCACAGATTGTTCTGCAGAATTGCCGGCTTGAAGACCGAATTCCAAGGGGGAAATGTCAAACCATTCGGTGAGGTAATGGTGAAAATTGGAGAGGGCTGCGCTCAACACGCCGCGCGTCGAGGGTGGTTCGGTGCTGAGAAGGATCTGATAAGCAGCCAGCAACTGATACAAAGTCCACGTCTCTGGATCGTCGCCAAGATGTTCGATGGCCGCTGCCAATTTGAGCAATGCCCGCCTTGTGTAGTGCTGGATGGTGCTGGCAGCTGGATTGCTTTCAGCCAACGTGCCCGCCTCACACATGTGGACTGGCCAAGCCATCAAAATGCCGGTCTTTGAATTGCTACTGCTGACCCTGCCAGCCAGTTTGCCGATTTCGATGGCCCAGTGTCGTTTGGTCAGACCGTCGATGTTGCTGGTGTGTTTTTCTCCGAGAATGTCGAGCACCGTTTTCAGAATGACCGAGCTGATGGTTTTTCCTCGACCATCCATGGCGGCATCAATGAGCACACCGGTGCTCCCTACATCCGGTTCTTGCTCCTGCTGACTCACCGCGTCCTCGGGCGAGAGCGCCCTCTTGGTTTCCATACGACCCCAGGTGCTGCGATCCACTGATGAGAGACAGGACTGACCGCAGCAATGTGCAAATAGGCTTGCCGGGAGCACTTCATTGAGCCAGCACTCAAAATCCCGTTGTACCTCGGTAACCGGATCCGTGATCGTTCGATAGGGATCCGTGTTCTTCAGAAAATCTAGCAGTGACCGTGATAACTCAAACTGACCTTGAGTCGGCCAACACCGGACAGTAAGAGCGGACACGAGGCGCCGCTCCAGCCGGTTTGGGTTTTTGGCCTGCCACTCGATCGCATGGGAGGCGTCGATCGTGTACGGTGAGCACTTGGATTGCTCAATGTCACCCAAGGCATCAGGGTGGATGCCATCAAGAAAGACAAGTCTGGCAGCCACGACGCCTGTTTTGGAGTCTGGAGCCACGATTGCCTGCTGCTGCAGCAAGGAAAATCGTCTGGCACGCGCAGCGGAGTCTGCGGGGACTGACCACGACACCACTCCGCTGGAGTCCTTTGAAAAAACGATTCCCTCAGGGGCCGCTTGAATGCCTTTTTTTGTTCCCATGTACTTAGTCCTTGGAAATTCCGTGTGTCACTTGACCAAACAATTCGACCGCGATCTTGTCAATGGATGCCCTTGTGCGCACAAGCCAAGAGTGCATGTTGGCGTTGCTCACAGATGACAGCCTGACTTGCCCAGAGGTCACATGGCGCAGCACGGCATCGATATAACTTGAGGGGAGGCCATCTCTGCGCAGAAGATTTTCCAGGACTTTCCGGCCAACATCGGGCGGGAGCGTGTAGTCAGTATCAAGAGACGCTATGAAGTTGTGCGTTGCCAGAGGTACAACTTTGCCGCACTCTGTAGCCAGGCAAAGCAGCCGTATATCATTGCTTTTGCTGACTGCTTTGCACCAGAGTGCGAACTCAGCCTTTGACGCTTCGGTATTGCTCAGTCGCTTCCAAACTGCACCACAATGCGACTTGATCGCCGCCAGGGTTTCCAGTGCAAACTGGGCAAGCGGCACGGGTTGCGTGCCATGATCGTTGGGTGTGATCTTGTCATGGAGCGGTAGCCAAAGGTCTGTTTCTGCCAACGTGGCACGCAGGTCAAGTGCAGTTGATTCGCGCAATGCCAGCAGGATGGCAAGTCGCCATCCCGCGTGGCGGATGAATGCATTGTGATGCGCGTAAAGCGGATCGACGTGACAGTGATTTCCTGGTCGAGATTTTTCGCCCTGATCAAGAAGCATACGGTCGTGTTTCTTTAGCGTCTCAATTGTCGGGACGACGCGGCATCCGAACCCGACCAGATCGCTGCAGATATTCACAGGGGCACTCCATTGGCACTGCTGGTAAAGGTTGGAGAACTGCTCCCAAAGTTCAGTCGCGCCAACCGAGGCGTAATGCAGCTTCGACCGAGGAATGTGCCCCATGTCCCCGGTTAGCAAAAATACATGCAAGCTGTTGATGCCGCGCTGACGTAGCATCACGGCCAGGCTCTGACGCAGCCGTGACCAAGTCGGCTGGATCTCGTCGTAGCAGGGGTAGAGGATGTCCAGGCGACAGGGCACTTTGTGTTCAGGGAAAAGTTCACGTAACGTTTTCGCGGTTGGTAGCCGCTCAAAACGTTGATTCAGGTGGGCGTGCAAGGGCTCGGGCAAGGGGATCCAGCGGACAAATGATGAGGGCTCACAGCCCGGCAGCGGCTTGGCAGGCTCGTTGACGGCAATGCTGTAGTCGATTTTGAGCATCCCAGTTTGAACACACAGTGTCGCCGCCCAGTCAGCTGTCGCCATCGTGTTGAGCAGATCAAGTTCGGCCACCAGATCCACTGAAAACCCCGTTGTCATGACAAAAAAAATCAGAGCGCCGGCCAATGTGTCCTTTGCGATCTCATCTCTGGCGAAGTCAATTGCCAAGTGAGTCTGCCGCTGGCTGAGTTGCCTGTGACTGGATGCCCCTGCCTTATGCGCCGTTGATCCGCCGATGGCGCTGTTGAGGATTTGGCTGGCGATCCGGCCTCGCTTGGTGGGCGGCGGTATTGGTCCATCAGAGTAGTGTCTCAATAGAGTGCGCCAGCCACGCTGCATCGCATGTACCCAGCTACTGCCTAGTGTTTCATCTGGTGGGAGCCCCTCCAAAATGCAATCCAACTGCGCGTTTGTGAGTGGCACTTGGGCCGCCATCTCGTCCAGGTGTCGGCTGACTCGGTCTGGGATTCGCTGCTTGTTGTGCAACGCCAGCAGGATCTCAATACCCAGATATATCAGGGCCGGTCGCCTCCTTTCTGATTTGTTTGACAGCTTGACCAGTTGGTACCAGATTGGACTTTTGGTTTTCTTGCCCTGAAGGCATGAGGGCGACTCGACCCAGCCATCAGGCATCACTTGCTCCAAAGCCGCGACCAAGGCCTTGCTGTCCTCAAGCCTGTGTTGGATCTTGACGTTGGGGGAGGGCAGAATCTCCTTGACAGCCTCAATGGTGTCTCTGTATGCGCGTGAAGCAGCAAGAGCTCTCGGTGCACCTCTGAAAGCATCAGTGATCATGAGTAGCTCTGCACTTGTTTCAACCGCCTTCTGGCTCTCGGGTTTGAGAAGCAGGAATGCGCCCGTGGAAGCGATGTTGACAACCGGACTATTTATTTCCATAAGACACTCCAAAACTATTTGGCAATACGCCCGCGAAGTGGTAGGAGTCCATCCCCTGAGGGATGGACTGACGAGGCAATCGGACCGTTTTGATGATCCGAGATTTGGTGTTTAGCGACGATGAACTGCCGAGCTAGCTCGTTGCGGTTTACGTGCTGCAGGGGGCGCCATGCCGACTCTTGGCGAGTCGGAGACAGGGGGCGTCCTGTTTTATAGGCGTGAAGAATCCTTGGTCGCCTCAAACGCAACCAACTTCAATCACCGCCTGTTTGCCCCATGGACGCCAGCGCGGTCAAATCTGACCCAGTGGAAATCCACGCGACATGCCCATCCAAAGTTGTGTGTGCACAGGACTGCTCAAGGAGCAGCCTGTGCCAGGTTGTATGCAGACCCGAAATCTGCGATGTCTGTCGACATGGGCGGTATTTTCTGGCGTAGTTCCACTTTGCGCAAACGATGCTGACCACTTTTGCGCTGGTTTTCAACTTTCTTTGTTTCTGATCTTGTCGAACTAACCGGGCGGAACTTACTGATCAGTCCGTTATGCAACTGCGGATACTGATGATTCGTAGAGATCTTTGTTTTGGATTGCTTGAAATGTTCACGATAAGTGACATGGTTGAATATAATTGTTATGATGTTCATCATCATGGACAAAATAAGACTTCCGGCTGATCTTGGCAATGCCATCACCCAATACCGAAAGGACAACAAACTCTCCGCAGTCGCCGTCTCGGCCAAAGCAGGGCGTAGCAGGACCGTGTTGCACAAGCTAGAGAGAGGGGAGGATGTGACGGTGTCCTCCCTTTTCGATATCTTGCGTGCCATGGGCCTTTGCCTGAGCCTTCAAAAGGCTGGCATGCCGACCTTGGAGGAAATGCAGCGTCGCTTCGCAGCAGAGGATGATGAAGATGCTTCCTGAGAGAATACGCCTGCTTGATGTGGATGTGAATGGTTCGCACAGCGGGCGACTGGCGCACGCATCTACCTACACATTTGACTATAGCCGCGACGACCCGGCACAGCCCAGCGTATCTCTGCTCATGCCTGGGAGTAACCTGCATTTTGACGGTGGTGGAGCCTTGTTCCCCGCGATGGACATGAATCTGCCCGAGGGGTACCTGTTCCTGCAAATTCGCGAGTTCTTTCCCAAGCAGTCCATTACCCCGATGCACCTGCTTGCCCTCATGGGTAACAACGGCATCGGTCGGTTGGGCTATCGACTTCCGGATGTACCAGCCCCCACCTTTTCATCGGTGGTCAACAAGGCTGACTTACTTTCCAGTGGCAACGGTCCCGCATTGTTTCAGGACTTGATGCATGCCTATCTCTCCACCGGTGCTGGCATTTCGGGTATTCAACCCAAGATCATGGTGCCTGACAGGATCACGGTGCCGGTGCCAACACTGATTGTGAAGATGGCGTCTGAGCGCTACCCCGGCCTGTCAGCCAACGAGTTCATGTGTCTGAGCGCTGCCAGAGAAGCGGGGATCCATGTGGCGCCGTTCGACCTCTCGGAGGATGGGTCATTGCTGGTGATCGAGCGTTTTGACATTGCGTCCGATGGCTCACGTCTCGGATTTGAAGATGCGGCCTCGCTTATGGGGCAGCGGGTGCGCGATACGCTCTCGGATCGAAAGTACCACGGTAGCTACGAGCGAGTCGTTGCAGCATTGAAATTGATTAACCTGCCGGATGCCGAACTGCGGCGCTTCTTCGAGCAGGTCTCCTTTATGGCGATGGTGCGCAACGGTGATGGACATCTCAAGAACTTCGGGGTTCTTTACAGCAGCAACGATGATCTGCGCCTGGCTCCCATGTTTGATGTGGTGAGCACCTCGATTTACAAGTACCAGCGCTACGATGGCGGCCCGGAGTTGGAAGATCATACGATGGCTCTCAAGCTTTTTGCAGGGTCGAAAGGTTCCAAGGTGTATCCATCGGCAGCGGAGCTCCTGGATTTTGGGCGGCGAATCTGTGGTGTCTCCGACCCCAAAGCGGTCGTCGAGCGAATCGCACAGGGCATGAGACAGACGCTTTCTATATGCCGCAACGACCACCGCATTTCGGAAAACCTGCATTCGCAGATCAGCTCAGCGTGGGAGCAGGGACTAATACTGGCCAAAGAGATCGTGCGTGGCGCGTAGGTGCCGCTTGCATTGGTGATGTATTTACCCTGCCTCAGTCAGGTAGTCTGCATCGCGTAAGAGCCAATCGCAGGAGTCATTTGTCCTTCACTGAACGGCGCCATTTTTGGTGATGACACTATCGGTTCGGGATTCTCAACGATGCCGACATTGACATTCGGATTCTTCGATCGTTGTGAAACCCCCCTGCTTTTGCAGGTACAGAAGTTCATAGCAATACTGAAGACTTTACATTTGAAGGGCGCAGCCGAAGGGATGTTTTTGGTGCTGGTAGTCAAAAACGCAATCAGGATCACTTGACCCAATGGTTACTGTGACCCTATAGTTCACTTCGGGACCTTGCTTTGTCTTTTCAAGCTGGCAAGATGACAGATATACGCAGCAGGGGTTGCTGGGTTTAAATCGAGGTCATGCGATTTTGATGATGTGTTTCGCTAAGTTGTTGATTTCATTGAATGACGCCAAATGCCGTCACTTAAGAAAACAAGAAGTCGCTGTGTATACACAGCGATAAACTAAGGCTCATAACCCATCAAATCCTTCTCGCGCAACCAATCAAATCAAGCACTTAGCTTGAACAAACGCCCACTTCAAGTGGGCGTTTTGCATTTTGGCCCAAATTTGGCCCAAAACTGGCCCAGTTTTGGCCCACCAAATTTTAGGTGTTCGCAATTTGACCATTGGGCATTGGCCCTCGCGGCACTTCAAATTGATCTAGCCCTAGTTGGCTTTCACCGTTGATACCTGGTTGGTCATCACCTGGTTGTCAACGATATCACCTGATGACCAGCAGCTGCTCGCTCACCTGATGTGGACTGGCAAATACCTAATCGCAGGGCGTCACGCCCTGGTTCTGTGACAACATCTTCCAGGTAAGTCCAAGCGGCACATCTGTCTTGAACGAGACCAACTTCCTGGACAGCCTTGCCATTTCGATGCCCTTGCGCAGATTGGCGCCAACCTGACCGGTCACCTTGTCGGCATTTGATATCACTCGGTCAAGGTGCCCATTGATACGAAGCAGTTCTGCGGCAGTTTTGGCGCCAACCTTGTCGACACCCGGAACGCCGTCCACAGCATCACCCATGAGGGCCAGCAGATCGCCCATCTGGGAGGGTTTGACACCAAATTTCTCCACGACATAAGCCTGGTCACGCCAAACGCCTTTGAAGTGATCAAAGATACAGACTTGGTCACTGAGCAACTGTAAAAAATCCTTGTCGGTCGACAAAATGGTGACCCGATCCAGGCTGGCCTGGCACCATTTCTCCACCAATGTGGCAATGGCATCATCCGCTTCGATACCTTCAATGGCAATCCAGTGCAGTCCCATGTGTTCTAGCTCCTGCTTGACGGCCAGCAGACCCTCTCGCAACAGGGACGGCATCGGTTTTCTGTTTGCCTGGTAGGGCGCATACAGTTCATGTTTCCAGGTGCGACCACCGTGATCAAACACCGCTACGGCGTGGCTTGGCTGGTGCGTCCTGAGGGCGCGCTTGAATGACGCCAGGCTGGAGGTGATGGTGTCCGCCACCTTGGCCTCACTGTCGTCACCAGGCACAGCCTCGTGGATGCGCCGGATGATGTTCAGAGCATCAATGATCAGAAGTGACATCTTGTGTGCAAGCTGATGGGGAACATGTCCATGGTGTGAAGTGTAGGCATCAGTCCCGGCGACCGGTGCGCCCCCAGCGTCGCACAGCTTCTTCTGGCGTTTGCGACATGGACCTCAAGAAACCCAGCGGCGCCAGCAATGCCTCCAGATCAGTTTCGTCAAATTTAAGTGCACCCGCGGCGTCGTGTCCCAGCACGCTGTTGGCCAGCGCCAGTTTGCGCGCCTGCAGTTCAAGCATGCGTTCCTCGATGCTGCCTTGCACCACCAGCTTGTAGACGAACACCGGTTGGTCCTGGCCGATGCGGTGGGCGCGCGCGGTCGCTTGTTCTTCCACGGCCGGGTTCCACCACGGGTCCATGTGTATCACGGTGTCGGCTGCAGTCAGGTTCAAACCGATGCCGCCCGCTTTCAGGCTGAGCAACAGCACGGGGACCTCCTGTGCCTGAAACCGCCGCACCACGGTGCCGCGCTCCTTTGGGTGTGTCTTGCCGGTCAAGCTGAGAAACGGCAACGCCAATGTAAGCAGCTGTTCTGCAATCAGGTCCAGCAGTTCGGTGAACTGCGAGAACACCAACACACGGCGGCCTTCTTCCACTAGCGCGGGCAGCATGTCTGTCAGCAGTTCCAGCTTGGCACGTTCCATGGCCGCGCCTGCCTTGTTGCCTTTGACAAGATGCGGGTCGCAACAGACCTGGCGCAGCTTGAGCAGGGCGTCCAGGATGCTGATCTGTGCCCCATTGAAGTTCTGACGTTCTAGCACGCGTCGTACCTGAACATCGGCCGCAACGCGAACGCTCTCATACAGCTCGCGTTGCTGGCCCTGCAATTGAACACGTTTGATGACCTCGGTTCGCGGGGGAAGTTCGCTGGCCACATCCTGCTTGCGCCGCCGCAGGATGAAGGGGCGCACGCGCTGGGCCAACAAGGCAGCACGCAGGGTTTCGCCGTTTTCTTCGATCGGTTTGCGCCAGTGGGCGGCAAAGTGGCGTGAGTCGCCCAAGAAGCCTGGCATGAGCCAGTCAAACTGAGTCCATAACTCGCCCAGATGGTTCTCCATGGGGGTGCCGGTCAGACACAGGCTGTGCCGGGTCTGCAACCGGCGCAGAGCTCGGGCGCTGCGGCTGGCGGCGTTTTTGACCATTTGCGCTTCGTCCAGAATCACCAGATGAAACTGCTGCGTGGCCAACGCGTCCATGTCACGCCACAGCAGCGGGTAGGTGGTCAGCACCAGATCGTGCTCAGGTATTTGACTAAACAGCGATTCGCGCTGCGACCCCTGAAGGGTGAGCAGACGCAGATCTGACGCTATTCGCGTGGACTCGGCCTGCCAGTTGAAGATCAGGGAGGTCGGCAGGACCACCAGAACCGGGCGATCGAGTCGTCCAGCGTGTTTTTCTGTCAGCACATGGGCCAAGGCCTGCGCGGTTTTACCCAGGCCCATGTCGTCGGCCAGGATGCCACCCAGGTTGTTGGCACGCAAGTACTGCAACCAGGCCAGGCCTTCAAGCTGGTAGGGGCGCAGTTGCACTTGCAAGCCTTCAGGCGCGCTCACTGGTTGAGGCGTGCCGATGGACTTCAATCGTTTGGCCAGACTGGTCAGGCCCTGTTCGCCTTCGAGTTGCCAGATGTTGTGTGGACCCACGCGGTGGGTTTCAAGCAAGCTGGCACGTAAAGCATCGAGCCGGCGCGCCTCCCAGGCACCCAGGCGCAGCAAGCCCTGATGTTGATTGCGCGTCGGGTCGGTCAGGAGATCGACCATCGCGCCGATGATGGCTTTGAGCGGCGCGGCCGGGGCATCAATTCGCTTGCCACCCGGTGCACGCAACGACACGATGGCCAGGTCGTCAATGGCCGCGAATTGCGCCGCGTTGAGCCAGCGGGCGTCGCGGCGAAGCAGATCGGCCAGCATGGGGGCCAAGTCCAGCGTCTGACCATCGATCTCGATGCCCAGGCTCAGCAGCCAGGCCCCCTCGCGTTCGGGGAGTTGAAGCTTGTCGACACCACGTTCGGGTTTGATCAGAGGACTGTCAAGTTCCTTGCCCAGTATTTCACCCGTGTCGAGGCTCACCACCAGCTTCCAGCGTTGCACTGGCACACTTTCGTGGGCGAAGCCGGGCAGCACCACGATTGCCCACCCTTTGGCTTGTAGTTGCGGGATCTGGTCGGCCCAGAAGTCGCCAAAGAACTCTTCTTTCGGCAGTGTCCACACAGGGCCCAGCACCGGGCTGTGTGCACGACTGCGCCATTGGAAGGCGTTTTCTGTCAAAGGCACAAAGCCCATCTCCCACACGAGGTCCATGGCATCGGCTTCGGCGGCGTGGTCGCGCTGCATTCGCACCACTGGGCCACCGGTGTCGAACAGTTCTGCAGTGGCAGGCGCACGGTTGTTCAGGACGGAGGTAGGGGCGGGCGTTTGCCAGCGATCTCCAGCTTCTGTCTGATAGGTCCAATCAAACTGCGCCAGGGTCACACTGTCCCCACGGGGACCGAGTTTGCCTTGGGGTTTGAGGCCCAGCAGCCCCTGGCCACGGTCCAGGGTTTGCAGGGTGATGCGGGGGCGGAAGTGGCCGATCACCCTGTTGCCATCGGCTTGCAGGATAGGCAGCGGTTCAGCAGACACCGGTGGGGCCATTTTCAGGATGGCCATCACTCGGCTTGCGTCTGCATCGGCCAGGGTGGGTAGTCCTTTTAAGGTGTCGGCATCAGCCTTGCATCGAAGCGCCTGTACCCACATCGCCACCGTGCGATCACGCGCGTCGGCACCGGGTGGCAGATTCAAGGGGCTGTGACGCGGCGAGGTCATGCGGGAATTGTGCCGCGTGAACGAAATAGATGACCGATGAACCTATCCATTGGCGGGCGACCACAGATTCGAGTGGAACGCGGAACACCAATTTGAATTCAACTCGTGGCCATTCAAAGTAGTTATGTTCTAACTTCAATAACCTCAAGCTAGCGCTGCAAATCGAAAGAGGCAATCGTGTATCGACCAATAGTTGGAGCGACCAACGTCAGTGTCAGAGCAACTGAAAGACCTTGACTGTTGATGCTCCATAAAGCTGTCGTTCAATCGGCGGCGCCCCATCAGTGTGCTGGACCCCGGCAGTGGAAAAGTCTAAGACAGGACTGCAGCGATTTCGGGTATCCATGAAAGTCAGGTTTGTGGCAATCCCAGTAGGCCCGTCGGTAAGATTCGTTACAGGGACTCCTCACGCGGTCAGGCACTCAATTTGGTCGTAAGGGGTCCATGATCCTCAGGCTTGCTGCCGGAAGCTGAAATAGGCAAGCTCAATCCATCACAAACCAGATGGAGAGAAAAGCATGAAGAACGGTCGGAACTATTGGGCAGGGCACGT
>CAIVHU010000261.1 GCA_903905735.1 uncultured beta proteobacterium
CTGGCAGGGGCCAATAGATAAAGAATCCAAGTCCAGAAGTCAGACACCTTAAACTTCTGGTTTCAACAAGATCAAGACACCCGGCAGCAACTCACGATTGCACTGTCCTTCAGGCTCATACCTGGATTAGAAAATACTGCGAGAGCGAAGGTCGGTCAGAACATGATCGGCATCGCGGGAGAAACGATGCGCGGCATAAATAGCCGAGGCGGTACCCCCCACCAGCACGGCATCAGGCAAGATGCGTTGCAACCTGGCAGCAGATGAAAGGACGAGTTCCCAATCAGGAAGTGGCGCAATGTTCATCGGCGTAATGCATCCAGAAGTGATAGCGCTGGGCGTAGGGGTCCGAAACGTGAGCGCGGCAATTCTGGGCGACCTTGTCCAGCAACGCGTGATCCTGCAGGACAGCGTGGCGCAACCCAACCCAGTCTGGCAAGCGCCCACGAGAAATCACACCGTCGATAGCGGCGAGCGTGAAACGCTGGTGATTGAGATGGTGGTGAAGCCTGGTGACCATGGTTGATCGGATGGACTCTGTTCTAGTTAGCCGAGGATGCGGAAAAGTTTCGGCCACGATCAGCCGGAATTCCCAGCCATGTCATTGGCGGAACAGGTGACATCCGTGCGGGCCATGTTTGAACGCTATGACAATGTGCCTGCATCGTTGGCAGATGCGTGAGTGCGAACACTCGACCCGCCCTGGCCATGAACTTTTAGTCAGTCCACCAGCGGATTGATGGTTTTCAGGGCTTTGAAACGGCCAAAGTCCCGGTCTGCGCTGTACAGGGCAGATACCCCATGCTCAATGCAAAGAGCGGCGATGCGCGCATCATGAAATTGCCCACCCTGAAGTTTGGCCTTGTGCGTCAAGTTCGACAAAATTTGCCAATGCTGTGCGCCACTGTGAAGAATATGCGCCTGAGGCGAGGCCAGCCAAGCGTCCACCTGCGTCAGCGCTTGCGTGTAGGTACTGGCGGGGCGAAAGATTTTTGGATGGGTGACGATGGCCAAAAACTCGTGCAAGCAACTCACCGGAATCGACCACGGCCTGTCACCCTCTGCCAAAAGCTTGATGAAGTCAAAAGCCCGCGCATGAAAGCTGGACTCGGCGCGGTGGGCGTAAACCAATATATTGGTGTCAACCGCGATCATGGCGTGCTTTGGAGGTTGCGCAACAAAATGTGGTCATCTTCGAGTTGCTGCCAGTCTCGCGGGTTTGGCAACAAAACCTCTTGACCATGAACCCGGGCATCTTTGAGCGTAAAGGCAGGTTTGGCTTGGTTCGTTGCCTCACTCAAAACCCGACGCAAACCCTCTTCGACCAAAGCGCGCAAGCTGGTCTGGCGTTCACGCGCCAAATTTTTCGCCATGACAAACAAAGCGTCAGAAAGATCCATCGTTGTTTTCATATAGATACCCATACTGATTGATATGGGTTTATTGTAGCTATCCTGGTGAAGCCCATCAAGGCGCTGTCAAATCCGCTTTGTACCAACGAGCAATCCGAGCCTGGCCCCTTTTTCTCTTTTACGGCAAGCCCTGCCGCCCGTTTGTGGCCCCGTTTGACGTGCGTCTGCCCCGCCTAGGCACGGCCAATGAATTGGTTGAAACCGTCTTGCAACCCGACATCAGCCTGGTGTGCCGACCCGAGCAGTTCAAGGACAACCACGGCTGCCTGGGTGCGCCGGACTGGGTGATTGAAGTACTCTGTCGCCCAGCACTGCTGTGGATGACCAGCGCACCAAGCGCGCGCTGTATGAGCGCCACGGAGTGGCTGAGTACTGGCTGGTGCACCCCGGCGACCGCTCGGTCACCATCTATCGCCTGGAAAACGGCGCTTACGGCAAGCCGCTGGTGTTTGGCACTGAAGACGACTGTGGCCCAGCCGCCTTTCCTGACCTGCGCATCACTGTCGCGGCCATCTTCAACGACCTACCGCCACTGGAAGCCAATGCAGTGTAAATCGAGCCTGACCCCTTTTCCTTCTTTTTATATAACAAATTGACTTCAAGACCTTATAAATAAAGCGCTAACAGCTATCTACTTCATAGCAATATCTATCGACATTTCATATGCGCACAGGTATTAAAAAACCCCGCTCAGTTGCCCGAGCGGGGTTTTTGGTTTTAACCGTCAACTGGCTTGCGCCAGCGTCAGATTAGAAAACGTGGTGCACGCCAACTGCGAACAAATGGGTGTCAACGTTATCAGCACCGTCTTTTTTCGCGGTTTCAGCACGGTAGCCACCGTACACGAACGTGCGCTTGGACAGCGAGTAAGCTGCGCCCAAGCCAATGCCAGAGCGTTTCACGCCGGTAGAACCAACATAGTCGTCATCCTTGGACGTAGCGAAGTTGGCAGAAACGGATAACGCTGTTGACACAGGTGCAGTCACGCCGATTTCGTATTCATTGGATTTAACAGTGACAGCGGGGTTAGGTACTTCTGCCGTGCCATAAGCCAATTGCAGCTTGGCCATACCAAAGTCATAGCTGGC
>CAIVHU010000262.1 GCA_903905735.1 uncultured beta proteobacterium
CCCTCCCGGCATTTTTGGCGGTTCCCGCTTCTGCACCTGACCTGACGAAAATCATCACCAAATATAGCCGCCATGACCCGCCATTTGAGAGTGAACGAATGGCAGCGTGAATCCCGCTGGAAAACTAGGCACTGTCCAGTTTGGAGCAGGAGGCATTGGAATTGCCATTGGCGTATTGGCTGCTTTGCACATTTAGCGGCGCTCCCAGATGGAAGTCCTTATAGTAAAAAATCTCCGTTCGGGGCCGCAAATTTATCAGCCCTGAGCCAGATGGTGGTCCAAGTTAGATTGCAGTCGCTGCAGAAAACGGAAAAAATGAGAACTCTAAGCTGGATTCAGTGATGGCAGTCTACGGTGTCTGAAGCAATTAGCTTCTTATCGCTTCGGACAGTGGTTCGGCATATGCCCGCCATGCCACAAGTCCGGCTGACAGTGCCCCAGCTGCGAGCATCAAAGCTAAAGGCCAAAAGTCCGACACCATCAAGCGGGTATTGACCGACAAACCCAAGCGTTCGGTCAACGCACCAGCAGCAACAGAAGAAAAGACCACCGCCGCCGCTACACCAGTGGCAAATCCGGCTAGCAACATCCCCATGGCTTGAAACCAAAGGGTTAGCCAGACAAACAGGTGACTTGCCCCCATAGCCCGCAGGGCTGCCAATGCTGACGCACGGGCCGATAGTGTGGCGTAGAGCCCAAGCAAAACGGCAGCCAGCACCAAGACCTGCCCGGCGCTGGCCACCCAGAACACCAGTTCTCGCACATCACCCAGTGTGCGGTACAGAGATGTCAGTGTTTCAGCGGGAAACACCGCTGTCGTGCTGCCGCTGCGATACAACTGACGCAATCGATAGGCATCCATGACAGATCGCGGCTTGACAATAATGGATGGGATACCCGCGCCATGCTCGTTGTGCTGGTGCATCTCCAGAACCGACTCAAATGGCACCAGGATCGCCCGATCCCAGGGTGTCCCGCTGGCTGCCATGCGTCCCACCACCCGCATGACGTGACCCGTATGCTCATGTGTTTCGATCACATTGTCATTGGCACTGCCATGCAATGGGGTGTAGGTGTCGCCAACGTGCAGCGTGGTGGAGGCTCCCACGACCGCTTCGTCATGAGCGGCAAACCAGCGTCCAGTCTCGAGTGCAACGGCTCCCCGATCGCTTGCGAAAGCCTTCGTGGTTCCCACAATGGAATACCCTCTGTACGAATCGCCGGTGGCCATCGGGGCCGCGTCGATGACACCCGGGTCGGCTTGTAGGCGCAGTAGCACATCGTCTGACATCAGTTTCAGTGCGGCGGGCTGAAGGTAGACACTGGTCAGCACCAACTGCGTTTCGCTGCCCGCGGCTCCAATGATCAGGTCAAACCGGTTCGCCGCGCGGGTCGATGCCTCGCGCACGGCGCGCTCAACAGATGTCACGCCAAGGCTGATCGCACAACCAATGGCGATCAGCAATGCCATGGCGATCAGCGTCGTGCGTGACTGCCGCCATTGCGCCAGAACGAAGGGAAATGGATTCATGCCGTTTCCAGCGGCACCAGTTGACCCTGTTGCAGGGTCAGTGCCTGATCAAAACGGTGCGCCAGAGCCGCGTCATGCGTGGCAACAATCAGAGTCAACCCCTGATTACGGCACTTCTGTAGAAGGATGTCCATCACTTGGGCTGCGGTGACCGGGTCAAGACTGGCTGTTGGTTCATCTGCCAGAATGACATCGGGTTCTCGCACCAAGGCCCTGGCCAACGCCACACGTTGCTGTTCACCACGTGACAGTTTCCCTGTGGGGGCCGTGGCAACAATGCCAAATTCCTGCAACAACTGGCCGGCACGTTGACGAGCAGATGTTGGACAACGCCAATGGTCAAAGCGATAGGGGGTGAGCACGTTCTCCAGCGCCGACATGCTGGCAAACAACTGGAACTGCTGAAACACCAACCCCGTGTGTTGAAGACGCCAGCGATCAATGGAACTCCCCTGTAACTGGGTGACGTCCTGCTGCCAGGCGGTTTGACCTGAGAGGGTCTTGGTCCACAGAACTCTTGACCCTGGAGTGCTTGACAGCCCTGCCAAATGATTGAGAAGTGTGGTTTTACCGGATCCGGAGGGGCCGTACAGTGCCAGACTGTGACCGTCAGCCAGTTCCAGATGTTCGATGCCAAAGAGGCCGCGCAGCGCCTTTTGACCAGCTACATGGGACTTCAGTTGCACATGCAATTGGGAGACTGACAGACTCAAGCCCATGCGTTGTCAAAGCTTTTTCACGCGGGCATCCACAATGCGTAACTGGCTCACAAAGCCGGTTATCGGATCTCGCTTGGAACCTACCTGCAATATGCCAGTCACTTTGACCGCGGTTCCATCCTGCCAAAACCCGACCGGATCTTTGAGGTACACCACAATGATGTCGGCGGGCCAGTCAGCGTCAGATCCACAGAACGGGCAAATGGCAACCGGCGTACGGGTCAGTACAAAAAAGGCAGACTCCGGTTTGAGCGGTGGTGCCATGTAGCCAGCCACCTCAACCTGCCGACCTGCCAACTGAACTGTCAGATCAGAAAACACCATCCCAAGAACGGTGCGAGATTTGTAGAGGTTCGCAAAAGCCAGCGGCGTTGCATCATCGGCTGCGGCAAGCGCATGCTGAGAGAAGCCTGATGCCAGACAACTAATGAACCCACTGACCAAAACACGCCGCTTCATGAGCAGATGGGCTGCATGGCCTATTTCACCTTGCCTGTACTAGTTATCGGCGTGGCCAACCCCAGGCTATCCACCATCACACGGAACACGTCGGTGTTCTCTATGAAACCGTGAATTTTGTCTGCACCGGGGCCAGAGGCTGTGACGATGCCGTCGTCAGCAGTGTGGGTGCCAGTGTCTGCGGACTGCGGCAAATTACCAACACGAAGCTGCGCACCAGGAACATCCTTGTAGGCCGGGTTGGCGACATAGGGGCCGTCTTTGGTCAGTTTGACCGCAGGCACAAAGGTGCCGTCCATCTTGGGCTGGAACGTCTCGTAATGGTCAGGGAAATTGCCGTAAAAGAAGGCCAGACGTTTGGAAACATCCACTTTTTCAGGATAACCGTCCTTGTTGGCGGCGGGGTAGTTGGGGTAACCAGCATCTTGGTAGACACCGACCTTGTTACGCATTTCGGTGCCTGGCTTGCTGTCATCGATGGTGCCGACGATCGATGCACCGTGGGTGTGATCGGGGGTCACCAGAATCAGCGTGTCATTGTTTTTGGCAGCAAAGTCTTTGGCCACCTGAACGGCATTGCTCAGCATGATGGTGTCATAGACGCTGCGCTCCCAATCCAGTGGATGGTTAAATTTGTCAACCAGACCGGCCTCAACCATCAAGACAAAACCGTCGTGATTGCGCGACAAGACTTCAATGGCTGAACGGGTCATGTCCACCAGGTCAGGCTGCTCTGGAAATTGTGCCACCGTGTTTTTCTTCAGGAAGTGGCGATCCAGCGCGCCGTCCATGTTGTCCGGGTGGAAAAGGCCCAGCAATTTCGTAGTTTTAGGGTCAGCCGCAGCGGCCTTCATTTCCGTGTCGGTCATGGCAAACGCATAATTGTCATGCTTGAACAAGTCAATGAAATTGTTGCTGTCCTTGCGCTTGGATCCTGGCACGCTTTGCGGCAGGAAATAAGCCGACCCGCCACCCATGATGACATCGGCCCGGCTAAAAAACAGTTGTTCGACAATCAGGTCCTTGTCCGCGCGCCTGCGTGTGTGTGCCACCATGCCAGCGGGTGTCGCGTCTTCCACCTCTGCGTCTGTCACGATCCCAACGGCCATTTTTGTTTTGCGTTTGACGACTTCGACAATGGTTTCGACTTTCGGATGATCCGTATTGCTTTTGGCGCGACTCACGTACACACCCAAGGCGTTGACGCTGGACTTGTGCCCTGTAGTGAACGCGCTCATGGCGTTGGCTGAGTCGGTAATGATGGAATCCACGCCAGAGGTACCCACAAAGGCCATGTTGGGCATGTCGTCAAATGACAGATGCCCAAGATATTTACCCTCCTTGATGCCTTTGGAGAGCATGCGTGCCGCAGTGCGATTGGCCATGGTCAGTCCATCGCCAATAAACAAAATCACATTCTTGGCTTTGCGCTTGCCCGTGGCATAGACCTCCCAGGTCACCTGCATGCGTGCATCGCCGGCCGTTGCGACCACATCGTAGAATCCTGGCTTGGCAATCGACAAACCATGCAAAATCACGGACGATGCTTTGAGCCCGTCTTCATTCGGAATGAACTGCGGCTCAGCACCCAGAATATGGTTGGCAGGCTGTCCATTGATGGTGATCTTGACATCTTTGGCATCCACCATCTGGTCGAATTCGACCTTGAAGTCAAAATTGCTACCCGCCAGAATGGTGGCCCGGTCGATCGGATAAATCGCCCCGGCTTGTGCTGCGGATGAAACACCCAGACCAACAACCAGTGCCATCGCGGCGCTGACCGCCGTGAACATCTTTTTCATACCAACTCCAGTGTTTATTGAAATGCGGCCAGCTATCTAATGATTGCAGTTCACGCAATCCTCAATTAGCAATTGCGCAACCTAGTCATCCAGACTCGCGCGTCAGACTGGCAAGGTGTCGCCAACCGTGAATTGTGTGCAACGTGAATGTCATTTCTGTGACATTGCGGTGGGCAAAGTGACGTCCCAGATCAATCGATCTGTGCTCAGTTTTCGTCGAATGAAACCAGTGCCGACGTCGACCACTGTTTCGGGCAAATCCCAACCCGGCCTAACTTCCATTGAATCCAAGCCGAAGCCACGGATTCTGGAAGAAACTCATAGGTGGAGGTGATGTGGCAGATGCCGAGAGAATTCCTTGGGGGTCACCACCCGATACCTAAGTAACCGTAAATAAATAAACCTATCAACTTATGAGGATTTGTGCTATTCTTTGTGGAGCATGAATTCACACTCTGAACTGCAGAAGAAATTCGCCTCCG
>CAIVHU010000263.1 GCA_903905735.1 uncultured beta proteobacterium
ACATATATTCGCAGGCCCAGGCAGGCCGATGTGGGAGATGAGGCCGTGCCTGAACGGGAAGCCCTTTCAGGGGTGTTCGGCCTAATCCCACACTGGGCTGCAGATACCAAGATTGGACGGCAGACCTTCAACGCCCGTAGCGAGACCGTCGCCGTCAAGCCCAGTTTCCGCGATGCCTGGAAGAACGCCCAGCACTGCATCATTCCGGTCGATGCCTTCTATGAACCCGACTGGCGCAGTGGCAAGGCGATTGCCACCCGGATTGCCAGCGAGAACGGTGAGCCGCTGGGTATTGCCGGCTTGTGGTCCTCCTGGAAGTCACCCAAAGGTGTGTTGCACAGCTTCACCATGCTGACCATCAATGCCGATGGTCATCAGCTGATGTGCCAGTTTCACAAACCTGTGGATGAGAAGCGTATGGTGGTGATCCTGCCAGCAGACAGCTATAACCACTGGCTCCGAGCCAAACCGCAGGACAGCATGGACTTCATGCGACAGTACCCCTCGGACCGCCTGCAGGCAGCAGCAGGCTTGCCTAGTCAGCAGTCCTTGGCGGGCTGAAAGCACCTCCGTACCTCCACAATGGCCCAGCGCAAGCACTATCACGTCTATGTGATTGAGTTGTCAAAAAGCGTTTTGTCCAAAGCCCGCTTCATGCGCTCCAACCCAGGCTACCAAGCTGGCAAGCCCTGTGTCTATGTTGGCATGACCGGGCGGGACCCCGACGTGCGCTTTGACAAACACAAGGCAGGGATTCAGGCCAACCGCTACCTGCACCACCCTTAAATGCTTGCAAAGACCAAGGTTGCATCACCTGTACACCGCTCAATCTGGCTTGCTCAAGCAGCATTGAGTCCAGCGTCTCGCGGCCCAGCGCCCGACCCCAGCGCCATGGACCATCTCCTGCAGGCGGCAAATCCGCCACCACGTTGTTATTGCCTTGCAATAGCACAACCTGAAGCAATTCTGGGCCAGCTGCGCAGGCAAACGCTGCCCCTACCCCCAAATTTTGCAGCAATGGAATGTTCGTAGCTCCAACGCATTCACCACACACCTTACGCCTAGGGAACTCCTGCTTTTCAACAAGGGCAACGCGCCACCCCGCTTTTGCCAACAAAATTGAGGCGGTGGAGCCTGCTGGACCAGCCCCCACGATCTCCGCGTCGAAGTTGGTCTTCATGGACGGAACTCCGGGCGTTCGGCACGGAAAAAATGGCTGAACAGGCCCGCCGAATACTCTTGCACCCGCCATTGGCCGTCGCCTTGAGGCCACATGGCGGTGATCTCACTGCAGTTGAAACCCGCATAGACGCTCAAGACGGCATCTTCCCGCGTCACTTTGTTTGCGCCTATGGCACCAACCAGATGGCTGCCTGTCAGTGCCAGCCAGTCACGTCTGGGCTCGCAGGCGAAAAACCGGCTGCTGCGCTGCGCGATGGCCGCCAAAATGGCATGCAGTTCTGGACCTTTAAAATGGTGCAAAAACAGGTTCGCGACGACCAGGTCCCAGGTTTCCGAGACGCTGGCCTTGGCCCAGTCCAGAACGTCAACCACCTTCGCAATAGCAGTCCAACCAACCTCTGCGTAACATTCAATGATGGTCTGATTGAGAAGGTTCTGGCGGTCAAGCAGCGTCAATTCCACTCTGGACCATGTGGGCGTAAGTGCCTGAGCCACGCCAAGCATCAGGCTGCCGTCGCCAGCACCGATTTCCAACAACCTCAGTGGCCGGTCTTTGGGGTGTTTTGCTGTCAACGCTTTCAATCCGCTGAGCAAAATGGCACGCGTGCCCATGGCGCGATGCACCCTCCGCAGGTCCATGCGTGAGCGCATGGCATCGGGATCGTTTGCGTCAAGACCATCCAGCAACTCCGCCGTGACGACACGTAGCATCATTCGTCCACCTTGAGCAAAGCGCCATGGCAACTAAATCCAGCACCGAATGACGATAGCCACCACCAGCCACCGGGCACGTCATCAGCCAGGGCCGCTTGCAAGACAAAATACACAAAGGCACTCGACAGATTGCCGTATTCGCGCAACATAGCGGCGCTGTAGCGCAAGTCTTTGGCCGCTAGTGCCAACCGCTGCTCCAAGGCCAGCAGCACATCACGCCCACCGGCGTGCATGATCCACGCTTGAATGTCGCTTGTGGTCAACCCATGGTGGTCAAGGAGGGTGTTCAACACCCGCTGTGCGTACTGTGCTGCCAGCGCAGGTACTTCGCGCGACAAAATATTCCTCAACATGCCGTCGCGCTGCTCAAACATCAACGCCTTGCGGTGATCTGGCTCGACCAGAGAGGTGCTGTCAACCCACTCTATGCGTCTGACATCGGGCTGCACCTGCCTTGACAGCACGGCCGCGCCGGCCCCGTCGCCAAACAGACAGGCGCTGATCAGCACACCCGGATCGTTGTCAAGGTACATGGCGGCGCTGCTGACTTCAACACAGATCGACAGCACATGTCTGCAGGCACCAGATGTCAGCAGGGAATGTCCCAGACGCAGGTTGGGTAGCGCCGCTGCACAACCCTGGCCCACAAGATCCAAGGCCTGCACATCAGCGCGCAGCCCGAGGCGCTCCACAACGTAGCCCGAAAGTCCTGGGCACAGATACCCGGTGCAAGTGCTGACCACAACGGCATCCATCTCCAATGCCTGCAACCCAGCCTGATTTAGCGCACGCCGGCCTGCGTCGGCTGCCAGTGCCGGTGCATGTGCCGCAAAACGTTGCGATAGGGTATTGGGATCAATCGTGAACACGTCTGCCAGCGCGTCCACCGCCAAGCGACGGGCTTCAATGCCGTTGTCGCGCTGCAGGACGGTGCGGGCGATCAGGTGCGCACGGGCATCAAGCTTGGCGTACCAATCTGATGCTTGAAATGCGGACAGACACTCTGCCTTGGTGTAACGCGCAGTGGGAGTAGAAGTGCCAACGCCACTGAGATACATGCTTTTTGTCCGTTCAAGTTGTCAAGCGGTGATGCCTGTAGTCGGCCATGGTCGTTCTCCGAAAGAGCGATGTGTGTGGCAAACGGCAAGTGTCTTTTTTTGAATTGCTGTTTGTCGGTGTGCTGCCGAACAGACGCCGTAAGCCATACCAATGCCAACTCGGGTCCTTGTCATCAATGTCCCCACGGTCACGCTGATCACCTGAATAGAAGCGGCGCCAACATGGAACCTGCCTCCCAAGACAAAGATGCATCATGGCTAAAAAAGCTGGGGCCAGGGCTCATCACGGGCGCGGCTGACGATGATCCAAGTGGAATTGCCACGTATTCGCAAGCTGGTGCACAGTTTGGTTTCAACATGCTGTGGACGGTTCTGTTCACGTACCCTTTCATGGTCGGCATTCAACTGGTCAGCGCCAGAATCGGGCGGGTGAGTGGTCATGGTCTCGCCACCAATATTCGTCTCCACTATCCGTCCTGGCTCCTGTACAGCGTAGTGGGACTTTTATTGATCGCCAATACGATCAACATTGCAGCTGATGTTTCCGCTATGGGTGAAGCCTTGAAATTGATTGTCGGTGGCCCCGCACAACTCTACGCAGTGGCATTCGGGGTTGTCTCCATGCTGCTACAGGTCTTTGTCCCTTACAGACGCTATGTACGCCTGCTCAAATGGCTCACCCTGGCTTTGCTGGCCTATGTGGTCACAGTATTCGTCGAGCACATTCCCTGGTCACAGGTACTTGTTAGTGCGTTGGCACCACAAATCTCCTGGAAGCCCGAGTACATCACCACGGTGGTTGCCGTGTTTGGCACGACGATCAGCCCGTATCTGTTTTTCTGGCAGGCCTCACAGGAAGTCGAAGACCAACTGGCAGATCCTCGTGCTCAACCATTGATCAAGGCGCCGGAACAAGCGGCGGTCAACTTTGAACGCATCAAGTTGGACACGTATGTCGGCATGGGGTTTTCGAACTTGGTTGCCTTCTCGATCATCCTGACGACGGCCGTGACGCTTAACCTGCACGGCATCACAGATATTCAAACCTCGGCGCAAGCGGCAACAGCCCTTCGTCCCATCGCCGGGGAGTTTGCATTCATGTTGTTCAGCGCAGGCATCATTGGCACCGGATTGCTTGCGATTCCGGTCTTGGCTGGCTCGTCTGCTTACGCTATGGCGGGTGCTTTCAAATGGAAAAACAGTCTTGAGCGAACGCCGATGCAGGCAAAGCACTTTTATGGCGTCATCGCCATCTCGACGTTGATCGGCATCATGCTGGGCTTTACGGCCATCGACCCGATCAAGGCCCTGTATTGGAGTGCGGTCATCAACGGTGTCATCTCCGTGCCCATCATGATTGTCATGATGTTGATGGCGGCGCGCCCCGACATCATGGGGCGTTTTGTGATCACCACAAGGCTGAAAGCAATGGGCTGGTTGGCGACGTTGATGATGGCCGCAGCGGTGTTGGCCATGCTGTTTGCCCGATGAGAATCCAAGTAGGAATCTAGTTCTCAGGCACTGAAGGACTGGTATTGAGACTTCGATTCGCTGAATGGCCGCTATGGGAAACGGGTCCCAATGCCTAGACCTGATCGATGGCGGGTGCCGACTTTGACGAAATGGTTGCCACATAGCCGCCGGTTGATCCCTAGTTGCCAGCGACTGCTATCGAGCAGGCAGATCGCAAATCTCTAACCGGACTTTAACAACCGTCTCAAAATACCTCAAGAGTGCCGAGTTCTCTTGCAAGTCTACCGGCGCTGGCGGGCCTGCTCATGGGCTTCGATCCAACGCTCAGTGAGTCGGTCGAGTTCTTCAAACTGTTTCTCGGAGTAGTTCTGCGGGGCGTAGCCGCCCTCAATC
>CAIVHU010000264.1 GCA_903905735.1 uncultured beta proteobacterium
GGGTGGCGGCATCCGCGACCTCGACACCATCGAGCGTTATCTGGATGCCGGCCTGCGCTACGTCATCATCGGCACGGCAGCTGTGCGCAACCCCGGCTTTTTGCAGGATGCCTGCACCGCGTTTGGCGGCCACATCATCGTCGGCCTAGACGCGAAAGACGGCAAGGTGGCTACCGACGGCTGGAGCAAATTGACCCGCCATGATGTCATTGACATGGGCAAAAAGTTTGAAGACTTCGGTGTCGAATCCATCATTTACACCGACATTGGCCGCGACGGCATGCTCAGCGGCATCAACGTCGAGTCCACCGTGCGCCTGGCGCAAGCCTTGACCATTCCGGTGATTGCCTCGGGCGGGTTGTCGGGCATTGCCGACATCGAAGCGCTGTGCACGGTGGAAGACGAGGGCGTGGAAGGTGTCATCTGCGGCCGCGCCATCTACAGCGGCGACCTCGACTTTGAGTCCGCGCAGGCGCGGGCGGATGAGTTGAACGGTTAGTTGACAACAGTCAGGAATCAAATAGTGGAGAAGTCATGGAAGGCAGCAATCAAGAAAGTGTTGACGGAGGCTGCATCCCCACTGCACTACACGGACACTTCCGAGCAAATACTGCCTCGCGGCTACTATCAAACGGATGGTCGGCGGCTTTTTGAACATACGGTTGATCGATTAGGCAGTCGGTGGAACCGGTTTTCCTGGTTCGACTTGCTGGATGTCACCCAAGAAGGCAATCTTCGAGACGTTCCCGTGAGTGCGTCGCTGGCTGGATTGGTCACCACGCTGGAGGCCTTGCTGATCGAGGCTCTTGAGCCACCGCAAAACAGGAAACGCGGTGATGACTTTTCTGCCGTTGAATATATTCAGGCCATTGATCCAGAGCTGCGAGAGAAAGAGATTCAAAACACCTTGCGCTCTATCGAGCAAAAAATGCGAGGTGGGTCATGACTGAACCGGATATTCGTTGGCAACAGCGTCTTCAAAACTTTCAAAAGGCCCTGTCGAGATTGCAGTTTGTCGTGGAGCTGAGTCGTGAGCGGCCATTAAGTGATCTGGAGCAGCAGGGTCTGATCCAAGCTTTCGAGTTCACGCACGAACTGGCTTGGAATGTGATGAAGGATTATTTCGTCTATCAAGGCAATACCAGCATCACAGGTTCGCGTGATGCCGTTCGTGAGGCCTTTGCGGTGCAACTCATTGCAGACGGCCAAGGCTGGATGGACATGATCAAAAGCCGAAACCAGTCTTCGCACACCTACAACCAACAAACGGCAGATGCGATGACGGCAGACATTGTTTCGCGCTACCTGAGCCTGTTTGTCGCATTTGCCCAGCGCATGCAAGCGCTATCGGGGGCATAGTGTCTCAGGGCGTTGACTCGCGAGCGAATGCACCGTTTGGCTTGCCTGCGAAGGCTATTAGCGATTTGCTGGAGGTGCTGGCGCGGGAGTCGGCTGTCCGGCGAGCGATCATTTATGGTTCGCGCGCCAAAGGCAATTACCGTCCTGGATCAGACATTGATCTCGCGTTGGATGCGCCAGGGCTTGGGTTCGACAAGCTATTGCGCATGGAGACTGCATTGGACGATTTGATGCTGCCTTACCACATTGACCTCTCGTTGCTGCACCTCATTGACAACACGGATCTGCTCGACCACATCGCGCGTGTGGGCCGGGTAATCTACAAACAATCGGACATCATTTAGATCATGTTAGCCAAGCGCATCATTCCCTGTCTGGACGTCACCGGTGGTCGGGTCGTCAAAGGTGTCAACTTTGTCGAACTGCGCGATGCCGGTGATCCGGTGGAAATTGCCGCACGATACAACGACCAGGGCGCTGACGAGTTGACCTTTCTGGACATCACAGCCACCAGCGACGAGCGCGACCTGATCCTGCACATCATCGAAGCCGTCGCCAGCCAGGTGTTCATCCCGCTCACCGTGGGTGGTGGCGTGCGCACCGTGGAAGATGTGCGTCGCCTGCTTAACGCCGGGGCTGACAAAACCAGCTTCAATTCGGCGGCCATTGCCAACCCGCAGGTCATCCAGGACGCGTCGCGCAAATACGGCGCGCAATGCATCGTGGTGGCCATTGACGCCAAGCGCCGCACGGCCGAAGATGCCTTGCGGCTGGGTGCCAACGGCCAACCGCTGGGTGAGGGCTGGGATGTTTACAGCCACGGCGGCCGCAAAAACACCGGACTCGACGCGGTGGCCTGGGCGACAAAAATGGCCGAGTTTGGCGCGGGCGAAATTCTGCTCACCAGCATGGACCGCGATGGCACCAAGGCCGGGTTCGACCTGGCTTTGACCCGCGCTGTCAGCGACGCGATCAGCGTGCCAGTGATTGCCTCGGGTGGTGTGGGCACGCTTGACCATCTGGCTGACGGCATCCAGCTTGGCGGTGCCGACGCGGTGCTGGCGGCCAGCATTTTCCACTACGGTGAATTCACCGTGGCACAGGCCAAAGCCCGCATGGCTGAGCGCGGTATTCCCGTAAGGATATAAGCCAAATTTCCCTCCAGCCCTTATGGAATAAGGGTGAGCAGCTATCTATATTGAACCTCTCTGCTTCGGGGACAATGCCGTCATGAATTATCTGGATGCCATCCAATGGGACGCACAAGGCCTGGTGCCGGTCATCGCGCAGGAGCAGGGCAGCGGCGACGTGCTGATGTTTGCCTGGATGAACCGTGAGGCCCTGCAAAAAACCGTCGACCTTGGTCGTGCGGTGTATTTCAGCCGCTCGCGCAACAAGCTGTGGTTCAAGGGCGAAGAGTCCGGCCATGTCCAGACCGTGCATGAAATCCGCGTGGACTGCGATGCGGACGTGGTGTTGCTCAAGGTCACACAAACCGGTCACACGCCGGGCATTGCCTGCCACACCGGGCGGCACAGTTGTTTTTTCAGTGTCTTGAAAGACGGGCTTTGGCACGCATCTGACCCGGTATTGAAAGACCCGCAAACCATTTACAAATGACCCACATGACTGTTACAACGCCTTTGAACGACTCCCTGGCAGCTTTGGCTGCCGTGATCGAAAGCCGCCTGCCAGCGCGCGGTGGCGACCCGCAGGCTAGCTATGTGGCGCGTTTGCTGCACAAGGGCCCGGATGCCTTCCTGAAGAAGATCGGCGAGGAAGCCACCGAGGTGGTGATGGCCGCCAAGGACGCTGACCATGGTGGTGACAAGTCAAAAATCGTCTATGAAGTGGCCGATTTGTGGTTCCACAGCATGATCGCACTGGCGCATTACGGCCTGTCCCCTGCCGATGTGGTGACTGAATTGAACCGTCGCGCCGGCACCAGCGGCATTGAGGAAAAGGCCTTGCGCAAGGTCATCGCGCGTGAAAATGAACCTCAGGAGGATCCCTCATGACGCAAAACTTCACCACCAACACGGGCCACGCAGACGTTGCCGGTGAATGGCGCGAGCTGGACCCGCAAACCCTGAACGGCCTGAATGCCTGGGGCACAGTCAGTTACATCCTGCATTTGATCGTGGCGGTGGCGGCGCTGGTTCCTGGCGCACAGATGGGTCCCGTATTGCTGGTGGTGGCGCTGGTGATTGACCTGGTCAAACGCGGTGATGCAGTGGGCACCTGGCAAGCCTCTCACTTTCGCTGGCGCATCCGCACAGTGATCATTGCCGGGGCTTTGTACCTGGTAACCGCGCCGTTGTGGCTGCTGTTCCTGCTGCCGGGCTGGCTGGCCTGGCTGGCGATTTCGATCTGGTTTTTGTACCGCATCGTCAGTGGCATGGTGCGTATGAACAAAGGTTTGCCGATGGAGATCCCCGCATGATCGAGCACATCGTTGACAGTGACCCCAACTGCCTGTTTTGCAAGATTGTGGCGGGACAGATCCCGTCCAAGCTTGTCTATCAGGACGACGAGTTGTACGCCTTTCACGACATTCACCCCTGGGCGCCGGTGCATTTCCTGCTGATCCCCAAGCGGCATATTCCGTCGATGGCGCAGCTCACTGACGCGCACACGGCGTTGATGGGCCGCATGATGGTGCTGGCGCCGAAACTGGCGCTGGAGCAGGGGTGCAACCCTTACCCCGGGGGGGGCTTTCGCCTGCTCTGTAATACTGGGATGGAGGGTGGACAGGAGGTGCATCATCTGCACATGCATGTCATGGGCGGCCCGCGACCCTGGTTACGGGGATAATCCCCAGTTTTCGCCACAGACGCCGCACTCGCCCGTCTAAAATTTCAGACTTCGTTAGGAGATTCACGATGGGTTCATTTTCAATTTGGCATTGGTTGATCGTTCTTTTGATCGTTGTCATGGTGTTTGGCACCAAGAAGCTCAAGAACATTGGCGAGGATTTGGGTGGGGCCGTGAAAGGCTTCAAGGCTGGCATGAAAGAAGGTGAAACCTCTGCGGAGGACAAAGAGCCTGCGCAAGTAGCCAATGCAAAGTCGTCAGCAGACAAAACCACGATCGACGTGGAAGCCAAGCAAAAGTCCTGATGAGTTGTTCAGGTTTCGCGCAAGGTCGGCATGATTGATCTGGGTATCTCCAAGCTGGCACTCATTGGTGCTGTGGCGCTGGTGGTCATCGGGCCGGAGAAATTGCCCCGGGTGGCACGCACGGCGGGTACCTTGCTGGGAAAGGCGCAGCGCTATATGCGCGATGTCAAGGCAGAGGTCAGCCGCTCCATGGAGCTCGATGAACTCAAGCGCATGAAAGAAACCGTGGAGAGCGCGGCCAGGGATGTCAGCCAGTCGATCCATGAGAATGCAGCCGAGTTTGAGAAATCCTGGGCCGAGGCGACCGACGGCGCGACTTCCGGGCTGGGTGACTATGGGTCATTACCTTCGCCCGAATACCGACATCCCAAGAAAAACTGGCGCATCAAGCAAGCGGCCATGCCCAACTGGTACAAAGCCCGCAACGGCGTGCGTACACGTGCCCTATCGGGTGCCGCCCGCGTGGCGCGGTATCGGCCAAAAAATTACAAGTAATGGCAGATTCTCCCCATAAAGACGACGAACTCGCCGGCTCAGAACAGCCGTTTGTGCAGCATCTGGTTGAGTTGCGCGACCGCTTGGTCAAAGCCACGATCGCCATTGTGGTGGTGGCGGTGGTGCTGGCGATCTATCCGGGGCCCAGCGCCTTGTATGACATGCTGGCGGCACCACTGGTGGCGCATTTGCCAAAAGGGTCAACGCTGATTGCCACCTCGGTCATCTCGCCATTCATGGTGCCGCTCAAGGTACTGATGGTGGCGGCGTTATTGATTGCTTTGCCGGTGGTGCTGTACCAGATCTGGGCCTTTGTGGCACCGGGCTTGTATTCGCATGAGAAGAAACTGGTCGCGCCTTTGGTGGTTTCCAGCACCGTACTGTTTTTTATGGGTGTGGCGTTTTGTTACTTTTTTGTCTTTGGTCGCGTGTTTGCGTTCATCCAGAGCTTTGCACC
>CAIVHU010000265.1 GCA_903905735.1 uncultured beta proteobacterium
CGCGGCGGTGGTTTCTCTTAGCCTAAATGTGGGCGCACGGAACGCGTCAGGTTGGGACTTTAAATCCCTCGCCGAGTTGCAAAGCGGCCCAGCACATGCGAGCGTTCTTGGCTGCAATAGCGACAATCGCTTTCCCGTACCAGCACCTGATGGGCCGGTCTTGAGTCCGAGTACATGGTTGGCGGCACCGGCCAACGTCTTGTGACCGCCAGTCAGGAAGTCTTGATAGTCGTAGCCGTGCGGCATGGCCCGTAGCACGTCGAGCTTTTCCAGGACAACACTGAACGCTTCTACCGCGTCCACGGTCGGACGGCCCCGACCCTTGGACTGGGTGTACTCCTTCATGGCGGCTTTGAGTTCATTGCCAATGCCGATGTAGTCCACCACCAGGCCACCCTGCTTGTCCTTGAAGACCCGGTTGACCCGGGCAATGGCCTGCATCAGGTTGTGGCCCTTCATGGGCTTGTCCACATAAAGGGTGTGAACGCAGGGCGCGTCAAAGCCGGTTAGCCACATGTCGCGCACGATGACGATGCGTAGCGGGTCAGCCGGGTCTTTGAAGCGTTTCTCCAGCCGCTTCTTGATTTGGGCACTGTAAATGTGGGGGCGCAGTAGTGCTTTGTCGCTGGCTGATCCGGTCATCACGATCTTGATAGCCCCGAGTTCCGGGTCATCGTTGTGCCAGTCCGGGCGCAGCTTGACGATTTCGTTGTAGAGATGCACGCAGATGTCGCGGCTCATGGCCACCACCATGGCTTTGCCGCTCTGGGTGGTGTTGCGCTGCTCGAAGTGGGTCACCAGGTCAGCAGCGACGCTGGTCACCCGTGGTTCAGCACCGACGACCTTCTCCAAGGCGGTCCATTTGCTCTTGAGCCGGGCCTGCTGGCTATCTTCTTCATCTTCGGCCAGTTCATCGACCTCATCGTCTAACAACGGCAGGTCAGCTTCTTTCAGACTGAGTTTGGCCAGGCGGGATTCGTAATAGATGGCGACGGTGGCACCGTCTTCCTTGGCTTGCTGCATGTCATAGACATGGATGTAGTCGCCAAAGACAGCGCGGGTGTCGCGGTCGGTGCTGCTGACCGGGGTGCCGGTGAAGGCCACAAAGGTGGCTTGAGGTAGCGCATCACGCAGATGCTGGGCGTAGCCGACCTGGTAAGCCTCATGACCCTGTTTTGTTTTGAGCTTGGCCTCAAACCCGTATTGGGTGCGGTGCGCTTCATCGGCAATCACCACGATGTTGTGCCGGTCCGAGAGCACCGGGAACATGTCTTCGTCTTCACCGGGCATGAACTTCTGGATGGTGGCAAACACAATGCCGCCAGACGGCCGATTCGCCAGTAGGGTGCGAAGCTGTTGCCGGGTGTGCGCCTGCACGGGTTGCTCACGCAACAGGTCTTGCGCCAGGCAAAACACGCCAAACAGTTGCCCGTCCAGGTCGTTGCGGTCGGTAATCACCACGATGGTCGGGTTCTCCATCGCTGGTTCCTGCATCACCCGGGCGGCAAAGCAGGTCATGGTGATGCTCTTGCCGCTGCCTTGCGTGTGCCAGACCACGCCACCTTTGTGGGAACCACCACGGCGCGATGCCGCCACGACCTGACCAATGGCCAGGCGCACAGCGTGGAACTGGTGGTAACCAGCAATCTTCTTGAGAATGCCGCCGTCGTCCTCAAACAGCACAAAGTAGCGCAGGTAGTCCAGCAGGTATTGCGGGGCCAGGACCCCGCGCACCAGGGTCTGCAACTCGTTGAACTCACCGAGCGGGTCCAGCGTTACACCATCAATGGTGCGCCAGGCCATGAAACGTTCGTGATCTGAGGACAGCGAGCCTAGAAGTGCTTCGGTGCCGTCCGAGATGACCAGCACCTCATTGGTCTGGAACACATCGGGGATCTGCGCCTTGTAGGTCTGGAGCTGATCAAAGGCTTTCCAGACATCGGCGTTGAGGTCGGCTGGTTTCTTCAGCTCAATCAGCACCAGGGGCAGGCCGTTGACAAACAGGATGATGTCAGGGCGGCGGGTGTGGTGCGGGCCTTTGATGCTGAACTGGTTGACCGCCAGCCACTCGTTCTTTGAGGGGTCAGCCCAATCCACCAGCCGAACAAAGTCGCCGCGGGTTTCGCCCTGAAGTTGGTACTGCACCGGCACACCGGCCACCAGCAGGCGGTGGAATTGCCGATTGGCCGTTAACAACGCCGGGATGCCCAGATCCAAAACCTGTTGGAGCGCATCTTCGCGGGCGGCGCTGGGCACATTGGGGTTTAACTTGCGGATGGCTTCGCGCAGCCGAAAAGTCAGGATCACCTGGCGGTAATGGCTGCGTTCGGGCAACGGGCCGTCGGGCGCGATGTCGGGGCCGTACAGATGGACGTAGCCCACGTCCTGCAGCCAGGACAGGGTTTCCTGTTCAAGTTGGTCTTCGGTCACATTGCCCTCCCAGGCTGGTATTTTTTATTCGCTTACTGCGTCGCGTTAGCCAGCCAACACCGCGCTCAAGGCGATGTTCACGTAGTAGTTGCCACGGCCAATTTTTTGCTTCTTGACAAACCCACCTTCCGTCAGCGCATCAAGGTATTTGGTCGCCGTGATGCGCGACACGCCCAGGTCACGTTGCACATAGTCGATCTTGGTGTAAGGGTGCATGAACAGGTTGTTGATCAAATCCTGGCTGTAAAACTTGTAGCCCGAGCGGATACGCTGCTTGTAGTCAAACAGCGCGGTCTTGATGGCCTGCACGGTGGTAATGGTCTGTCCGGCGGTCTGCTCCACAGCGCCCAGCAGGTACAGCACCCAGTCTTCCCAGGTGTCTTCATCGCGCACAGTTTGCAGCAGGCGGTAGTAGTCTGCCTTGTGGCGCACGATGTGTTGGCTGAGGTACAGCACCGGAATGTCAAGCAGTCCTTCTTTCACCAGATACAGCACATTCACAATGCGTCCGGTGCGGCCATTGCCATCGTAAAACGGGTGGATGCTCTCAAACTGATGGTGGATCAGCGCCATCTTGATCAACGGGTCGGCATCAAACAGGTCAGCCTCGTTGATGAATCGCTCCAGATCGCTCATCAGCGCAACAATCTCCGCCGGGTCCTGCGGCGGGGTGTAAATGGTTTGGCCACCGCCGTCGCGCAAAGCCGTGCCAGGCAACTTGCGAAAACCCGCGTTGTTGCGCTCCAGCTCTCCCTGAATCTGGAGGATGTGGTTGCAGGTGAGCAAGCCACTGCCCTGCACCAGCTCAAACCCGACCCGCAACGCCTGGCGGTAACGCAGCACCTCTTTGGCAGCCGGGTTGGCAAACGATTCGGGTAACACGTCGTCCTTGAACAGCTCATCGTGGGTGGTGACGATGTTCTCGATCTCGGAACTGTCCTTGGCCTCTTGCAGCCCCAGCGTGTTGATCAGAATGCCCTGGTTGGGAATGGACCCAGCAATGCCTTTTAGCTCTGCCAGTTTGCGACTGCTGCTGGCCAGCTTTTTAAGGATGGCAGGTGTCTCGAACCGGGCAGGGTTGAGTTGTTCAAGCGGCATGAGTGCGGGCATAAGCGTGCCTTGAAGCGGATCGACGTGTATAGCTATTCAAGATTTTTTAACATGTTAGCCGCCATCTGTATAGAAAAGGCGATTTTTTATACAAATCGACACTGACTAGGCACAAAGATCAACAACACATGGCGACGCTGCAGGATTGGGCAGCAGGCTGCTGCCCAAATAGGCCAGCCGGGCAGTGCTGGACAAAAAAGGCTCTGTTCGCGATAAGTCGTGTTTTGCTTATAAGTTATTGATTTCACTCATGCATCCGCACTCGTGTAAATCAAAACCCATACGTATCGCGAACAGAGCCACAAAAAACCACATGTACTTGAGTTTGCTGGACGAGCAGCCGCGCATGTCGGCAAAGGCATCTTTCAGGTAGAGCAGGAATTGCCGGTGGGTGGGTTCATGCGGTCTTCCTGATGGGTCGTGCGTCGGTGGAGATTTGGGCAAGAAGTTGAGCATAAAATTGACCTATAGACCACGTGGAATATGTGCTAGCAGCTATCAATTATATAGTTACAACGGGCCTCGGATTCACGCCAGGGCCTCCTCTCCAGTGATTTTCTCGGCCGCTGCCAGGCGCAACTGACCGGAAATCAGGCGTGGGAGCAGGGTGTCGCGCAGGGTGCTCGGCCACGGCACGGGCTCCTCAAGGAAGACCCCCCAAGAAAGCCGCAACCGTGTACGCCGCAGTTCTCAACGCTGGACGAATTCGCCCAACTATGCAACACTTGCGACGCACCCGCCTCTCATCGGCA
>CAIVHU010000266.1 GCA_903905735.1 uncultured beta proteobacterium
GCGCAATTGGCCGCCACGATGTACAGCTTGTTTGCCACCATGAAGCTGTGGGGCCTGAATCTGCGAACCTGGCTCACTGCCTATTTGCAGGCCTGCGCCGATAATGGCAATGCGCCGCCTACCGCTATCGATGCCTTTCTTGTCGCCTTACAAAAAAGTCTGACACAAAACAAATAAGTTGGACACAAGACAAAAAAGATTGACACAAGGTATCGCTCCCCTGTAACGTGCCGCCATGGCATTGGCAAGGGGAGAATATGAATTTCAAGCGTAAAAGCCTCCAGCAGGCTAAAACGGCGCATGCAACGCCAACTCTGTCCACCGAGGCATAGCCACCTATGCGTGGTCGCCGTTTCAAAACCCAAGTTGACATCGAGCGCTACGTTGCTCAAGGCTACGGGCAGGGCCAGGGCGCTGAATACCGGCCATGGCTTCGCGTGCAGGATGTTCCATCGCAGGGCCGCTCCCGCAAGGTCTCCGGCCTCAAAGTCAACCGGAACTACCACTTGTTGTCGGATTTGGAATTTGCCTACTTTGTGGTGCTTGAATTCTCAGAAGACGTGGTGGACATCCGGGAGCAATACCCGCTGTTTCCAACCAGCGACCTGCAACAAATAGCCCATGCCCGGTCTATCCGCTTTCCCAAGTTCGCCGGGACGGACTTGGCCTATGTGCTGACCACCGATTTTCTGGTCACGTTCAAAGCCTCCAACGGCACCACACAACTGGCCGCGAGGACGGTTAAATACAGTGATGCGCTACAGCCGTCCAAATCCCTTGAGCGAACCCTGCAAAAGTTGGAAATCGAACGCTACTTCTGGACAGAGCAAGGCGTTGACTGGGGAATTGTCACGGAACTGTCCATCCCGCCAGCCCTGTCTGAAAACCTTCAGTGGCTTCGTCAGTGTGCGGTGGTGGACAAGGGTTTGATGCAGCCAGGTATCCAGCATCGTTTTTTGGATGCGTTGGACAGTTTGAATCCTGCTGATCGCATTCTGTCGGCCAACATCCGAATCGCCGGTCAGGCCGCGCATCTGCATTACAAAGATGCCATCCTGCTTTTCAAACACATGGTTTGGCACAAGAGCATTCTGCTGGACCTCAAGACCGCGCCTTTGCGTCTCACTGGAGTGGTGCCGGAATTTCGTTTTACGAACCTGGATGCATCGTTTGATCGGGCGGCGGCATGACGGCCATGCTGGCTACCAACGACCTGGTGGAGTCCCTGACGAAACCGCCAGAGCTTGACGGTCTTTGCCGGGTGCTTTGGGTGAGTAAACCAAACGACCGGGTGGTGCTCATGGTGATAGAGGACACACCCAAACAGCCATTCTCAAAACAACTGTCATTGTTGGAGGGGTGGATTCGAGATGGGACAGCACGCAAAACGACACGCAAACCTCCAGCTTACATGCTGCGTAGCGACCTTACTGACGCGGCGAAGGCCAGCCGGGACAGCAATTGGGGGCGTATTGCGCCCTTGGTAAGCACTGGCGCTATCTTTGAACCGGACGCCATGGGCACGCTGGTTGCCAAGCGTGCCGCTGAGCTGGAGATACCCCGGAAATCTCTGTACCGTATCCTTTACCGATTTTGGTTGAATGGTCAGGTGCGGGACGCATTGCTGCCAAATTACGAACAAAGCGGCGCACCCGGCAAGGCAAAATTGTTTGCCGAAGGCAAGCGTGGCGGACGGCCATCACCGCTGCTGGACCATCCACCCGAGGAACCACCTCAAGCGCTGACCGAAGTAGATAAATCCTGCATCAAACTCGGATATGCCTTGTACAAAAGCAATGCGGTGGAATCTATCTCGGATGCCCACATCAAGACTTTGCGCCGGTTCTACGCGACTGAGCGCAAGATTGTCGGGGTCAGTGATGATGACATTGAATTGCGCCCATTGCATGAATTGCCAACGCTGCGGCAATTCACCTACTGGGGACAAAAGGTTTTCGATGAACTCGATGTCCTGCGTGGCCGCAAGGGTGAGAAAAACTGGAACAAAGACCATCGGGCACTGATTGGCCGGGTGGGCGATGGTGTGCGCGGCCCCTGCCACCGGTTTGAGATCGACGCCACCATTGCCGACATCTACTTGGTCAGTCGCTACAACCGCAACTGGATCATTGGTCGCCCAGTGGTTTATGTCGTAGTGGATGTGTTCACCGCGCTGATCGTTGGCATCTACGTGGGGTTGGATGGCCCAAGCTGGAGCGGAGCACGACAAGCCCTATTCAACGCCACGGCTGATAAAGTGGCATTCTGTGCGGGTTATGGCCTGACCATCAGCCCTGAAGACTGGCCCAGCCGCTACCTGTCGCAGGAAGTGATGTGTGACCGTGGCGAGATGATCGGACAAGGCGCGGAAGATGCCATGGTGTCTGGCTTGGGTGTGACGCTGGCGATTGCACCGCCGTTCCGGCCCGACTGGAAATCCATTGTGGAGAGTCGTTTTCGCGTGCTGAACCGGACCTCACAAGTTCACTGGATACCGGGTGCTGTACGCCAAAGAAACAAAGAGCGCGGTGAGCGGGATTACCGGCTCGATGCCACTCTTGACCTGGCTGAGTTCACTCACATTATTTTGGCCAGCGTGATCCACTACAACCATCACCACCGGCAACCTGACCGACTCAGTGCCGACATGATTGCTTCTGGCGTGGTGAATGCAACGCCGATTGAATTATGGAACTGGGGTTTTGCCAGTGGTATTGCAGAGCCCAAGAACCCTCCGATTGAAGCCGTGTACCGGCACTTGTTGTCCACCGGGCAAGGAACCGTGCAGGCGGGCGGCATCCATTTCAAGGGCATGTTTTACGTGTGCGAACGCGCTGAGGTAGAACGCTGGTTTGCGAGGGCCAGAAAGAATGGCCGCTCGGATATTTCCATTTGGTATGACCCAAACACGACGGCCAATGTCTGGGTACGCAGTGCTGACGGCCTTTTCGAGACTTGTCACCTGCGCAAGTCGGAATCTAGGTACGTGGGGAGCCGGTTTGAAGAGGTGGAAGACATGCTGTCCATCATTGAAAACCCATCGCCACAAATTCAACATGCGGACCTGACCAGCAAGGTACGGCTGGATGCCACCATTGAAGCCAAAATCCAAACCGCAAGCGCTGACAAACAGTCCAACTTTGAACCCGCCAGCAAAGTACAACGCATCGGCAACATCCGTGAGAACCGTGCCCGTGAGAGAGAAAGCACGCCGCAACGGACAGCAACACCCGCCACCTCCACTGCACCAGCCGTGCCATCTCAATCCGCCTCAGAGTATGCCGGGGAGCGCAGCGCGGAAGTCATTGATCTGCTTGGACATCTTCGACCAGGAGCACGTAAATGAATCCCGGCACCATTGCCACTGCCGCGTACCTGGATTCCCCTGTCGCAGAATACCGTGGCAATCCCCTGATTGAGGCATTGCCCCCAATTTTTACCGAGCGGGAAGCTGCACAGGCGATAGCACGGTATCCAGAAGAACCCGTTGGCGCTCAAACCATGGATGGATCAATACGTTTGCACTGCATCGACCGCATGCGCAGCGTCATCCAGCCATTGCCCATCCATTTGGAGCTGGAGGCGGCGGTATCTCTTGTTCTGCGCGGTGGGTACGTGGGACGCAATCCCATGCAGCCTGCAACGGTGCGGCATTTACACGGGCTGTCCACTGGCAAGCAAGTCACAGAAGGCTTCACATCAACTGCAACGACGTTCAGCCTAGTGGGCTTGAGCGGCATTGGTAAATCGACAGCACTGGAGGCCATCCTGCGTCTCTATCCGCAAACCATCATCCACCGAAGCTACCAAGGCAGGGAGTTTGTGCAGACCCAGATTGCTTGGTTAAAACTGGAATGCCCGTTTGATGGATCATTGAGTGGGCTTTGCCATGCATTCTTCAGTGCGGTCGATCAGGCTATAGGCCAGCGCCGGTATGGGGACCGTGGCCCCGTGCGCGGTGGTGTCGCCGGGCTCATTCATCGGATGGAACAGTTGGCCAGCACCTACTACGTGGGAGCGTTGTTCATTGACGAATTGCAGCACTTGCGGGTCGCCAAGACAGGCGGCAAGGACAACATGCTGAACTTCTTTGTGAACCTGCTCAACAGCATTGGCGTGCCGGTGGTATTCATTGGTACAAACTCCATGATCGACCTGTTTGGCGATGTGTTGCGCAACGCACGGCGGGCCTGCGGGATTGGGCTCTACAACTTCCGCCAGCCTGCATCAACGGACGCAGCCTGGACGCTGCTGGTGGATGCCCTGTGGCGTTACCAGTGGGTCAGACATGTGGAGCCGTTGACGCAAGAGACTCGTGACCTCTTGTACGATTTGACGCAGGGGGTGACGGATTTTCTTGCCAAGTTGCTGATCTTGGGTCAACGGTATGCCATCCAATCAGGCACCGAACGCCTTACAGAAAGCGTATTGCGGCATGTTGCCAGCACCAAGATGCAGCTTCTGCAACCGGCACTGGCAGCATTGCGCAGTGGCGACCCCAAGGTGATGCGTAGGTTTGATGACCTCCTGCCATCCGAAGAGCACATGAACGCCATGATGCTGATGTCCGGCACCACGGCTGAGGTGTCATTTCTTCGTGACTTGCGAAGTCCGGCGAATGCGCCCATAGTCAAAGAGACCGTGATTGCGGATGACTCCAATAAGGCAATCCCTGTGCCCTTTTCGCCAATAGCTGACCAGAGCCAGCAGGCCAAGGAACTGGCAAGTCAGGATGATCCCCTTCACGCACTGCACCAGGCTGAGTGGATGACTCGGGATGCATTGGAATTCTCACCGGCATACCGTTTGCGCAGGGCGACCTAAATCACTTGTTTTAAGAAGTCGTAAAGCGAAGTGTGCGTAAAAAGTGCAAATTTGATGCAGAATAAGGCTATACATAGCCAAGAGAGTAAATTATGCAAACCGCAACTCATCAGTTCTCCCCGGCCTTTAGTCATGGCTTCGATGGCTTTATCGATTTCCTGCGTGATCAAGAAGCAGGGGCATCAACGCTGTCGCCCAAGCGTTTCAGCGACGTTCTGAGTATTGATGTTCAGACGCTTGCCACCCAGGCCCATGTCCATCGAAATACCATCAGCCGGGCTCCGGCGTCGGAGAGCGTACAGAAATTTTTGCGTGAAGCGTTGCGTGTGATGCGCGCAGCCCATGACCTGTCCGGCGACGTTGGCCGTGCCATCTTTTGGTATCGCAATGAGCCCTTACCTCCATTTGGCTACAAGACAGCAGAGCAATTGGTATCCGATGGGCGCACCGAGGATGTACTGCGTTATGTGGGATCGCTCGAAGCGGGTGCCGCAGGATGAAATTGACCACGCTGGCCGATGTCACAGCATACCGGATGCATGTGCCCAGATGGGCTGTAGCGCCAACCAGTGGGGCGGGCGCGGGCAAGCATGGAGGGAGAGTCAACCGTCCTGGTGTGGATGCACTCTATCTCGCAATGGAAACTGACACGGCCATTCGAGAATACCAACAAGTATCAACTCTTTTGCCGCCCGGCACATTGACAAGCTATCAACTGACAGTAGCGCCGGTGGTCGATTTCACTGGCGGCTACAGTGCGTCTGCGTGGGAAACCATTTGGGATGACTTCTACTGCGACTGGCGTGAATTGTGGTTCAACAAGAGTATCGAGCCGCCAAGTTGGGTCATTGGAGACGCGGTGATCGCTTCTGGAGCGAAAGGCATTCTGTTTCCATCTAGTTTGGCAAAGAATGGAATCAACCTCGTGTTGTTCACTCAGATGCTGTCTGCGTCAGACAAGTTGGAAGTTTTTGATCCGGGTAAAGCACTTCCGCAGACCCAAGCATCCTGGACGTAAATGAATGATTGGTGAGCCGGGGAAGGAGGCGCAAGATCATTGTTCTTGGTTGCTTCTGGCGCTAAAATATGCACATGTGCAATTCACCCTATCCCAGACGTGACGAATAGAGACAAGCTTGCGGCCTTGATCCAGCGGGCCAATATCACCCGCGCAGAGGCCGCGCAACACATTGCTGATGAAACCAAACGCCCGTGCAGTTGGCGCACGGTGCAGGCTTGGCTGGCTGACCCTGGGTTGGCTAGTTCCAGAGCATGTCCTGATTGGGCCATCACGAACCTGACGGATCGCCTAAAAAGCCTCAAGATCATCGCTTGACATTATGCACATGTGCATATATAATTGACTCATGGACTACGCAGCAAATCTCGCACTATTTCTCTTGAGTAAGACTGCTTACTGAACGCCATCATGCAAAATCAAATCACTGCACCGTTCACCGCCGCGCAAGTTGACCTCCTGAACCAATACCAGGTCGGTATCAACTCAGTCATTGCCGGGCACCCCTTCACCTGCGCCAACAGATCAGATGGCGTGACCTATCCAGAAGGCAAAACCGACGACAGTAAAGCCACGCATGGACAAGAAGGCGGTGATCGCGGCATTCTGATCGCTACCGAGTCTGGCTGGGTGTGCCCGCATTGCGGCCACACCCAGGACTGGGCGCATGAAACCATGGCGGTGCCTTCGCCTGTTGATACCGAAGATCTGCTGGCATCAGCAGTAAAAACTGGTGGGATCGACCCGAAGCAATTCTTACTGGATCGCACAGAAAAGGTCATTGCGGAGTTTTTTGCCCTGCATCAGTCCCGAAGGCTTTGTTTCAACAACTCGCAGACTGAAGAAGAGAATGACAAGACGAGTCGCATATGGGACGTTGTGCCAGTCATGCTGGCCAGCTTGCGACGCAGGCGTATGCATCTCATGGGGGTCAATATCGCGCCCGACAAAACCTTTGTTTCCATTGACCCAAGCTGGCACGACATTAAAACGTGCAAGCCAAAAGACGGTGTTAATGTTCATGTGCTTTGGCAAGACCAACCCTATCTATTCAGCGGATCAACGAATGCAGTTGGAGGTGTTTCAAATGCCGGACATGAAGGCTACGGCTGCAATGCCTGGATCGATGTCAGATCTTTCTATGAGGGCAGCGTTCTGTCTGTGGGAGGCGGTGCTACTCATTGGCGAGAGATTGCAGCAATTCCCCTTGCCGCCGCCCTCTTGCCTACTCAGGCGTTGCCAGAAAGTCTGGTAAATCGGGCACAGCACTGGTGGTGTCCTGATGTGTGCCCAATCACTGGGCGTCCATTTTCTTGTTGGGTTGAGCACTACAAGACCGGAAAACCGGTGCCCACTTACGGCTCACAGTTTGACAGTTACACCATCCCCGTGCGCGATAAAGATGGATGCTACTGCTGTGACCACTATGACCATGACGAGGGAGCATGGGAAGCGGATGCTGATCATGATGTTGGCATTCAAATCATTGATGACCAACGCGAGCATCATGAATTTGGAACAGTTGAAGCTTTGGAGGCCCAACTTGCGCAAGCAAAGATGCTGATCGAAAAGCAGCAGGCTGAGATTAAAAATGCAGCAATCCAAACTCAAATGGAACGGCAACAAGATGTGATGCGAGTTGCACTGGAGGCATTGGAAGGGTGCTACGGTCATACGACACGAGACGGAGTTAAACGCACCAGGGCAATCCAGCAACTGCGTGGTGAGGTTTTGCCTGATAACGTAGTCGAAATGGGCGAAGTACCAGCAGGCATCAAAGCGTTGTTGTCGAATAAGCCTGCTATCGGCCCATGCGGTCAATGCAAATCATCGGCGGACCCGTGCTATTGCGGAAACGTGAACACTGGCGGCAACTGAAAGGAAATCGCATTGTGGCTTGTTGTGACTGGCAGACATTTGAAGACAGTTTTCTTTGCGCGTGGCGGCGAAAAAACGCTGGCGAAGCATTGGTTAACTGGGTGACGGCCAAGCGTCATTGGAAGCGTTACCACTGCACAGGCGGAGAGGCGGCATCTATGCAGTTGCATGCCTTGGCAGAAGAGGGTTTGTACCTCTGGCTTGAAAAATTCAAAACCAAAAAAGGCAACGCTGGAGAGGGCGGAGTCTCCGTTGGCCGGGAGCCTGTTTTTTCATAAAACATCGAGGAAATCAATATGCCGAATCGAGATGACACGACGAACCAAGGACAGGACGGCTACACATTACTCCGGCTGGTTCTAATCGATTCACTCAGTCCAGGCCGAATTATTGAATTGCCGCTGGATGGCGGCGCTGTGTTGACCGGTCGTAACGGGCGCGGCAAAACATCACTCCTGCAATTGCTGCTGCTTTTCTACGGAGAAAGTCCCAACAGGATTGTGACAACCGAGGCTGGCCGTGAAAGCTTTGTCGGTTACTACTTACCGCGCACCACGTCATACATTGGATTTGAGTATCAACGGCATGGAGGTCAAAAGCGCATGGTTGTGGCGTACTCTGACAGGTCGGGTGAACGGGTGTTGTATCGCTTTATTCGCAGTGGCTTTGAAGTCACCCAGTTCATTCAAGAGAACGGTGATTTTGTAAAAGTTCCCGACTTTCGCACGCATCTTCAAACTCGTGGATTCAACTGCTCTGAGCGCCAAATTGAGTCACAAACCGAATACCGAAACATCATTCAGGGCGTTCCAAGCAATACGACGGACAGAAGCCATCTAAAGTATCTGCGCGAGCTGACGCAAGAGTATTCGTTCACGATCTCCAAACAACCGTTGCGGCAAATCGAAAAAATCGTCAGCGGCATGTTCCGGCGCAAGACCAATTTTGATGACCTGCAAAGCATGGTCATTGACTGCGTATCAGATGATCTGGCGTCACATTCCATTTCTGGTGACCGTCGCAAAATTGAAGATTGGCCAAAGGGCTACAAAGCCTATATGTCAGTCATGGCGCTGGCCCCAAAGATGTCAACGGCTGAACAAGCTGAAAATCAGTTGCAAGCGGCTGAGTTTGCGTTGGGCGAGATATGTGCCAAATTTCGCAGTCTGATTCTTCACCTGGACCAACAAATACACCAGCAGATGAGAGAGAAAGTCCAACTGGAAGCGTTGGGGGAAGAAGAGAAAAATCAATATCAGGTCAAACACACTGCAATCACGAGAGACCAGTTGCTGGCTCTGCGTAATACTGAGTTTGCCGATGGCAAAGCGCAAGAACTCAAACGAACTCTGGACGCTTACGAAAAGCAAAACCTCCAGGCGCTTGATGTTCGAGTGCGCAATGCTCAACATTTGCGCGACAATTTGTTGCAGGCCGAAAAACGGCGTGAGGCATTGCTGGGAGCGCAGTCGGAAATTGCGGCGCGTTTTGAGCGGTTGAAACAAACCGCCAAAGATGCATTCAGCCAATTCCGGGATGACCAATACACAAGCCGTCAAAAACTCTTGGAGGCATTCGAACTACACCTTCGTCAACTGGAAGAATCATTTGATGTAAGGGATAAGTTTGCACAGGAGGAAGTTGCAACGAACCGCAAGCAGCTTGATGAAGCCGTCCAAATCGGCAGTAGCGCGCATGGGCGTTGTCTGCATGGTGTGGATCATCCCAATCCTGATGCCAAAACACTTGAGCTTCTTGAGCGCAAGCAAGACGCGCTCGAAGCAGGACGTACGGAAAAGGCGGGTGTGGAAAATCAGCGGCGGGCACTTGAGGATGCATATCGCCAGGCACTGCAAGATTTTCAGAACCAAGAAAATCTTGTGTCAGTGTCTCTTCGGCAAGTAGCGGACGCAGAAAGAGAACTCGCAGAGAAACGCAAGCAACTCGCGCCACAAGAAGGGACATTGTTGCATTTTCTCAGGCTTGAGAATTCGAACTGGGCTGCTGACATTGCGAAGGTGATTCGCGGCGATGTGCTGGACAGAACCGACCTCAATCCAGGGATGGTCGAGTCAAACAACACTCTTTTTGGCTTATCGCTGGATCTGGAGCGACTTGATGCCCATCCTGCCTCGGATGTTGGAGTGGCAGGGCACGAAGTCGAAGTTGCAGAGCTTCGCCTGAAGCAGGCTCAATCAGCGTTGGACAAAGCTCGTTCGTTGCTGGTACAGATGGGCGAAATCCGCGAATCGGCTGAGAGCGCTCGGCGAACGCATGAGTTGAAAATCCAAAAGGCGAATACACAGGTGCTGTCTGCCCAAGCTGAAGTTGATGAAGCCAGAAGGCAAGTTGATGCCAGCAAACTCAAGGCACTGACCCATGCAAAGCAACTACTGGATCGCGCCCAGAACACGTTACGGGAAGCCAAGGAAAAGCTTTTACGATTTGATGAGCTGTCGCGTGCAGAGGCCAACAAATTGCGCGATCTTCATACTCAAAAAAAGCGTGACAAACAAAAGAAACGCGATGACGAAATCAACCTGATAAACGCGGACATCGCCGCCCATCAGCGCCAGCTTCAATTGAACATCGCCAAATACGATGCTGAGCGTGACGAAGTTCTTCTCAAGCAAGGCGTGGACACTTCGAAACTAAAAAATGTTGATGACGAAATCACGCTGATCAATGTTGAGCTGGTGGCCATCCGAGGTTTCATCAAAGAAGTGCAGCAATGGCAGTATTGGAAAGACAAGGAGTGGCCCAAGTATGACGGCTTCGTGGCTGAGGCGGTCAAGTCTCGTTCAGCACATCAGAAACACAGCCAGGAAATTGCTGATCTCAATGCGCAATGGCAAAAACGCAGTCAATGGCTGCAAGACCAATCCAAACAGTTTGGGGTGGCCCTCGCCGGTTTTCATGAGCAACGTAAGTTGGTGAACAATCGTGTTGACACAATGCTGGGCTATCCTGAAGTCTGCGTGTCTGATTACGATGATTCCTGGACCTTCGATGCGCTGTCGAGTCTTGCCAATCAGTACGCCAAAGATGTCAATCGTCTATTGGAGAACATCCGACGCACCATCGGTGAGGTTGCAGCGGGTTTTCGACTGCATCAGGGCACCCCGCCAGAGCAATATTTACAAACGACGTTGGGCTCCTTGTCCCCTACACCCAGCAGGGAGTGGATTTTGCCCTTCAAGGCATGGTTTTCCAAGTCCCATCAAGAGTATCAGCGCATCTTGTTGATGGACGCAGTATCCATTGCCGGTGAAGTTAATGCATTTCATCGTTCAATGGAGGAATTCCATCTCCGTGTCCAACAATTCAACCGCGAATTGCAGGATCATCTTGATACCAGTCTTGCTTTTGAATCCATTTCTAAAATTGGTGTCGAGGTGGTATCAACCATCAAAGAACTGAAATATTGGCCCGCCATTTGCGAGATGGCCGAAGCACATCGCGCATGGAGCGGCACTGGCTCCAATGAACTTCCACCGCCCGAGTTTGCCCTGACCATTGAGCGCTTGCTGGAGCACTGGGAAGTCAAAACAGGTATCCGCGCTGATCTAAAGAACCTCATCCGCATTCAGGGTGAAGTTACAGAGAACGGCAATCGCAGGATATTCAAACGTGCATCCGACCTTGAAGCGGTGTCATCCAATGGACTGTCGTACCTGGTTCTGGCCACCATTTTTGTGGCGTTCATCAACAGGATTCGCCGCAGTGCCAAGGTCAACATAATTTGGGCACTTGACGAACTCAAAGACCTTGACAGTGGCAACGTCGTTGCCCTGGTCGAATTACTTAAACGAAACCACATCACCCTGGTTTGTGCTTTCCCTGACCCTGATCCTGAGACCATGGCCCTGTTCAAGCACCGTTTCACAGTTGAGCCAGACCGACGATTGGCAGAAGTACGCGTCGCACTGGAAGATCAAAATGATGAATTGACCAGCGATGCGGTGGAGGTGGCCCATGTTTAATCAAGTGGTGCAATCACTGTTAGCAGGCGATTTCATCTGCCAGGTGACGGATCATTCCGGGTTTTCATACCTCAATGATCCGAAAAATCACAATGAAGTCAATGCTTATGTCTGCAGAATTGGGTTGCACTTGGCAGTCACACGCCAGGGTGGCGCATTTTTTGTCGCCCAAAACGTCGATGGGGGCGTTGATCGCAAGGCTGCCAAGGAAGTATTCACCGAAATCAAACAGTCACTTCGACCATTGGTGAGTTTCCTCGATATGGTCATGCGTGTCATGCAAAACGACAATTTGCTTGTGGTCGGCACGCCCATTGAAGTTAATAAGCTGATGGGGGCCATTGATGCCAATCCCAGCTTCCGCAATGACTTGCAGACGCTGGCCAGCCAACTCAAAATTCAAGCGGATGGCACGGATCGCAACCGACTCGAAAAAGTGCTCAGAAGTTTTCGTGACAAGGGCTACTTAGTGCTCTCAAACCCTGAGCGTGAAATTTACCAAATCACCGGAAAAATTGAATTCATCCAGGAGGTCATTGAGTTTCTGATGGAGCATGATGTCATTGGGGACAAGGAAGACGAGACCCCCTCAACTCAAGGCACTCTGGTGTGAGTCAAAGTATTGACACCATCGTTGCGTACCTGGAAGTGTTGCACGCCAACAGGCACCTGATTGCAGCCGCTTACTGCCAAGGTGGTGTTGCGTTGGAAGATGAGAATCAACGCAGGATTCGCCAGCTAATGCAGCATCGTGTGCTGGTCCCCTATTTTCAAGAAGACTTTCGGATCAGCCCTACGCTCGGGCGCCACTTGGATGAAGTATTTCAGAGGCAGCGCAGCTACGCTGTGGGCGCTAATTAATTAAATCAGGTAAACCCCCGGCTCTGCCGGGGTGACAGTAGCAGTTTGACTTTTACTGGAGTATGGCTGTTCAGGGCACAACGTTGGCAGTGAGTTGAGCGTAATTGAAGGAAGAATTGGAACGAAACAGTTCCA
>CAIVHU010000267.1 GCA_903905735.1 uncultured beta proteobacterium
GATTGAGGGCGGCTACGCCCCGCAGAACTACTCCGAGAAACAGTTTGAAGAACTCGACCGACTCACTGAGCGTTGGATCGAAGCCCATGAGCAGGCCCGCCAGCGCCGGTAGACTTGCAAGAGAACTCGGCACTCTTGAGGACAGTAAGCCATGAGTGCAAAAAGAGAGCGCCCCGCAGCCATCATGAGATGGTAGAAGTTGGTGTTATTGGTTCAGTCCACAGTCTGGCGAACCGCCTGGTGGAGCACCTGGCGATTCGCCAGCGTTTTGACGCCACACAATTGGGGTGCTTCGCGTTTTGGCAACAGGCCTTTGAGCGCACGCGGGTTGGATCGGGCGCCACTCGCCACATAGTCGGCCAGCAAGGTGCGTTGAACTTGCTCCAAAGGCAAAGCACACGGACCGATCAGGTAGTCACACAGCGCATCCACCAGCGCTTCGGGCGTCAGCCCACTGGTTTTGGTGGTGCTTTGCCAGAGCCAGTCGGCAAAACCCATGAACGCGTAAAACGGCGAAGGTGGCACCACGCTGGCTGGGGTGACGTCCCCATCGGCGGGTTCATCGGTGCAAGTCTCGGCGCTTTCTCCCAGCAACAAGTTCAGCGTCTGCGTGAAACGCCCCGAATTGGCGACCAGATCCCAGTAGCGAGAGAAGCGCGTAAACCGCTGCATCGTATCCGCGTCCACGGCACCGGTTTGCAGCACGGTGTAGGGCGGCGCGGGGTCATAAACCATGCCGTATGCCACGGTGTGGCAGGCAATCGGCGTGCCGCGCAGACGCTTCAAAATCCCCAATTGAATCTCGTGCGGCTGCAAGGCGTGCAGGCGGTCAAAGCCTGCTGCAAAACTCTCCAGCGACTCGCCCGGCAGGCCAAACAGCAAGTCGGTGTGCAAATACGCGTTGGACTCCTGCACCAGCCAGCGCAAATTCAGCGCGGTCTTGTCGTTGTCCTGCTTGCGAGAGATGCGTTGCTGAACCGCAATATTAAAGCTCTGCACGCCCACTTCAAACTGAAGCACCCCCGGGGGGAACTGCGCAATCATGGCTTTCAGCCGATCCGGTAACTGGTCGGGCACGACTTCAAAATGCAAGAACAAATCGTCCGTCATCCGATCCAAAAAAAACTGCAGGATGCGCACCGAGGCATCGATCTTGAGGTTGAACGTGCGGTCCACAAACTTGAAATTGCGCGCACCGCGCTGGTACAACCCCGCCATCTCGGCCAGAAAAGCGTCCAGATCAAACGCCCAAGCGGTCTTGTCGAGCGAGCTTAGACAGAACGCGCACCTAAAAGGACACCCGCGCGACGCCTCGACGTAGAGCAGGCGGTGCGCCAGATCGGCATCGGTGTACTCGGCGTAGGGCAGTATGATGTCGTCGAGCGGCGGCTCCTCACCCGTGATGATTTTCATCAGCGGCTGTGGCCCATGCAACAAGGCGCGGCACAGCCTGGGGAAACTTACATCCCCCCAGCCTGTAATCACATGGTCGGCCAGCCTGACAATCTCCTGCTCGCCCAGTTCATGGCTGACCTCGGGCCCACCCAGCGCCACTTTGACCCCTGGTCGCTGGTTTTTGAGCAAGCGCACCACTTCCGTTGTTTGGGTCACGTTCCAAATATAAACGCCAAACCCGATAACCTGCACAGCGCCCGGTAGAGGCTCACCCAATGTCGCCAGCAACTCGGCCACCACCTCAGGTGCCCTACGCGCGATGGTGAACTCCCGCAGCACGGTTTGCCGCTTCAGCGCCCCCATATTGGCCAGCAGGTAGCGCAGCCCAAGCGAGGCGTGGATGTACTTTGCGTTAAGGGAGGTCAGGACAATAGCGGGGGCGTGAGAGGAAACCATCCACGCATTATCGAATCCAGGATCAAAACCGGCTTCCTTAAAGACATCCAGTGGCCTGATCTCCGGATTCGGTATTGGCTACCCGGCGTTAACCGGAACCGCATGAAACCCGATGGAACCTCGAAAGCTGACCCTCAATTTCGTCTGAAGCAGTCGCTGGCCGCCAGTGCCAAAACTACGGAAGCGGTCGGCCTAACGGGAATGCCAGTTTTCTTGGACGTCCGACTCCTGGTGTTAGCGGCGGTCTGAAAGCGCGTAAAAATGGCGGTTGAGCGCGGTTTTCCGTTGGCCGGCAGGGAAATTGGGAGTCAGGAATATAGCAAAACGTTGGCCCGCAACGCAGCGGGACCTGACATTCCCTCGACGGCGATCAACTACAAGTTCGGGCCAGTTGCTGTCGGTCGTCAATGGCCGCTCTAGAGCCGCGATTTTGGTGCTGTTTCGAGTTTTGGTTGCCACGAGTGGAAGCCAAATCGATTTCAAGTATGCTTGTGTAAAGCCGCCGAAAACGGTTGGTGCTCCATTTAGGAGCACCGCACAAGGGAAGGACTGAACTTGATCCAGACGCTGTCGGTGGACGCCATGGTGCGTTCGATTGGAATGCTGAAGGACCAGCCGCTGCTGGTCTTCGTGGGAGCCGGAGCTTCAATGAGTTCGGGAATGCCATCGGCAACTCAGTGCATCTGGGAATGGAAGCGGTCGATCTTTCTCACGAACAACCCTGGACTTGAGCGACAGTTTGATGAGCTATCGCTTCCATCGGTCCGACAGCGAATCCAGCGCTGGCTAGATGCTCAGCGCCGATTCCCGAACGAGGGGGATCTAGACGAATACTCGGTGTTCATCGAGGAGTGCTACGCGCGCGCAGATGATCGCCGTCGCTATTTTCAGGACTGGGTAAGTGCCGCGAAACCCGGCTTGGGTTACCAGTTGCTGGCGGAACTCGCTAGGCGCCGTTTGGTGAGTTCGGTCTGGACGACAAACTTCGATGGGCTCGTTGCACGAGCAGCCATCGCCCACGGGGTCACCGCCATCGAGATCGGGCAGGATTCAAAAGAGCGCACGACGCGTCCCATAGCCTTGGGCGAGCTGCAGTGCGTTTCGATGCACGGGGACTACCGGTACGATCCACTCAAGAACACCCAGGCGGAACTCGCAGAGCAGGAGGCACAACTGCGCACGGCCTTGATCCCCTTGCTGAGATCCCACGCCGTGCTCGTATGCGGCTACAGCGGCAGGGACGCGAGCGTGATGGCGGCATTCCTTGAGGCTTACCAGAATCCCAAACAGCAACGACTACCCTTGTTCTGGGCACAGTACGGCGACGCTGCAGCGGCCGGCAATGTGGCAAGACTGCTGGAGACCCCGCCAGGCCTAGCTCCCCAGAATTTCCTCGTGTCTGGCGTGACGTTCGACGACGTGATGAGACGAATCGCCTTACATGTGACGCCAACCGACGACCGACACCGGGTCGACTCCATCCTCGACAGGTTCAAGCAGTCGCCGACAACACAGCGGGCAGCCTTCTCTTTGCCGAACCTGCCGGTTAGCGGCCTAGTAAAGAGCAATGCGTTTCTGATGCAGCCCCCGGGTGAGTTGCTCGAATTCGACCTAAACCAGTGGCCAGCCCCTGGAACCGTTTGGTCAGAGCTCAGAGCCCTTGGCGAAGAGCATGGGTTCGTTGCCGCGCCATTCCACGGCAAGGTCTACGCGCTCGCATCTCCGCAGCAGATCCAGCGGGCTTTCGCTGGAAACCTCGCTTCAGAGGTGAAGCGGGTTCCGCTTAATGACGAAGACTTGCGCTACGAAGACGGTACCGCTAACAGCCTGATGCGACGGGCGACCGCGTTGGCTTTGGCTGCTAAGGCGGGGCTACTATGCGATCACGAGGGTCTGATCTGGGACCCCAGCAACAGTAATAAGCATCAGGTGGAAAGACGGGAGTGGACTGCTTACTGGGCAGTCATTTTGCAGGTCAAGACAGTGAGCGGTGCATTGGCGCTGGTGTTGAAACCAACCCTTTTTGTCACCGATGACAATGGCAACGAAGCTCCCCGGTTGGTAGCCAACATGGTCAAGATCAAGGTGCTTGGCTACCAACATAACGCCGAATTCAATCAGGCTATCGAGTTCTGGCGCGGGAAGCTTCTTCCGGAACGTGAGACAGCGCTCCGTTTCCCTGACGTGGATGAGGGCGTCAAGTTCTCCGTTTCTGCTTGGCCCCTGTTCGCCAAGATCACCGACGAGCGTGATACCTCGGTAAGGCTGAGCGACAAGCACGAGCGCCTTGCGTCGCAGGTCGGGCTGCAGATTGCGGAACCGCGTTTGTCTTTCTTGCCGAAGTCTGGAAGGGGCACGGCGTTCGATACCCACCCCATCCGGGGTTTGATTCAGGGTCGGCCATTCGATGCACTACTGACCGACACCGGCATCGCCACCAACATCCGCGTCGCCCTCATCGCGCCCGCCAGGGATGGACGGCGAGTGAGCGAGTATCTCGGTAAGCTGCAAGAGGCGATTGGTCCGACTCGCTCGGATGAGGATTACTTGCTGGCATTTCCGGGATTCAGCAACGCGTTCAAGTGCGGACTGGAGGTGACACAGCCGGGCGGTAAAGGATTTGTGGCTCTCGAAGAACCAGCCGACTGGACGGCGGCGGCCGCGCGTGAACTGGGGGCATGGATCATTTCGGCCATCTCTTCATTGAAAGCCGCTGCCAACCCCAGTGTGATCTTCATCTTCATTCCTTCCCGGTGGAGTGCGCTTCGAGGCTATGACGTCGAGAGTGAGAAGTTCGACTTGCATGATTTCGTGAAGGCCTCGGCCATCCCGCAGGGCATTGCCACTCAGTTCCTGGAGGAAGACACACTCACACATCCGCAGCAGTGTCGGGTTCGTTGGTGGCTCTCGCTCGCGACCTATGCCAAGGCCATGAGGAGCCCGTGGGCGCTCGACGGCCTCGACAAGGATTCCGCATATGTTGGCATAGGCTACAGCCTACGACATCGGCCCGGCGAGGAGGGGAATATTGTCCTGGGCTGCAGCCACCTTTACAGTCCCAATGGATTGGGCCTGCAATTTCGGCTGAGCAAGATCGAGAACCCGATCATGCGCAGGAAGAACCCCTTCATGAGTTTCGATGATGCCAGGCGTCTTGGCGAGGGTATCCGTGAACTTTTCTTCGAAGCCAACCTCAGGCTGCCCAAGCGCGTTGTCATTCATAAGCAGACCCCATTCTTAAAAGAAGAGCGCGAGGGGTTGCAGGCCGGTCTAAATGGTGTTGAGTGTGTGGAGCTCCTGCAGATTCACATTGACGACACATTGCGGTATGTGGCATCCAAGGTAGACAGTGCTGGTGCTATACAGATCGATGGATACCCGATTCATCGGGGAACCACGATCGTTGTGGACGACGCGACGGCTCTCCTGTGGGTGCACGGCGCCTCGACGGCGCTCAGGGCCAATCGTTCGTACTACCAGGGCAAGCGTCGAATTCCAGCGCCTCTTGTACTGACTCGGCATGCCGGGACTAGCGACTTGATGACGCTGGCGACAGAAATCCTGGGCCTCTCGAAGATGAACTTCAACAGCTTCGACCTCTATGGGCAACTTCCGGCCACTATCGAGACATCGAGGCGTGTTGCCAGGATCGGCGCATTGCTTGACAGGTATTCTGACCGTTCGTACGACTATCGACTTTTCATGTGAGTGACCGCTTTTCTGTAGCGTGCACTGAAACTCGACGGTCCGTATTGGGTCGGCTGCAGGTTGGGGCCAGTTGCGGTCGTTGACGAGTGACTGTTCTCTTGCGGTACGATCGCTTTTCAACGCAGAAAAAATATCCGATGGATCGTCCAACTGGGGGAAATTCAGGGGAAGGTTGAATGGTCACAATTCAGCGGTCGCGGCCCTTCGCCTCTGCCAAACCAATGACAGCTAGACAGCGGATCGGAGCTTCCGAGACGCCGGATCGATTGGATTCAGCGCCCTCGCTTTCAGACCGGCGGCGACAGGTACAGATATAAATCGAACAAGCGCTGGCCGCTAAGCCATCAATCAAGATGAATCGCACTTTCAAGGCCCTGAGAACACCCTCCAGCAAAGACGATGCATTCGAACTGTCTTGGGGTGAGCGCTTCGACGACTCCGGCGTCAGCTGGGACGAACTCCTACGGTCACAGCGAATTCTCATCGTGTCCGAGGCTGGTGCCGGTAAGACGTATGAGTGCGAGTCGAAGGCCAGGGAACTTTTCGCCCGCGGCGAGCCGGCGTTCTTCTTGTCGCTGGAGAGCGTTGCCTCCGCTGGCGTCGTCGCTACGCTCTTTGGCGATGAGCACACGCGCTTCACCGACTGGTTGGCGTCCTCATCACAGGTTGCCTACTTCTTCCTAGATTCCATCGACGAGCTTCAACTCGTTCATCGCTCGTTCAAGGACGCGCTGCGCCGATTCGCGCATGACATCTGGGGAGCACTGGGGCGGGCCACGGTGGTCATCACCGCTCGCCCCGTGCCTATCGACCGCCAGGCGTTCAGGGACATCCTGCCCGTGCCAGCGCCAGTGCGACAGGACGACTGGCAAGATGAGTTCATCCGCATTGCCATGGATGGGCCGAGCAAGACCAAGGATGACGGGCCGCCCGCCAGCAGAGAGGTCGAGCTGCTGCCGCTGACCGGACCGCAGATCATTGAGTTCGCACGGTCCCGAGGCGTTGAGAACCCCGAGGCTCTTCTGGCAGCCATTGATGCCAAGCACGCCAGGGAGTTCGCTCGCAAGCCGCAGGACCTGATCGAGCTTTGCGACGACTGGCGGGAACACGGTGGGCTTCGTGCGCATTTCGAGCAGATCCAGTCCCATGTGCGCGCCCGGCTCGCTGCTCGCCCCGAGCGGCGTGAGAAGGCGGAGCTTCCGCCAGCGAAGGCGCAGATCGGCGCCCAGCGACTTGCGCTCGCGGTCATCCTGAGCCGGCGCTTGACCATCCGGTACAGCGCTGGATCGGATGGCGATGCATCAGGCGCTGCGCCGATCGATCCGCGTGAGCTGCTGGCGGACTGGGGCCCCTACGAGGTGTTGACGCTGTTGGAGCGCCCCGTTTTCGTCGAAGGCGGATACGGCAGGGTCCGGTTCCACCATCGGTCAGTGATGGAGTTTCTCGCCGCTCGCCAGATCCATGACCTGATCGAGGCAGGGCTGCTGGCCCAGTCGGCTGCTTGCCGCATTTTGTTCGCGCTCACGGGCTCGAACGAGACGATCCTCAGGCCGTCGATGAGGCCCGTGGCGGCGTGGCTTGCCTTGCTACGGCCCGACATGTTCGATCGGGTGGTCAAGATCGAGCCGGACGCCCTGCTGACCCAGGGCGACCCTGAGTCGCTCACGGATCTCCAGCGGGAGCGCGCGCTGCTCGGCTTCGTGGCGCGATACGGAAAGGGTCAGTGGCGTGGCCTTGAAGTGCCGAATCTTCAGGTGGCGCGGCTGGCGCAGCTTGGCCTTGCCGGCACGGTGCAATCTGCCTGGGCCGCTGGCGTCGAGGCGCCTGAGGTCCGGGAGCTTCTGCTCCGGCTCGTGAGCGCTGGCCACATGCAGGCTTGCGCAGACCTAGTGTTTAATTGCATTAATATACATATGTAATTATCATCCTGCTTGTTCAATACAAGCCGGAGGTGGTCATGGCGCGAGTCGCGGCGAGCGTAACGTGTAGCGATCAGGATCGCAAAGAGTTGGAGCGGCTGAGCAGC
>CAIVHU010000268.1 GCA_903905735.1 uncultured beta proteobacterium
ATCGGCTGCAAAGGCATCACTTTCCAGAATAGCCGCAGCGCGCGCCGGATCCAGTCCCACGTTTGTGGCCTTTTGCAGCAACACCTCATGAGAAGCCGGGCTGAGTCCTTCGGTGAAATAGGCCGACAACAGCGCAGTCTTCAGCCTGTGCTGCGAACCTGGTGGTCCTTCCAGGCCAGCCCAGTGCAGCAAACGGTGCGCATCAAAGGTGTTGTAGATGCGATCGCGTTTGCCGATGCCGAATTCGAAACCCAGAGCCGCACCGCGCAGCCGGATGGCTTCACGGGTCTGTTGCAATTGTTCGGGCGTGGAGCCGTATTTCTGGCTCAGGTGCTCATTGATGTCCTGGCCTTCAGGTGCCATGTCCGGGTTGAGCTCAAATGGCTGAAAATGGATCTCGGCCTGAACCTCATCCCCAAGGCGTTTGAGCGCGATCTCCAAGGACTTCAGGCCAATCGCACACCAGGGGCAGGACACATCCGAGACAAAATCAATCTTGATGGGGGTCGTCATGGGTACCGGGTTTAACACAAGCCGCCCTGTTTCGCTCAGGCGGACCAATCAGACCCAAACTCAACCAGGAATCACCATGGCCATACACATTCCAATGCCTGCCCCGAGTGGGGATGAACTCAAAGCGGCGCGAACCAGGTCGGGCCTGAGCCAGATTGAAGCGGCCACCCTGATGGGCTACCCGGTGCAGGCTGGCAGTCGAGGAGGATTGCAATCGCGCACTTGGCAGGCGCTGGAGAGCGCAAGTGATCCGCGCAACATGCCCGGCCCTGTTTTTGCCATGTTCTTGCTGATGACTGGCATCCATCCGGAGTTTTCTTTGGTCAAGAAAGCGTCTTTGCTTGAGTTGGAGGCAGACGCAGCACGACTTGGGGCTGATGCACAGGGGCGCATCTGATTGCTTGATGTGCTGGTAAAGGGCCTATTTGTTGGGCTTTTGCCTAACCAATGAGTTTTGCACCTTCAGTGGGGAGCGGGCACGTGCCGCAGCTTGATGACAACGACCACTGGAGGGGCGGCACGCACCCGTATTGGTTGAAATACAAACGGTCGATCATCCGTCATGGTATGTGCTGTGGCTGCGGCAAGCTCTTTGTTGTCCGCATGGCTCAATGTGGTCACATGGTCACCAACCACCAGAACGAACTCGCCCTCCAGTTTGGCGATAGCACCGACTTGCAAGCCGCGGCGGGCACTACCCATCAAATGCAGTGGGTCATCTGCCGACCGTTCGTAAGTGTGTTTGGCGCATTCGTGCGCTCCCATCTTTCTCCTAAGCTGGCAGTACAGAAGTTCACCAACATAAGCGTCATTTTTTGGGAGCCCTTAGCGCAATTGCATCGTTTGAAGCACGGCTCGATGAGGTGGGGTTGATCGACCCGGGGAGTAGCGTTGGGGTTTGGGTTGCCCGGATTGTTGGAAGATAAAATGTCCAGTTGTAGGGTTTGAGGCGACAAAAACACGCCCCGCCTAGAACTTTCCCCGCTGAAGGCTGCTTTTGCTAGTCGCGCAACTGCCCAGATCGTTTTTTATGATGCGGGCTGAACCTTTCAATCCCCTATATATATGCGGGTTCAGATTTTCACCACTTCTATCCAGCACGTCCAGAACGAATGTTTCGTCCAACACGGTTTATCTGACGTCGGCCACTTGTCGAGCTATCGGCAACCAACAAAGCGACGTCCGATAAACGATATTCGTTGGCTGACCTTGTCGCGCAGTTCAAGCGCACGCGGGGTGGGTACCAAGCTGATATCGATATTCATCACAGCTGTTACGTTGACGCGCGTCGTAAAACGCTGGGTATCCAGCTCACCCCCGGTGAAATGGCGGGAACGACAGCACAGGCACGGGGTCTGCATCAACGACGTCGGCTAGCCAAGGGTTGCAAGCGAATGCCCACGTCTCCCTAACGAGTAAGCTGTTCCACCAAATCCAGATCCCATTTGAGGTGTGCACCAAAGCCCGCGTCGCGGACGCCTCGGTCGACGTGGTAGTGAGGATGTACCAGTGGTCATGATCACCGGTTTGCACGCCCTCAGCGCCGCTGGAAATGGGCAGGCTAAAGTGGACCCCAGTGTCAAGACAATTTCTCAGTTAATTTAAGCTGTCCCCGTTTTCATCTGCAACTGGACGGCGTTGCCCCGGTTTTCTGTCTTGGTATTCGGTGTTCCTGAATTCATTTTCAAATGGCTGTTTGGCAAGCGAAGCGCGTCAGGCCGTAGGCAAACCCTTGTGGGTACCCTCGTCGAGCAGCGTGGCGTAGATGGTGGGCGGGGCGCAGTCGGCAAAGCGATCGCTACACAGGATCACCTTGAGCGCCAGACGCTCAGCGTCGCTCAAGGCCAACGGGGGCGTCGGCCGTGGTGGACGCTCAAGCGGCAAGGGGTGCAGGAGGCGTCGGCGCGCATCGTCGCGGTACACCCCGGTGCGATGCACTCGCAGGGCAGCGCAGGCACGAGACATTCCCACATCGGGCGCCAGAATATTGACGGCTTGCATCAGGATGATCCTTGCGGCTTTTCGTCCGTCAGCAGCCCCAGCAGCGAAGAGACTTCTTTTTTGGACATCGATGATGGTGTGTGCCTGGGCGAGCTGGCGGCGAAGCCGGTCGTTCTCGCGCGTAAGCTGTGCCACCTCGTTTGTCTGGGCCAGTAATGGGTTGGCCTTGGGTCTGCGCTTTTGCGATTCAAGCGCTGAGCGCTGGGATGTGGCGCGTTGTTTACGCCAAGTGGCCAAAAGCGAAGAGTAGATCCCCTCGCGGCGTAACAGGGCACCAATTTCGCCAGGTAACTTGCAGGCGTCGGCTGCGCACAGAATGCGCGCACGCTCGGCGCTGGTGAACTGGCGCCTGCGCGCTGTGGCCGCCACCTCAGGATCGGGCGGCGCGATGGGTGACGCGTTTCCAGTCGCCCTACGGGCTCCTTCCAACGCGTCACCCATCGCAGGAGAAACATCAGCGTTCATTGGTTCCTTAGATTCTTTTGACATGATTCAAGACTACCTTTCTACTCTCTAATTACTCAGGGGTAGGTGTCTCAGGTCATATTGGCACGGGGGGACTGAGTACAAAAATGACCTGATCGAATGCAGATTGGAACTGTGCAGAGTATGCCGGACGAGTCGTTTGCATATGTGCGATTTGGAAGTTGGCTGGTCTCAAAACTGTGCGTTCATTGAGCATCACACTACCCAGGAGGTGGCATATATCTAGGGGGAGAAGTCGACGTAGCAACCGCAGTCTAGGGTTCGGTAAGGCCCTTAGTCCTGGCACTCAAGGCGATGAATTTTCCGCTACATTGCTGCCAATGCCTGGGTACTGTCGAACTGCTGCTCTCGAGCGAGCAGATCGGAAAGTTGTGTGACAGCTTTTAGCCTTTTGCTGCTCCATTAAAACGACCGGCCAGGGCCGATTGCAAAACTGCCCCACCCGGCTGTCCAAAGGCCACTTTTGTTCTGAGCTTATCCAGCTTTTGACTCCGACCGCCTTCGGCGAACTTGCTCCGCTTTGGTCGGCCTGCCTCTGCGGGGGTGCTCCAGGATGTCCTGTTTTACTTGGACGGCATGGATGGGGAGATCCTCATACTGCATCGACAACCAAGCATCAACATCGCTCGGGCGAAACCGAATGAGACGACCCATGTTGATACATCTGGGCAGAGACCCTCCCTGTGCGCGCCGGTTGTAAATCGTTTGGAGGGCCAGACCCGTCTGGTCGGCCAGGTCTTGCGGCGTGAGTAGCTTATCCATTGACGTTATTGAAGAAAGCCGGCACATCCCGGCAATCGGTATAGCGCAAATTTTCCGGCAGTTGGCACCAACTGAAGGAGCCTTGAGACGCGGTGCTCTAGAATGAAACCAGTGATGCTGCAGTTCTGCTGCAATTTTGCTGCAATGGGTGCAGCAAATAGCGGTAAGTGACAGTAATCAGCGGTAGGCTAAGTCGTTGATTTTGAATGGTTTCAAGTCAAATTTCGAACGCTCCCTAGGGGGCCGGAATGGACTGTTAATCCGTAGGTCCCTGGTTCGAGCCCAGGTCGAGGAGCCAAAGAATACGCTCCTAAGCTGTTGATTTCAAAGGCCACCGCATCCCAAAGATGCGGTGGTTTTTTGTTTTCCGGGTCAAAAGGCTGGTTTGATAGTGCAAATGATAGTTCTGAAAAGCCGGTGTGAGAGGCCTTTGAGTTCTGGCCAGGTCGCGTGTGTTCGCGCAGGTTCGCCTGTTTGAGTGCGCAAGCGCCCCATGGTTGAAAAAAAGTACTCCCCTTCTGTTCAAACGCGCTGTCGGTTGCATTTTGTGAAGAATTTTCTGTTTCTTGCCCACCAGGGCTAAACAGCCGTTTCTTTACCTGTCGTCCCTAACTTTTTGGAAACGACATGACAGAAAACTTTTCTCCGGCAACAACCACAGACCTGCAGTCTCCTGCATGCAGACAGGCGGCCTGCACCCACCGTACGCCATGCACAGCCTCTTAACGCCGCAGCAATTGCAAACGTTTGTCGCAACGCCATCTGCGAGCTAATCGTGAGCAACTCAGGATTAGAAGTCGGGCTTGTGACGAGTTTTTGGGACAGCATTGGTTAGAATTTAGGTATACACTGTATATACTTTAAATGAGGGAGAACAAGCATGCTGACTCGGGTATTCAAAAGTGGAAACTCACTGGCAGTTCGCATTCCCAAGGAACTTGGGTTCGTCGACGCTGCGCAAGACATTGAAGTCGAGCGCGTGGGCAACACATTGGTCCTGCACCTGGTGCATCATGAAACGCTGGCCGACATCGGAAAAATCTTCTCGATGTTCAGCCCAAACTTCATGGCAGAGGGACGTGAGTTCCATGAGGAACATGAGCGCGATTGGGGCGAGGGCGCCCTTTCAGCTACGAAAGCGCAAAGCTGACCATGCACTACATGCTCGACACCAACATTTGTATCTATCTCATCAAGAACCACCCCCCTCAAGTGCTTCGACGGCTCGAAGCCCTCAATCAGGGCGAGGCATTGATGTCCGTTGTCACTTACGCCGAACTGCGTGCCGGCCTGGAAATGCAAACTCTAAACCGGGAAGTCGACGAACACGTTTTGTCCTTGTTGGTCAGCAGAATTCCCGTTTTGCCATTTACGCAATCGGACGCTGAGAGTTTTGGCATACTGCGCGCGGCGGTTCGGGACCGCAGCCGTAACGCTATGGACCGGCTCATCGCGGCGCATGCCGTCAACACCGGCACGACCCTGGTGACCAACAATGAGGCAGATTTCAAAGACTACCCAGGGCTCGTTGTTGAGAACTGGGCACTTCGCTCCTGACGTTTCAGCACCGCTGACCACCCCCGTTTGAGAACAAATCAATAAAGAAACTGCGCGTGTGCGTTTTCGTGAACGAATCACGAAAACAACAGGGCTAGGGCTGCGTAGTACCCAAAAATAAAGCTGGACTTTGTTTGGCGCACTGCCTATCCTTCAGGGATGCAGCAACAAAACCAGATCAAGCGAACCCTCGCACAACCCGAGTCGATTGAAGTCATCCGCAGCCAGCTTGC
>CAIVHU010000269.1 GCA_903905735.1 uncultured beta proteobacterium
CGCCTTCTACCCCCGAGACCTCTGTCATCACATTCATCGCCTATCTCCTTGCATGTTGCACTGAAGACAGACAATATCGAACTCATGCCGCTAATTCATGCAGATTTGCCGGAGGGACACGACAGGTGCAGTCTCGGGTCAAATCTGCGCCACCAGGTCACGGCATCCTCCGCGTCAAGGTGCCGCGTCTGTCTGCATCTTGCAGGTGTGACACGAAAGTGCCGATCGTCACTTGGCAACACTCCGGTGTGTCGGGTACGCTCTTGCTCATGTTGCGTTCTCCACCTTTACCGTCTATTGTCTGTCTGAAACCGGCTGGGGCTGCTTGGCCAGCCAAAACCGGGGACCCATCATGCTCGAAGAGCTGATTGCAGCAGTGACCCGCGCCACCCGCCTTCCGCCAGAACAGGCGGCGCTCGCAGTCAACACTGTCTTGCGTTTCTTTACCGCCATGCTGCCCTCTGCCCTGGTCGGTGAATTGCATGCCCGCTTGTATGCGTCAAACGGCGATGCAGGCAGCAGCAGCCACGCAGATTCAAACCCGACATCTTGACCATGGAACCTACTGACATCAGCGGCACCACGCTGCGACTATTGATCGCTGACGACCAGCCGCTGATCAGGCGCGCCTTGGCCATGATCCTTGCCTCAGAACCCGGTATCGAAGTTGTCGGACAGGCTGCCGATGGTTTGGAGGCCATCGAGATGGCCCTGGCCACCTCTCCCGACGTGGTCATCATGGACCTGCAGATGCCGCGCGCCAGCGGCGTGGTGGCCACCCGGGAGATCACGGCGCAGCGACCCCAGACCCGGGTGGTCGTGCTCACCACATTCGACCATGATGACCTGGTGTTTGATGCCATCCGTGCTGGGGCGCAAGCCTACTTGCTCAAAGACGCTTCCGAGGACGAGGTGCTCGAGACGGTGCGTGCGGTGCACCGCGGCGAGTCGCGGTTGTCGCCGGCCATTGCGCGCAAGGTGATGGATCAATTCCGTACCTTCTCGGCTCAAAGTCCCAAGCCGACCAACGCCACGCTCACTGATCAATCCTCTTCCATTGCCGCGCCAGTTGCGCCACGCCTCTCTGACCCTCAGATCGCCGTTGAGGTGCCCGTACCTGACTCACTGGAGGATCCGCTCACCGTCAAGGAAGAGCGCATTTTGGCGTTGCTGGCCCAAGGCAAGAGCAACAAGCAGATTGGGGCTGTGGTCTTCCTGGCGGAGGGCACCGTGAAAAACTACATCAGTCGCATCATGGATAAATTACATACACGCACGCGAACAGAATTGGCCGTGCGTGCTGTCGGTCGGCGTCTCTAGACGCTTTATCGAAGGGTCAAACGGGATAATTTGGTTTTAACCTGATGAAAGCATGACATGGATGATATGGAACAGATAGAACTGGAACACCATCGCCACCATATACAAGAAGACGTGCGCAAACTGGTAGAGAAGTACCGCGCCATCTTCGACTGGGATGTGCCGGGCGTCAACCAGGCCCGGGCCGATCAAATGATCGTGGCGGAAATTCACCGTGCGCTGGGCGTTGTAGATCAAACACTGGCGCAGTGAGGGTTTTGCACGGCGCAACTTTGGCAGGTCAAATTTCACAGGTTCACAAACTGAACCTGACAATGGCCTTCTGGAGGCGTGCCAAAATGGCTGCATGAATGCGATCAACATTTCCGACTACACCCTGACGCTGGGCTCTCAAGCAAAACAGGCTTCAGCCTTTATGGCTAAAGCGCCAGCAGCTATAAAAAACAAAGCGCAGCGCCGTTTGGCCGAGTTGCTGCGCACCCATGTGGAGGCACTGCAAATTGAGAACGCCAAAGACATCGAGCGCGCCGTGGCTGCCGGGCTGGCCGCGCCGATGGTGGATCGGCTCAAACTCACCCCCAAAGTCATCGAAACCTGTGCGCAGGGCTGCGAGCAGCTTGCGGCCATGGCCGATGTTATTGGTGAGATCATCGGCATGAGAGAGCAGCCCAGCGGCATTCGCGTGGGACAGATGCGGGTGCCGATTGGTGTGTTTGGCATGATTTTCGAGAGCCGGCCGAACGTGACGATCGAGGCTGCCAGCCTGTCCATCAAAAGTGGCAACGCCTGCATCCTGCGCGGCGGCTCCGAGGCGATTGACTCCAACAAGGCGCTGGCCAAACTGGTGCAGCAGGCGCTGCTGGATGCTGGACTGCCGGAAAACGCGGTGCAACTGGTGCAGGTGACCGACCGCGAGGTGGTCGGCCAGCTCATCACCATGCCGCAGTATGTCGATGTGATCATCCCGCGCGGCGGCAAGGGGCTGATCGAGCGCATCAGCCGGAATGCCAAAGTGCCTGTCATCAAGCATCTGGACGGCAATTGCCACACTTATGTGGACGATCCGTGTGATGTGGCGCAGGCCGTGAAAGTAGCCGACAACGCCAAAACCAACAAATACAGCCCCTGCAACGCCACCGAGAGCCTGCTGGTGGCGCGCGGTGTCGCTCACGAATTTTTGCCGCAGATTGCCAGCATCTATGCCTCCAAAGGGGTGGAAATGCGTTGCTGCCCCGAAGCGCATGGCCTGTTGCAGTCTTATATGAAAAATAGGGCTCTAGCCCTTATGCAGCAAGCGCAGGCAGCTATCAATAATCAATCATTTGAATCGCCTGCCTTCCATCTGGTGCCGGCGACAGAGGCCGACTGGTTTGAAGAGTACCTGGCACCCATCATCAGCATCCGCATCGTGGATGGGGTGGACCAGGCCATTGCCCACATCAACCAGTACAGCAGCCACCACACCGACGCCATCCTGACGCGCGACCACGTGCATGCGCAGCAGTTTTTGCGCGAGGTGGATTCCGCCAGTGTGATGGTCAACACCAGCACCCGATTTGCCGATGGCTTTGAATACGGTCTGGGTGCCGAAATCGGCATCAGCACCGATAAATTTCACGCCCGCGGGCCAGTGGGTATCGAGGGGCTGACTTCGCTCAAATATGTGGTGCTGGGGCAAGGTGAAGTGCGCCAGTAGGTGACCTGCCCACTTCACGCCCTGGTTTGTGTGCGCCAGGTCACAGACCGAATGCAGCCCGGGCTGGAACTATTGGACCGATGCCAGCTCTGAGATTGGCATTTGTCACATCGTCATCGCTCGCCGGGCCAGAGGGTCATCACCCCGCCCTAGAATTAAAGCAACTTTTTTTCAAGGTTATCCATGGTTCCTCATCTCATCACCGCTCTGACGGGCCCCATCAACGAGCTGGAGCAGCGCGTGCTGGATTCCATGCCCGCCATTGAGCGCTGGTTCCGCCTGGAGTGGATGGAGCACACTCCGCCGTTCTACAGTTCAGTGGATATTCGCAACGCCGGTTTCAAGCTCGCGCCAGTCAGTACCCGCTTGTTTCCGACCGGCTGGAACTATCTCACCCCGGAGATGCTGCCGCTGGCCGTGCAAGCTGCCATGGCCGCCATCGAGAAAATCTGCCCTGAAGCCCGCAATTTGCTGGTCATTCCCAAAAACGGCGATCACAGCGCGCGCTATTTGGCCAACCTGGCGCAGCTCACCCATATTTTCAACATGGCGGGCCTGAATGTGCGCCTGGGCTCGATTGACCCAGCGGTCAAACACAGCACAACTATCGCTCTGGCCAACGGCGACAGCGTGACGCTGGAGCCGGTGATCCGCAGCAAGCGCCGCCTGGGCCTGAAAGACTTTGACCCCTGCACCATCCTGCTCAACAACGACTTGCACGCCGGGGTGCCGGGCATTCTGGAAGAGATTTTTGAGCAATACCTGCTGCCGCCGCTGCACGCTGGCTGGCCCACCCGGCGTAAAAGTAACCACTTCAAGGCCTATGAAGAAGTCGCCAAACGCCTGGGCAAACTCATGGGCGTCGATCCCTGGCTGATCAACCCGCTGTTTGACAAGTGCGACGAGGTCGATCTGGACAATGACAGCGGCATGGACTCCCTGCGCAGCCAGGTCGATGTGGTGCTGACCCGCGTGCGGCGCAAGTACAAGGAATACGGCATCAAGGAAAAGCCTTTTGTCGTGGTCAAGGCGGACCACGGCACGCATGAGCTGGGCATCGTCACCGTGCGCGACGCCAAAGACCTGCAAGCCCTGACTGACCGCGTCAAAACCCTGACCCAGGGCCGCAAGACCCCGTTGGTGCCTCATGGCTTTATGGTGCAGGAAGGTGTTCTCACCCAGGAACGTGTAAACGACGCGGTCGCCGAGCCGGTCATCTACACGATGGACCGCTATGTCGTGGGTGGTTATTACCGGGTGCTCGCCGGGCGTGGTGCGGATGAGACGCTCAAGGCCCCTGGCTCGGATTACGTGCCGCTGGCTTTTGAGCACAGCACACAGTTGCCCCAACCGGGTGTCAAACCCGGTGCCAGCGCCCCCAACCGTTTCTATATGTATGGTGTGGTGGGTCGATTGGCGATGCTGGCTGCCAGCTATGAGCTGGAAGCCACCGACCCCGATGCCGAGGTCTATGACTAGTAGATTTTTCCATCAAAATAATTACGTATCAAGTTAGCCCGAGGTCGAACTTGTTCCAGCGGAACACGACGGGAGAGGCGTTGATCTCGGCAATCCCCTTGAGGATGCGCGTCTTGAGTTCATCTTTGGACTTGACCCGGATGTGACG
>CAIVHU010000270.1 GCA_903905735.1 uncultured beta proteobacterium
CCCTCCCGGCATTTTTGGCGGTTCCCGCTTCTGCACCTGACCTGACGAAAATCATCACCAAATATAGCCGCCATGACCCGCCATTTGAGAGTGAACGAATGGCAGCGTGAATCCCGCTGGAAAACTAGGCACTGTCCAGTTGTTAAGACAAGCGAGCAAAAACGTGTCGTCAACAATGTTCGGTTTGCCTCTCAATATATGGGCGTGGTTGTTGACCCAAAACTTACCTTTCGCGAATAGAGCCAGAGGAAGCTTCTTGCTATTCAGATTCTCGCCATCTTCCGCAACGAGAATGTAGCGACCATCAAAAATATAGTCATCAATATGGTCGATCACGCCCTGTGCGCCGTAGTAAGGGAACCTACCTTGGCGCTCAAGCCTCTGTCGGCTATTTAAAGGCACCCTCCGAGAATCGAACAAGTCGATTGCATCGTTGAGAGTCGTAGTTTGCCAGACAGTAGGCATCTTCATGCCCCCAAAATTGAAGCCACATTGGTGGCAATGATCTGCTCCAATTCCCGCGCCTGAGCGTTCAGCACTTCCAATTCCTCGTTCAAGACTCCAAGCTGTTCATTGAAATCCTCGTCGCTCACGTCCTCACCCGGCGCGACGCCCACGTACCGGCCAGGGTTCAGCGACCAGCCCTGGGATTCGATCTCTTGCAGCGTGGCGGCATTACACAGGCCAGCCACGTCGCTGTACATGGGCTTCATGCCAAACACTTCCCGGAGCTTGGCTGCTGCTTCCTCGCCACCAAAGGTCATGTCCAAGGCTTCACCACGGTACAGGCGCACCAGATTGGAAATGAAGCCAATTTGCGCTGGTGTCCAGTCGCGGTGGGCACGGTCAATCTGCCGGTAAATGTGGCGTGCGTCGATGAACAGCACCGTGTCGGCGCGTTGGGTCTTGGCCTTGCCCTTGTCCAGAAACCACAGCGTGACAGGTAACGTGACCGTGTAGAACATGTTGGGGCCAACGGCCACCATCACGTCCACGGCCTTGGCTTCGATCAACTGCTGGCGCAGGGCCTGCTCAGATCCACGCGCATCCGAGGCTGAATTGGCCATCACGAAACCGGCGCGACCCTTGGTGTTCAGCGAAGAGTAAAAAAGCTGAATCCACAGGTAATTGGCGTTGTCGGTGCGCGGCAGGCCAAACGGAAAACGGCGACCAGCACCCACCATGTCGGTCAGCCGCTCCTTGTCCACTGCGTTGACATTGAACGGCGGGTTGGCCAGCACAAAGTCGAACTGGCCAGTGGCATTGTGCGGGTCGTCGTAATAGCTGTTGACGTTGCCCCCGTGCTTGATGTTGCCTTCCAGGCCATGCACGGCCAGATTGAGGCGGCACAGGCGCCCCGTTTCATCGGTCTTTTCCACACCGCAGATGGCCAGCTCGGCGGCTGGGTTCTTCTGGTGCTCGGCCACAAAACGTGCCGACTGGACAAACATGCCGCCTGAGCCGCAGGCTTGGTCAAGGATGCGGCCATGGAAGGGCTCGATGATCTCGGTCAGCAGGCGCACGATGCTGGACGGGGTGTAAAACTCACCGCCGCCCTGGCCCTCGGTCATCGCAAATTCGCCCAGAAAGTACTCGTAGATGCGCCCGAAAGCGTCATAGTCCAGCGTGGCCGGGATCTCGGACACCTTTTTTAGCAGCTCTTTGAGCAAGGTGCTGGTGAACAGGTTGAAGGTCTTGGGCAGCGCGCCAGCCAAGGTGAGGTTGTGCTGCTCGATCTCGCGCATGGCGGCGTTCACCTTCGCGCCGATGTCATCCGACTCGGGCAGGGTCAGCAAATAGTCAAAGCGTGCCACCGGGCTGAGGTACAGCACACTTTCGGCTTGGTAGGCCGTTGGGTCATCCACACGGCTTCCACGGCGGGACGAACCGCCTTCGGCCTCCAGCTTGGCGCGCAGCAGGGAAAACCGGACTTCGGCAAAGCGCAGGAAGATCAAGCCCAGAATGGGGCCGGAATACTCTTGTGGCTTGAGGCCAGAATTGGCACGGAATTGGTCGGCGGCATCCCACAGGCGCTTTTCAAGCGTGGTGGTGCGGCTATCTTTTTCGGCGGGGGCTACCCATTGCATCGTTTTTAACTCCCATACACAGCATCCGCATCATAGTCTGGGAGAGGGCATTTTCAGAAGTGAACTACGCCTATTCAAGACACTTTTCAGCCTCGGAAAACAATTTGGACGGCTTCGATGTATGCGTCGCTGCTAGGCGAATCGCCTGACCAATGTGAAATCTGCCGTCCAACTAACCCCCGGCGCTACGCGCCGACCCCTCTACACGAGGGGTAACAGCCCTGTTTGACAAAAGAACGGCAAAACATCCGTTACGGCCTTCGGCCTACATGGGCTGCGCCCATAGTGATCCTTGCTCGCAAGCTGAACCCTGTTGTTCGGGTTGTCCGGCGTGCCAGTGACTTGGTCAATGCCTCGCTGTCACCCACCAGAATGACCAACTCTCGTGACCTGGTAATCGCCGTGTAGATCCACTCCCTAGTCATCAAGCGGGAGGGCTCGACCACGATGACGACTGCCTGGGCGCCACTGCCTTGCGCCCGGTGACAAGTGATTGCATAGGCCAGTTCAATTTCAGCCTCCGCCGCCTGCGGCAGACTTCTTGGATCCCGTTCGCCGTCCCAGCGGATGGCTACTTCAGGACCAGAGATGGAGTCCACGACACCAAGGAGCCCATTAAACAGGCCGTCTTGGTATCTGTTCGCCGTGGCTGCCACTGGGTCACCCACCGCCACGGTCGCCAGTGGCCCAAGCCTTCTGGTTGGGGTGGTGGTGCTTCTCGCCTCCAGTGACTCACTCACGTTGATGGCTTCGACAGTGTCTTTTCTTGCCGCAATCACCATCAGTTCACCTTTGCCACGCAACTGCCTTTGAACGCTTTCTAGTTCCCCAATAGGTACCAAAAACACACCTTTTGCCTGTCCAGCCCAAGCGTGGAGTTCAGGTGTTTTCCCTTGTCGTACCAGCGCAGCCACTTTTGGGATATCGCTGTCGGCGGCCTGTCGCAGCACCTGGGTGAGCCTGGCCACGCGTGACCCCTCGGCCACGACATCATGGAAGACCCTGCCAATTCCGACCGGGGGAAGTTGTCCTTCATCACCGGCAAACAGCAACCTTGCCCCCTCAGGCATGAGACTAAGCATTTTATGAAGGCTGGGTGTATCCAGCATCCCAGCCTCATCCACCACAAGTAATGTCTTGGATGTGAAGTCCACATCTGATGCTGGACGTTTGAATGCGGGGTTTTCTGCCTGAAGTGCTTGACGCTCAATCATGCCAATCAGCCGGGCAATGGTGTAGGCCAGGCGAGGGCGTGTGGAAGTGGATGCTCCCTTGGACAAGGTCAGGGCCGCCTTGCCAGCTAGCGCGCCCATCACAACATCTCCGCCAAGGCGTTCCCAAGCCGTGGCAAGTACCTTCATCACTGTGGTTTTGCCAACTCCGGCACCACCTTGCAACGCGGCTACCGGGAGCGTTAGCAACAGTGCTACTGATGTGTGTTGTTCGTCGGTAAGAGTCAGCCCGGTTTCCATTTCAGCGTCAAACACCAAAGATTCCAATGCCTGCCCGGATGGAATCGGTACGGTCAGGGGGGTGTTCTCAATGCTCTGGATGGCAGACATAACTTGATCTTCCAGCCAAGCCGCACCAGGAGCCCGTAGCAAGGGACCTAATCGCCTCAAGGAGCCGTTTTCTTCAGCAAGGAGTAGGGAAGCCTGCGGATTGACGCCACGCAAGCTTAAAAGGGCTTTGACACTCTCCTCGGTGGCCGCAGTGTCACCTTCGCTCAGTAATTCGCGCCAGACACTGCTCAAAGCACCCATCAGCCGGGCTGGATGGCGCTGGAGGTCCGCACCTTCATTGGCAGCTCGCAGCAGCCGCTGCCCAACCCGATCGGCAGGCTTCCAGTCCATCAGGCAGGCAGGCACATATGGATTGCGCTTCAGTCGATCAATGGCATCAAAGCCTGCCATGAAGCGCCAGAGTTGATCGGCGACCCTTGATTCCTTCAATCCCAATTCTTCGAGGAAGATGAGGAATTCAAGCTCGGCGGCCTTAATCTGGTCAGCACCCGATTGGGTGGCAACAGCGGCGTAGAGCTGTGCAGTGATCTTGGCAGCCAGAGCGGGTTTGGTTGGCTCAATCAACTTGGCAACTTCGTCCGCCCGACTCATGTCGCTGAGTACGGTTTTCAGGTCGTGTCCAAAGGCAAGGAGAAGGCGGTCAGCGCGGGTACCGGCGACATTGGGCAGGCGCTCTAACCAAGGCTTAAGCAGCAATCCCTCCGTGACGACCCGGTGCATGTGCTTACTGTTGATCTGAACGACGGTTTTGCCGAATTTGTCACGGTAGCTGTCCACTAGGCCCCTGACCTGAAAGGTATCGCCGGGCAGGGGTTGGATGTCTTTACCTGCAAACTTGACCCGGATTGGCCGACCGTCACTGAGTTCCCCGGCGAAAATGCACCCCCTATCTAACTGCGATACCACCCGCAGCACAGTTACGGTGTCGTCGAACTGGTCCTGTAGAACGCTCAATCCTGCACTCCCACCATCATTCCCGAATGGATCATGTCAAGTTGGGCTTTGAGCCGCATGTTCTGTGCCTTGAGGGATTCGTTCTCAAGCACGACGTCTTTCAGCTTTTCAAGGAGTTCAGCGGTGGCAGACTGGGCTTCCACTGCCGCTTGGGCGCTGGCCTTGGCAGACTGGGCAGTACGGACCATGCGGTCCTTGAGTGCCTTGTCGGCGGCATCGACCAGGAGCCTTGATCCAATGGGCATCAAACCCTGACCTTCAGCCACCAGATTGATCAGACTGGTGAGTTCCTGTCGTTCGTACAGGTACTTTTCTTGGGTTTGTTTGAGTTCGATGGCCTCGCCAAGGGCACGCACGTTCACTTTGCCGTCCGAAGTGGCTGGCAAAGTGGGCACGCGTTGCGCCTCTGGCATGGCAAGGAATGCCGCCTGCATGCGCTCCAGGTAGTCTTCAAGGGAGGCCTTAACCGTGGGGATGATGGAGGGACGTGCCATGTCAGGGATTCCTTCCCTTGAAAGGGGTAACTTTGGTCTCGCCATGCTTGTGCGCTATTGCAACCAAGGCGGCGTTTTCCGCGCGCAGCTTCTGGGACTCTGCTTCCAGTGACTGAAGTTCGAGTTCAGTGCGAATGTGCCGCTGCTCTAAGGCGCGATACTTTTGTTGCCAGTCTTCGGCCTTCTGGGCAAGGCTCTTCTTGACGCGCATGCGTCCGACCGTTTCCTTCTTCTTGAGGGTGTCGAGCCAGAGGGCGGCGCGCTCCTTGAGCGCAATGTTTTCGGGCTCCTTCTTGTAAAAGCTGGACTCACTGATGTCGGCCCTTCGCGCCAGTTCGGCCATACTCACAGCCCCGCCGTTATTAGGATAAATGCCGCCGTTGGCCTGCATGTCAGCCTGGATCGCCTGAATTGCCTGTGTGACGGCCAGCTCCATCTGAGCCGTGCGTGCCGCACCACGCTGGGCAGCGGCAAGTTTGTGCTTTTCGCTCATTGATCTAGCTCCCGGTACGTTACAAGCAGCGACTGCAGTTGCGCGTCAGCCATATATTTTTCTTTGACATCAAGGAAGTTATCGAGTTCTTTCAGGAGTTGTTCCACGGCATAGTAGAAGACATCGAATTGCTCCACTTCGCGCGCCTCAAGGGCGATGTCGATGTAGGCCTGCACGATCTCGTCTGCGTCACGTCGCTCAATCGCAAGCACGATCCGGTTGTCGCATTCAGGCTTGCAACTGGAGGTATTGGGCTCACCCTTGTTTTTCAGGCAGAGACCGGTCTCGCCGGGAGCCTTGGAGCAAATGATGTTTTTCTGAACGATGCGCCAACCCTGCCCCCTCGCCGTCAGCAGGTAAGCCAAGTCATATGAAGTGCCACTGGTCCATACACGGCCAGACGCGGCAAGGCGGGTTTCGTGCTCTTGCACTGCTTCAGCCATGCGGGATGCGGCCCCGCCGCCGTGCGCTGGCAGTGGTGCGCCTGCAGTTAGCGCCTCGTGGACCTCCTCCAAGGCTTGCGCGCAGTGCAGTATGCGCAATTCGCGCAAGACTGCCTCTGCCTCGGTTTGGATGTCCTTGTTACACAGGATGTAGTGCAAAGTCATCTCAATGTTCTTATGCCCAAACAGACGTTTGAGCGCACTGGGAGAATTGAATAAAGCAATTCCTGCTAAACGGCCAATGGTCTTACGCAGCCGATGCGGGTGTAGGTTTATTCCGCCAGGCTTTGGGTCCATATTGATACGCTCTGCAAGTGTTTGCAAAGCGACATCTAGCTTAGACAATGGCTTGGCTGCGTTAGCCGCCCTAGCAACCCCCAGAGAGAGCCATAGGGCATTGTGCGTGGGCGGTGCCTTCGGCAGCCCTTCTGCAATGTTGCCCGGTGGCAGGCGAATCCAAACGTTAGCAAGCCGCGCTTGCTGGCCAAGGGCCTGCACCAAGACCACAGGCGCAGACCACGTTCGGGCATCGCCGAACAGGTTGCCAGACAGCTTGTAGGTCCAGCCTCGGACATAGTCCTTGCCATCGCGCAGGATCTCGACGCAGTTGCGTGGTAACGTTTCGACTTCACCGATCCGCCCTGCAACGGCTAGCAGAGTCAGGAACAGTTGAGCAGACTGCAAGGTGGCGCTTAGAATTTTCAGTTGTTCCCAATTGCGCGGCGGGAATTGGAATTTATCTTTGCCTCTGGCTACGGTTCTCAAAGGGAATGTGGGTTTTAGCGGTCTGCCTATGCTGTCGACCCAAGGATGATCCTCCAGGTGCTGGGCGATGAATTTAGGAACAATGAGCTTTGCGAGGTCATACAAGTTGTTGTCGGACCAGTCCAAGCTTTCCAGATGGGTTGCAAGGCCTTCTAGTAGGGGCAACAGACGTGGTCCAAGTTCCCGGATCAACCACAGGTTGCGTGGCCCAAACTCTTCCAAGTACCTGTCATCAATAGGCTGGTACTCACGTGAGACAACCTGAGGCGTAGAGTCGGGCTGAGGTCCGCTTGGATCAGTCGTTTGGGTAATATCCGGGTGTGGCGGCAGATCAGTCCAGCAGCCACCTGCAGCCAAGATGTCGAGCCGTTCCAGCTCGTTCCGAAAACGGCGGGACTTGCTTAGTTTCCAAACATCGTCTTCAGTCAAACAGGACAACAGACCATTTGTGTCGGGACGGACAGCTTTACGCAGGATCGCTTGGGCAAGGATGCCAGGCCAGCTACCGTGGAGGCGCATTGCAAGGGTGCTCGGCTTGAGCCGTTGGTGCTTGAAGTTGCCGATACCGCCAGTAGGGGCAAGCCGCATCAACAAAGAAAGGCGCGTGAGATCCAGAACAGCTTCTTCGACCAGCCCATTTAACAGGTCAGGCGAAATTTTAGGGAGAGTTAGCGTTGCAAGGCATTGACGTAACCTTCGAGTGAAGTCAATGTTGCGATAGCACTCAGGGAGCTTTGAAGGGCAGATGTCTTTAGAAGTTTTCCAGACTCCCCATTCATCACCATGACCAGAAATGGTTTGTGCCAGTAGCAGGTCTTGCTCAGGCAGGCCTTGGAATTGTTCTATGTCGAACCTGTTCAGCGCTGCGGTGCGGCCAGACTCCACGGGGTCTGTAGTGTCCTGGAGGTAGCCAATCGAGTCTGGTGCATTCATGCGGCATCCTTTTGACGGATAAATCCAACTGCTGGCACCAGATGCTGACCAGAGAGGATTTTTTCTCGCCAATTGGTCCGTGCATGCTCCACTTTATCCTGAGCATATAAGTCGGACAGTAAATACTCTGCGGCCTCAAGCTCCTTGTCAAAGCCGCCTTTTAGCCATGCATCCAGTGGCAGGTGGTCTGACATCACCATCAATTCCTCCACTCGCATAGCAATGCCATCCATGCTGTCAGGCAAGAATCGTGCATTTGGGCAATCCTTCAGGCAGCGGTGTGTTCCGCATCGCTTGCCCTGGACGTGGGCAGGGTCGACGCTGGCTGGAGGATTCTTAATATCGGCGCAAGCGACCTTGATACGTGAGCGGGTCAGGCTCCGGTACTCATTTAGCCGTGCATGCATTTCTGCTGTCATCGGGCCGTGGCGCACAAGTTGCGCCAGAATCGTTAGATCGACTCGACCTATGGAAATTTCTTGGAACAAGTGCGTCATAAAAGTGCGCACTGCATCGTCGTTTTCAGCATTGAAAATAGTGTTGGTGGTGTAGTTGTCAGTGCTCGTCAGCCTTGCATGTCCCAAGGCGAGCATGACAGAGAGGATATTGCCACCGGTTTGTAAATAGACCCAGCGCGCATAAACATCCCTAAAGTCTGACGGTGTGACCAGCGCAATGGGCTCTTCCCCACACTTTTCGCGTTGGACATTGAGCCGCCTTGTCACAATTTCAAGGTAAGAGATCGCTCCCCTGGCATTGGTCGCATATGGTGAGGAGAAGCATTTCATCTGTGAGCCGTCAATCCAGTTAATGCGACCTTGATAGTCAACATATATCCAAACGTTGCGGGTGCCTTGTTGGAGGGTCTGAATCCGCTTGAACTGGCGCTCCATCTCCTTTCTTGGTGCTTTCTGCGCACGCAAACATTGATACTCAGCATTGGCTTTTTTCACATCTTGATGCAGTTGTTCACGCAGTTCTTTTGTCCGCTCCAAAAAGGCGGCCACAATATTGGGTGGACTGTCAGGGTCCTTTTTGAGCCCCATGCAAAACTGCAGACGCCCGCCCGCACGGCGCTTACTGCCCTGCATGTTGAATTCTTCTATATCTTCAGTGTTGTCCGCTAACTCGCCGTCTTCAGCCTCCACAACGAGTACGCGCTGTTTTGCATCTTTGGGGTGCTGGAAGATGCTGGTGGGCAGGGTGGCATCAATGCCAATAATCAGGGTTGAAGGGTTCCAGCCGCTCCGCATTAGCGCTGCATGGAATGCGACATGGGCTTCTTCCATGGTGGGAAAGGCAATTGCGCGCATCGTTGACCAAAGCAGCCCACGCTTCCTATAGAAATTTTTGCTTTTCCCTTCAAGTAGCTTTTCGCTATCCGGGTTTGGCGTGTTTGAGGATTCCTGAATACGCTTGAAGTGCTGCCAATGTTTGCCCAGAATCTCGTTTTGCTCGACATAAACCTGAACGACTGTCGGGTCCTGTTTTTCATATTCAGTGAGGGTGTCTGGCTCCTCTCCACGGCGAATTGCATCATTGCGCTGCCACGTTTTTCGCACGCTCTCCCAGTCCCGCTTGAGCCCAATTTTGAGTGCTTTGGCCTGAGAGTCCGGAATCAACTTTCGGACCGGTTCGCCATTGTTATGGGTCCTCCAAAGGAGGTCTTTAAGCCGCATCAACCGACGAGCATCATTAAAGACATTGAGAACTGCAGTGAATCTGCTACGTTCAAATTTGGCACGGTGCATGGCGGCTTCATGCAAGTGGGTCAGTTTTCGAACACTGGTCAGACGATCCAGCTTGCGACCGTCCGGTGCTACTGTGGCTTCCAGTTGATCACACACGCGCCAGAACTTACGCAGGGCGGCGAGGTAGCCTCGGCACGTGCTTTCAGTTAGTAGTAACACCCGCGCCTGGATGGCCGAAGCGAGTTCGGAGATTAGCTCTGGACGACCAGAGAAAGCGTCAAAACTCCCGCCACCATTGAGATTGCCAGCTGCCGACGAGCCATCTGCAAATTCATAAAGGTCGACGAGGTAATTCTCCGTGGGGTGGCCGGTCCAAAAACGCAGCGGATCGTCACTGATCGGAGCTACGGCGGGTTCAACCAGCGCAACGGCGCCATGGTCCTTCAGGTGATCTTTCTTTTTGTTACGAATCGTCATGCAGTCTCCCCATCTTCTTCCTGCCACTGACGTGTCAGGTTGAGTGGCACGCGTAATTGGTTGTACAGCCATTGCAAGTAAATTTCAGTCGTCGCAGAGCTTGCGTGGCGCAATTGCGGCTGGATCTCCATTTGGATGACATTCAGCACTGTGTCCTTCAGAGCACGCAGCAACGGGTGGTCGATGTCGGGAATAGTGAGACCTTGCACTTGTTTGATCAGCGCGGAGTGCTCTTGCATTTTTTGCCATAGGTACTGGCAAGCCCACCAGTCCCGGCCGAGGTGAGGACTCCAATGCTCGGGCCCTTCTGCCTTGGTCCACAGTCGGTAGATTTGGTCGCCGGTGTACCTCAATCCAGTTTTGGGGTGGAGATAGAGATGCACACTTTGCTCAATAAGTCTGCGCACCTTGGCAAGATCCCGTACACCTCTGGTTAAGTGCTTGAGTGCCAACATTCGCTCGTTGTCGCGATATTCATGAATCTTTTGGCAAAGCCAATACGGCACCTGGATGTTGCCCTGTGGACCCACCTTGTCGCCAAACTCGTCAATATAAAACTGCCGACCTTTCGTGCCCTTTGCAATGGTGACTGACACTTGCCATGCCGCCTCGGGCTGTTTAGGATTGACGATCTTCCAATCATTTGGATCGAGGGGCAAGGTATCAACCCGCCAGCAGGCCAGCTCCTCGCGGCGTATGGCCGTTTCCAGAATATGGTCCACCATAAGCCCATGAGTGGCACCTACGATCGGTTGATCATAGACACGCTTGCGCCAACGCTCGACCTCAACGTCGGTTGGAAATGCCAGGTTGCGCTTATTTGCCTTGACTTTGCCCTTTCGTGCCTCCACAGTTTTTGCCTCATGGCTTTTGCTGTTTGTGTGCGAGCCAGCTGTGTAAGTGCGGATCACGGTCGGGATGAGAAAAGGTTCACGGTAACGCTTGTCAGAGCACCACATTTGAAACTCAAGTGCCACATCAACCCGTGCATTTACTGTTTGAGCAGCCAGAGGCTCGCCACTCTGGGACCAGATTCCCTTCAACATTTCCTGTTGGTAGCGTCCGACCAGGTCCGTGGTGTAGTCACAGGTCATCAGGTCGATGGAGCGCACTTCAGCCCACTCCAGTGCGTTGCACAACCAATAGCCAAAGTTTTTGATGGAAATTCGAGAGGGTGGGCGTGGATTAGGCTTTGCTCCGCGGAACGTGGGTTCCCACAATCCAAGGGCTCGATCAATCAGAAATCGGCTGGGCAGTCTGGCGTAGCCAGGTTCAGAATCAAAAATCGCCGGCACATGGGCGACTTTTCCAAAACCTGATTTCGTCAGTTCATCGAGGTCAGGAAAGACCAACTTGAAGCCATATTCAGACATGTGTAAAGTGTGTATTCATATAACTATAGACTGTACACCAAAAAATTACCGCGCAAGCGATATTTAAGCTTCCCGATAACAGGCAACAATGCCGAAAACGGTGACGTGGGAAATGGGTTGTGCGGGATTTTTCATGCCTCCAATGATGCCATTAACCGGGTAAACCCTGTCTGACCTGCTCACCTGCGCGACAATTCATCCCCTTATGACACATAACTTCCAAACCCTCGACGACTGGCTGACCTACTGCGAGCATTTGCACCCGGTGGCCATCGACATGACGCTGGAGCGGGTGCGCACGGTGTCGCAACGCATGGGTATCACCCTGACCTGCCCGGTGATCACCGTGGCGGGCACCAACGGCAAGGGCTCCACCTGCGCCATGCTGGAGGCCATTTTGCTGCAGGCGGGCTACCGCACGGCGGTTTATACCTCGCCGCATCTGGTGCATTTTGAAGAGCGTCTGCGTCTCAATGGCCAGCCGGTGGATGCTGCACCATTGATAGCTGCTTTTGCAGACGCGGAAAGGGCTAGATGCCAAAAAGATGATGTAATTTCCCTTACCTATTTTGAGTTCTCCACCCTGGCCGTGCTGGACCTGATACGCCAGCAGCCGCTGGATGTGGTGATTCTGGAAGTGGGCCTGGGCGGGCGGCTGGATGCGGTCAATATCATCGAGCCCGACTGCGCCATCATCACCAGCGTCGATCTGGACCACATGGCCCTGCTGGGCCCGGACCGTGAGGCCATTGGTTACGAGAAGGCCGGCATCATGCGCACAGGCAAACCGGTGATCGTCAGCGACCCGGTGCCACCGCAAAGCGTGCTGGACCGCGCGCTGGAGGTGAATGCCGACCTTTGGCGCGTCGGGCTGGACTTCAACGTGTCGGGCGACAAGCAGCAGTGGGGCTGGGCCGGGCGCGGCAGACGTTATGCCGGGCTGGCGTATCCGTCGCTGCGTGGAGCCAACCAGTTGGTCAATGCGGCGGGCGTGGTGGCGGCGCTCACTGCTTTGCGCGAGCAACTGCCGGTGACGGCCCAGGCGGTGCGCACCGGGCTGCTGTCGGTGGAACTGCCTGGGCGCTTCCAGATCGTGCCGGGTCAGCCCACGCTGGTGCTGGACGTGGCGCACAACCCGCATGCCGTGGCGGCGCTCACCGCCAATCTGGATGCGATGGGCTTTTTCCCCACCACCCACGCCGTGTTTGGGGCCATGGCCGACAAAGACCTGAAAGCCATGCTCACGCGCATCAACCCGATCATTGATAAGTGGTATTTCACCGATTTGCCTACACCGCGGGCGCTGTCTGCCGCAGATTTGATGCAGCAATGGCGGGCGCTCAACACCCGCAAAGAAACCACTGCCACCGTCCACACCGACCCCGAATCGGCGCTGCAAGCGGCCCTGGCCGCGGCAGACCCCGCTGATAGAATCGTCGTTTTCGGGTCGTTTTACACAGTGGGTGGCGTTCTACAGGATGGCACGCCCCGGCTATCGGCCAAGCATCTGCCCACCTCCTGAATTTCCACCACACACCAGCATGGCTTTTTTCAAGTTTCGCAAGGGCGCTGATGAATCCCCCAGGGCGAGCGCGCAACCGCCAAGCATCGAAGCCATCCGCCAGCGTGCCAAATACCGGCTGGCCGGCGCCACGGTGCTGGTGCTGGTGGGAGTGATCGGTCTGCCGCTGCTGTTCGACAAGCAGCCCCGGCCCATCGCCGTCGATACGCCTATCGTTATCCCTGACAAAAACAAGGTGTCGCCACTGGCCATGCCACGCGCGCCTGAACCCGTCGCGGCGGCTGACTCGGCCAGCAGCCAGGCGCCAGCGTCACCGGCGAAGACAGAAGTGGTGATCACGCCGCCTGTGGTGGCTGACAAAAAGCCTGACGAAAACAAGTCGCCAGCGCCCGTGGAGAAAGCGGTGGTAGCTACAAATAAAGTAGCGTCAGCCACGCCTGCCGAAACCAGGACACCAGCCAGTGCTGCGCCTGCTGCGGTACCCAAGGTGCAGGACGTCAAACCGGATGCCAACCGCGCACAGGCCTTGCTTGACGGCAAGGATGCCGCGTCCATCAAGACCACCACCGCCAAAACACCTGTCGCCAAGCCCGCAGCACCCGCCGCCGCGCCTGCCAAACCGGCAGCCACAGATGGTCGCTTTGTGGTGCAGGTGGGCGCTTTTTCTGACAACACGCGCGCCCATGAGGTTCGACTCAAGCTCGAACACGCTGGTTTGAAGACCTATGCACAATCGGTCGATACCAAGGACGGCAAGCGTATCCGGGTGCGTTTGGGACCGTTCGCCACCAAGGTCGAGGCCGAGAAAGCGGTTGAAAAGGTCAAGAAGCTGAGTCTGCCAGCTTCCTTGCTCACGCTGTAGGCGGGTGTTGTCACGCATGGCTGCGCTGGACTGGATATTTGCTGCGGTGTTGGTGTCGTCCATGCTGCTGGGCGCCTGGCGCGGTCTGGTCTATGAGGTGTTGTCGCTGGTCACCTGGGCGCTGGCCTTTGTACTGGCGCAATGGCTGGCACTGGACGCAGCGCACTACCTGCCCATGAGCAGCGCCAGTGAACCGCTGCGCTATGGTGCCGGATTTGTCGTGGTTTTTGTGGCGGTGATGCTGGTGGGCGGGTTGATCGTGGTGTTGATCAAAAAGCTCACTGCCGCCGTCGGCCTGCGTCCGGTGGACCGGATTTTGGGTGGGTTTTTTGGCACTGCGCGCGGTGTCTTGCTGTTGTTGCTGGCCACCGTGGTCTTGCATATGACACCCATGAAAGACAGTGTTGCCTGGCGGGAATCGGCGGGCGTGACGGCTGCCATGGATGCGCTCAAAGGCCTGAAACCCGCGCTGCCGCGTGACCTGGACCGGTTTTTGCCAGCTTGAAACGTCGTTGAATAACCAGGAAATCTAAATGTGTGGAATCGTAGGTGTTGTCAGCCAGTCGCCGGTCAACCAGCTGATTTATGACGCGTTGCTGCTGTTGCAGCACCGGGGTCAGGACGCAGCGGGCATCGTCACGCAGCTCAATCGCAAGTTTTTCATGCACAAGGCTAAAGGCATGGTGCGCGACGTGTTTCGCACCCGCAACATGCGTTCCTTGCCAGGCAATTGCGGCCTGGGTCAGGTGCGTTATCCCACAGCGGGCAACGCTTTCAGCGAGGAGGAAGCGCAACCTTTTTACGTGAACGCGCCTTTTGGCATTGTGCTGGTGCACAACGGTAACCTGACCAACGCGCACGCGCTCAAGGCCGAACTGTTCAACACCGATCACCGCCACATCAATACCGAGAGCGACTCCGAAGTGCTGCTCAACGTGTTGGCACACGAGATCGAGGCCACCACGCGCGGCATGCCGCTGACCCCAGGTGACGTGTTTGACGCGGTGCGCAAGGTGCACCGCCGCATTCGCGGTTCGTACGCGGTGATCGCGTTGATCGCCGGCCACGGCGTACTGGCCTTTCGGGACCCGCATGGCATCCGCCCGCTGTGTCTGGGCCGCACCGACGAGACCTGGATGCTGGCCAGCGAATCGGTGGCGCTGGAAGGCACTTCGCACAAGTTCGAGCGCAATGTCGCCCCTGGTGAGGCGGTGTTCATCGACCTGCAAGGCAACATTCACGCTCAGCAGTGCGCGGATGCTCCGGTGCTCAACCCGTGCATTTTTGAATTTGTCTATCTAGCCCGGCCGGATTCGGTGCTGGACGGTATCTCGGTGTACCAAGCGCGACTGAATCTGGGTGAAACGCTGGCCAAGCGGGTGATCTCCACCGTGCCGCCCAATGAAATTGACGTGGTCATCCCGATCCCAGAGTCCAGCCGCCCGAGTGCCGCGCAATTGGCGCAATTGCTTGGCCTGCCGTACCGCGAAGGGTTTGTGAAAAACCGCTACGTTGGCCGTACTTTCATCATGCCGGGGCAATCGGTGCGCAAAAAGTCGGTGCGCCAGAAGCTCAATGTGATTGCCAGCGAGTTCAAGGGCCGCAATGTGCTGCTGGTCGATGACTCCATCGTGCGTGGCACCACCAGCCAGGAGATCGTGCAGATGGCACGTGAAGCCGGTGCCCGCAAGGTGTATCTGGCCAGCGCCGCACCGCCGGTGCGTTACCCCAACGTCTATGGCATCGACATGCCCACGCCCCAAGAACTGGTGGCGCACAACCGCACGGTGGAAGAGATACGCCAGATCATCGGCTGTGATGCACTGATTTACCAGGACGTGGTGGCCATGAAAAAAGCCATTGGCGTGCTCAACCCGGCCATCAAGGGTTTTGATGCGTCGTGTTTTGACGGCGTGTATGTCACAGGCGGCATCACCCTTGCCGACATCGAACGACTGAACGCCAACCGGGTGGGCGGCGACGAAAATCAGGACGACAACTCTCGCCTGGCCCTGCCCAACCACGAAGACTGAGCATGACGACACTGCCAACACCAGACCAACTGCACCGCGATACACTGGCAGTGCGCACAGCCGTGCCGCGCAGCCAGTATGGCGAAAACTCCGAGGCTTTGTTTCTGACCAGCGGCTACGTGCAGCCCAGCGCCGAGGCCAGCGCACGGCGTTTTGCAGGTGAGGAAGAGGGCTTCACCTATGGCCGCTATGGCAACCCCACTGTGGCCAGTTTCGAGCAGCGCCTGGCGGCGCTGGAAGGCGCACCGGCATGCATTTCCACGGCATCCGGTATGTCGGCCATTTTGATGATGTGCATGGGCTTGCTGAAAAGTGGCGATCATGTGGTCTGCTCGCATTCGATGTTTGGCTCCACCATCAAGCTCATTGGCTCGGATCTGGCCAAATTTGGCGTTCAGTCCACTTTTGTGCCGCAAACCGATGCCACAGCCTGGCAGGCAGCTATCCGGCCCACCACCAAGCTGCTGTTTGCCGAAACCCCGACCAACCCGCTCACTGAAGTGTGTGACATCCGTGCCTTGGCCGACATCGCCCACAACGCGGGTGCGCTGCTGGCAGTGGACAACTGCTTTGCCACGCCCGCGCTGCAGCGGCCGATGGCGCTGGGTGCCGACATCGTCATGCATTCAGGCACCAAATACCTCGATGGTCAGGGCCGGGTCATGGCCGGGGCCTTGTGCGCCAGCGAGAAACTGGTCGCCGAGGCCTTTTTGCCGGTGCTCAAAAGCGCCGGCATGACGTTGGCACCGTTCAATGCCTGGGTGGTCCTCAAGGGGCTGGAAACGCTGGATATCCGTATGCAGGCGCAGTCGGCACGGGCCTTGGCGCTGTCGCAGTGGTTGCAGGCGCATCCGGCCGTGGCCGCGGTGCATTACCCCGGTTTGGCAAGTCACCCGCAACATGGTCTGGCGATGGTGCAACAGTCCAACTGCGGTGGTGCCGTGTTGTCTTTTGAAGTCGAGGCAGCGGACGACGACCAGGCCAGCCAGCGCGCATTTCATGTGCTGGATGCGCTTCAAACCCTGTCGCTGTGCACCAATCTCGGCGACACCAAAACCCTGCTAGCGCACCCCGCCAGCACCTCGCATGGCCGCCTGACACCCCAGCAACGTGAGGCCGCTGGTGTGAGCCAGGGGCTGATCCGCGTGGCGGTGGGGCTGGAAAACATCAACGATATTCAGGCCGATCTGGATCGCGGACTTCTCACTTTTTAATATGAACGCAACTCCTCGCACCCGCACCCGCTTCGCTCCGTCACCCACCGGTTTCATTCACCTGGGCAACATCCGCTCGGCCTTGTACCCGTGGGCGTTCGCGCGCTCTACGGGCGGTGATTTCATTCTGCGCATTGAAGACACTGACCTGGAGCGTTCCAGCCAGGCGGCGGTGGATGTCATCATCGAAGGCATGGCCTGGCTGGGCCTGGACCACGACGAAGGCCCGTTCTACCAGATGCAGCGCATGGATCGTTACAAGGAAGTGCTGGCTGAATTGGTGGCCGCTGGCCATGTGTACCCCTGCTACATGAGCCTGCTCGAACTCGACGCGCTGCGCGAGCGCCAGACCGCTGCCAAGGAAAAGCCGCGCTACGACGGCACCTGGCGGCCCGCTGAAGGTAAGGTTTTGCCTCCGGTTCCTGAAGGCGTGCAACCCGTATTGCGTTTTAAAAACCCGCAAGGCGGCTCGGTGGTGTGGGAGGACAAGGTCAAGGGGCGCATCGAAATCAGCAACGACGAACTCGACGACCTGGTGATTGCCCGGCCGGACGGCACACCCACCTACAACTTCTGCGTGGTGGTGGACGATATGGACATGGCCATCACCCATGTGATCCGTGGCGACGACCACGTCAACAACACGCCCCGCCAGATCAATATCTTCAAGGCGCTTGGCAAGGAGCACCCGGTTTATGCCCACTTGCCCACCGTGCTCAACGAACTCGGCGAAAAGATGAGCAAGCGCAACGGTGCCAAACCGGTGACCCAGTATCGTGACGAGGGTTACCTGCCCGATGCCATGGTCAACTATCTGGCGCGCCTGGGCTGGAGCCACGGTGACGACGAGATTTTCAGTCGCGCCCAGTTTTTACAGTGGTTCAATCTGGACCATCTGGGCAAGAGTGCGGCACAGTTTGATGAAGCCAAACTTCGCTGGGTCAACGCCCAGCACCTGAAGGCCACCGCCGACGAGGTGCTGGCCCCGCTGGTGCTGGCGCAACTGCAAAAACGCGACATTGTTGCGGATGATCGCTTGGTTGCCATATGTGCCTTGTTCAAGGACCGCTGTGACACCACGGTGATGCTTGCAGACTGGGCGGCCATGTTTTACGCCGATGTGGCCGTGCCGGAAGCAGACCGTGCCCAGCATGTCACCGAGGCGATCAAACCTGCGCTGGCGATGCTGTCGGAAAGGCTGGCGAGTTGTGTTTGGGACAAGGCCGGCATTGCGGTGGCCATGAAGGAAGTGCTGACCGCCTGCAGCCTGAAAATGCCGCATCTGGCCATGCCGGTGCGCGTTTTGGTGGCTGGTACCGCGCACACGCCATCGGTCGATGCCATGCTGGCACTGTTCGAGCGCGAAAAAGTTATCGAGCGCTTGCGACAAGCCTGATTCCCGCGCTATAATCTGAGGCTTGGAAATTACGAGCGGTTTGTAAAAGCTGTAAGTGGTTTTGGGGGTATAGCTCAGCTGGGAGAGCGCTTGCATGGCATGCAAGAGGTCAGCGGTTCGATCCCGCTTATCTCCACCAAGTTTCCAAAGTGTTGATTGGCAAGTCCAAAAGGTTTTGACCCCATCGTCTAGAGGCCTAGGACATCACCCTTTCACGGTGAGTACCGGGGTTCGAATCCCCGTGGGGTCGCCAGGTTATCTTCGGATAACATGGCGCAAGTCGGTAACGGTTTGCTGTCAAATGCAAATGACTTGGCTCGAAAGAGCAAACGTTAGCTACCAGGAGTGGTAGTTCAGTTGGTTAGAATACCGGCCTGTCACGCCGGGGGTCGCGGGTTCGAGTCCCGTCCGCTCCGCCAAATGGAAAAAAGCCTTGTAAGTCAACGACTTACAGGGCTTTTGTCTTTCTGGGTAGTAGCAAATTTGGTAGCAATTCATGCTCAATTTGCCCATCTACCTGCTTGGTAGCTCCTACTACCTGCACACACGCATAGGCGGGAAGCAGGTCAAGCGTTCGCTACGGACTGCATACAGGCGGGAGGCCATAATCAAGGCCATTACCCTCCTGAACTCCCTTCACATGAGCAACCCTCAAAAGTACGAGCTTGACCTTACAAACAGCGTTTTAAAGGCAGACGGCCCCGAAGACCACGCGAGACTTATGGAGGCCATAGCCGCAATGAAGGCCCTACACGCAGGCCAATCCGCACCAGTAGTAGCACCGGTGCCCCAAGCCCCCCAGGACGACCCGACAGCATTAAAGCTGAACGAGCTATTAGAGAAGTTCTTTCTATTAAAGAAAGTGCAACCCGCCACAGTAAAAGGGTACAGCAATGCAACTAAGGAATTTTCCCAATTCCTTAAAAACCCACCAATCACCAAAATACAAAAATCCGATATAACACGGTGGATGGTGCATTTAGCAGAAAAAAAAGGAAATGCCCCTCGGACAATAGACACAAAAGTCGGAGTAATTAAAACGCTATTAAATTTTGCAAAACGGCAGAGTTACACACGTAACGACAATCCCGCCGAAAACATGAATTTGCTGACTAAAAAGCAGAAAGAGAGAAATGGATGGGCAATATTTGAACGAGAAGAATTGGACATTTTACTACGTAGTGAATTCTTCAAACTACGTAAAACAAAAGCACCTAATTACGTTTGTTGCGTAATGTTATGTCTATTTACAGGGTGTCGGATTGGTGAAATTACAAATATAAAAAAAGACCAATTTAAAACAAGTCAGAAAGGAACACCGTTTTTAAAAGTAAGAGATAGTAAAACTGTTGCGGGAATTAGAGAAGTTCCGTTACATCCATTCATTCATGAATACATGACCGCATTCATGGAAAAAAAACCGCATAAGATTTTTGAATACGTGGAGGCAGAGGGAAAGGGCAGCGGAAATGCAGTGGGTAAAATGTTTGCGGAAAATTTGAAGGGTGCAGGACTCACGCGAGATAAATTAGTATTCCACAGTTTAAGGAAATACGTTAATAACACCCTTCTAGAAAATAACGTAAGTTTAGAGCATCGGTGTCAATTCGTCGGGCACGAAATAAACAATGTAAACGTAAATATCTACTCAAAGACGGTTAGCGTAGATGACTTGGCTAAAACCATTTTCCCAGCATTAGATGAAATAAAGGCACTGGTACTAAATACAAGTGTCGAGGAAATAACAAACTTGGGAGACCTCCTCGAAGGTACGTTAATCTAATATGAGCCCAAAAGCCAAGAATAGTAGCTTTCAGTCGGCCAAAGACTCAAAGCAAGATGAGTTTTATACCCAACTCTCCGATATTGAAAAAGAGCTTAAACACTACAAGAAGCATTTCAAAGGTAAAGTTGTCTATTGCAATTGTGACGACCCACGCGTTAGCAATTTCTTTCATTACTTTTCCCATAACTTTGAAAAGTTGGGATTGAAAAAGCTTATTACGACTTGCTACAAGAACCAAGAATTGGATTTGTTTAGTCAAAATAAATCCGAAAAAGCTATTCACATCGAATACCTTGGAGACAAGAACGCCAACAACATGCCAGATTTAGAGGAAATCGGCATTAAAGAGCTTCAAGGCGATGGCGATTTTCGCAGCCCCGAAAGCATCGAATTATTAAAGCAAGCTGATATTGTCGTCACTAATCCGCCGTTTTCCTTGTTTCGTGAATACGTTGCCCAATTGATGGAATACGACAAGTCGTTTTTGATTGTCGGCAATCAGAATGCTATTAGCTACAAAGAGACTTTTAATCTCATTCAAGAAAACAAGTTGTGGCAGGGCTACAAGTGTGGTGACATGGCCTTTAAAGTCCCTAATCACTACGAAGCAAGGGAAACAAGGTATTGGGAAGACGAGCAGGGGCAGAAGTGGCGAAGTCTGGGTAATGCTTGCTGGTACACCAACCTCGATATTTCCAAGCGACACGAAGAGCTAATTCTTTACAAGAAATACACGCCCGAAGAGTACCCCATTTATGCCAATTTTGAGGCTATTGAAGTTGGACAGGTAAAAGACATCCCATGTGATTATTTTGAGGCGATGGGTGTTCCCGTTACTTTTCTGGATAAGTTCAATCCCGAGCAATTTGAAATTTTGGGTTCAAGTCGAACATTAGGGAAACCTATGTCAGAAGTTGCCGAAAAAGGTTCTTATCTACAAGGTGGCCCGAGGTTCTATCTTCCTATGGGCGATGGTACTTATAGAAGACTGTATGACCGCATCGTTATTAGGAGGCTCAAAAAATGAAGATTGAACTAAAAGAAATATCAGTCCGTGAATTAACTAATGGATATGAAGACAATGAAGAGTCAGGCGTATTTTCCTATGATGGTAAGCTTGATATTAGACCGCCCTATCAACGTGAATTCATTTACAAGGACAAGCAACGGGATGCCGTCATCAATACGGTACAAAAAGACTTCCCTTTAAACGTATTGTATTGGGCGGTTAGGGATGATGGCAATTTTGAAGTTATAGACGGTCAACAACGGACTATTTCAATCTGTCAGTATGTTAATGGTGACTATGCTTTTAACAATCGCTATTTTCACAATCTGGCGAATGATGAAAAGGAGCAAATACTCAACTACAAGTTGATGATTTACCTTTGCAGTGGGACGGATAGCGAAAAGCTGGAATGGTTTAGAACCATCAATATAGCAGGTGAAAAGCTTACCGAGCAGGAGCTACGCAATGCCGTTTATTCGGGTTCTTGGGTCACGGACGCAAAGCGGTATTTCAGTAAAAATGGCTGTGCTGCCTACAACATGGGCGGTGACTATTTGACGGGTTCGGCTATTCGCCAAGACTACCTGGAAACGACTATTCAATGGATTAGCAATGATGCTATTGAAAGCTACATGGCGAAGAATCAGCATAAGCCTAATGCTAATCCTCTGTGGCTCTATTTTCAAACCGTAATTGCTTGGATTCAAACAACTTTTCCGTCATATCGTAATGAAATGAAAGGCATTGCATGGGGAAGCCTTTACAACACATTTAAAGATGTTGAACTAGATTCAAAGACGCTTGAAACCGAAATTGCGAAGTTGATGGAAGATGAAGACGTTACGAATAAAAAGGGAATTTATTCGTATGTTCTTGACCGTAAAGAAAGAAGCCTAAATATACGGGCATTCTCACCGAATCAAAAACGGCAGTCATATGAAAGACAAAAGGGTTTATGTATTGTCTGCAAAGTGAAGTTTGATATAGAGAAAATGGAAGCTGACCACATTACCCCGTGGCACGCTGGCGGAAAGACCAGTGCAGACAATTGTCAAATGCTGTGCAGGGAAGACAATAGAAGGAAATCGGGTATTTGATGTAATAGCAAATGGCCTCCATGGGCCATTTTTGCTGTTCGTAATAATCCCTAATTCGACGTTGGGACGGGGTTAGGCGTGAATTTAGTCGTTACAGGTGCAGAGGTGGCAGGCTTTACCGCAACGGGGGCCTGAGCAGCTTTTTTGGCGGCTTTGGTGGCATCCGATTTGGCCTTAGCATTTGCATTTTTGACGACTCGGGCAGCTTTGGCAGCTTCCCTAATTGCATTATCAGCAGCTTCAACCTTTTGAAGTTCAGCGAGAATATGCACAAACATTTGATTGAACAATTTTTTGCGAGGTGGCTCGCCGTCTTTCATTGGTGCATTTTCAGCATCAATAGCTAAACGAATAGCACGGCCTATTGCAGCGTCTTTGTTGTAAACAATAGCCTCATTGCGGGTTGCCATTGATTGTTTTGCTTTGGCCATTTCTGCCTTAATCTGCTTTTGTTGTTCCTCTAATTCAGTCAGTGTTTTTGTAATAACTGGCATAACAACAAAGCTTGGCAAAGTATTGCTATCTTCAACAGGGGTATTAACTTGGGTATTCATATGGGCCTTTGGGTTAGGTATTAACTACCTTACCGTGTTTTATTTCTAAAGTCTATATCTTTCGACCTTGCCCCTGTTGTTCTGGTGTTTTCCGAAAAAACTGGTATGTTAATCCTTAGGCTCCATGCAATGGCTCATTTACGTAAGTCTGCATTTTTTCTTCGAAAAAACTTGACTTACACATTCGCCCCTTCGGGGTTAATACCAAATACCTAATACCCATGAAGCCATAGGAAACAAGGAAACCTAATATGGCGTTGGCGACATGGTTCACACCCAAAATAACAGTGATGGGCAGAGGCTACGGGCATTCAGCAGTAGCAAAAGCGGCTTACCGTGGAGGGCTTTCACTCTATGATGAACGGCTGGGAATAACTTTTGACTTTACATATAAACATGATGTAGAGCTAACAGAGATTATTGGCTTTAAGGGTTCAAAAGCTGATATCAAAAGCCGTGTAAATGAATTATGGAACATGGCGGAAAAAGTGGAAAAAACAAACCCGCGAGCAAGAACCGCACGGGAATTGATGGTCCCTCTATCGACCGATTGGACAAAGAAACAACAGCAAAGATTTGGCCGCGAACTAGCTGAGCATGACCAATTACCGTGATGGCATTTACCTCAAACTTGATCAAGTTATGTGATGGGCGGCAACCCGCACCCATGACGAAGGGTGATCAGATTTGATGATATGCAGCACAGATCCGCGAGGTTGGTAATCAATGCGATGTTGTGACTGCG